>SXMN01000255.1 GCA_005777315.1 Verrucomicrobiales bacterium
GATCAGGTCGAAGCAATGACCCTCGGCCATAGGATCGCCGTCATTCACCAGGGCAAGCTCCAACAGATCGGCGAGCCGCTCGATCTCTACAATCATCCGATCAACACCTTCGTCGCAGGCTTCATCGGCACGCCGGCCATCAACCTGATTCCCGGACGCATTGTTCCTGATGGAGCGCGCTGGTTGTTCGTCAGCGAATCAGATGATCAACCCGCAATAAAAGTCTTCCTGCCGGGCGTTCCTGATGTCGCCCTCCGCGCCCATGTTGAAACTCCCATTCTGATGGGGCTCCGGCCTGAGCACGTTCGTGTTCACCAACTGACTGGTGTCCAGGAGCAGTATTTCGACTTCGAAGCCACTGTAGATCGGATCGAGCCACTCGGTCACGAAACCCATCTTCAATTGCAGGCGCGGTCGCTCTGCCTGACATCGCGCGTGGCGCCGGACGTGCAACTCACACACGGTGCCACAATCCAGGTCACACTCCGGATCGGTAGCGCGCATTACTTTGACCCTGCGTCCGGAAAGGCGCTGCGCTAGGATTGCCGCTACCAGACACGCATCGATTTACCCACACCATGACCCCACTTCCACTTCACGAGCTTCACCAGCAACTCGGCGGCACCTTTGCAGAAATCGATGGCCTCGAAGTTGTTGATCACTACGGCAGTTTTCTGGACGAGCACCGGTCGCTCAAGGAAGGCGCGGTCGTCATCGACCTGAGTAGCCGCAGCCGCCTTTGCCTCGTAGGCGGAGATCGCCAGAGGTTCCTCAACGGTCAGGTGACGAACGACGTGGCGAAACTGAAGACAGGCGATGGCTGCTATGCCGCACTTGTCACGGCCAAGGGCAAGATGGTCAGTGATCTGAACATCTACGCGCTCGAGAATGAACTCCTCCTCGACTTCGAGCCCGGCCTGACCGGTGCCATCACACAACGCCTCGACAAATATATCATCGCGGACGAGGTCCAGATCGTCGATGTCGCGCCCCACTACGGACTCCTGAGCCTTCAAGGGCCACGCGCAAGTGATGCGTTGCAGCAGATGAGGCTTGTTTCGACGCTGCCGATGAAGGAGAGGACGCACGTCTTGGCGAAGGATGAAACTCATGGTGAGATTTACGTCATTCGTCACGCTCGCTGCGGCTCTCAAGGATTTGATCTGTTCGTTCCGCTGGCGAGTCTCGGAGCCGTGTTCGACAAAGCCATTGCTGCTGTCCGGCCAATCGGCGGCTCGGTTTGCGGCTGGCGTGCGCTCGAAGCGGCACGCATCGAGGCGGGAATCCCGCGTTACGGTGCGGACATGGACGAGACCAATCTTCCTCCCGAAGCCGGTATCGATCAAACCGCGATCAGCTACACCAAGGGCTGCTACATCGGACAGGAAGTCATCGCGCGAATCCGAACTTACGGGCAGGTCGCCAAGGCTCTTCGCGGACTCCGCCTTGCGAACGGACTTTCCCCGCTCCCGGTGAAAGGCGACAAGATTCTTAGAGACGGCAAGGAAGTCGGCTACCTCACCAGCGTCCTCGCTTCCCCATTGCTCAACGCCAATATCGCACTCGGTTATGTGCGCCGCGAAACCAATCAAATCGGAGCCACACTCACGCTTCGCAGCCAGTCGGGGGAAACATCCGCAACCATCGTCCCGCTGCCTTTTGGAACGGCGCAGTGAGTCAATTGAACCTGAAAACAGCAGTTGATTTGAACAGAAGGTAACAAAGTAAACTAAGTGAGAAGGATTTGGCTGGGTTTTCTTGGTCTCCCGGACTTCACCGGCTGGGTGAGCGCGGATCGCCGGGGAATGTCTGTCGAAGTTACTGTCCCTCGTTTCCTTCTGTGAATCCGAACATCTGTTTTTAGGATAAAAGAAGAGCAACAGATGCTTCTGCCGGTGCCTCTCGAAGTTGTCGGTAACGAGAGGACCTCAAGATAGGGCGTGACCAAGCGTGGTGTCGGAGCGCGGAATTCCGCAGGGAGGTGCGAGTCCTCCGGAGCCCGGACAAGAATAAGGTGCGGGTTCCGTTTCCGCGGTCCGGCAGAATGAATTCCGCGCTCATCTACCGACAACTTGTGGATGCACCGCCGCGCGTCCACCTCACTCCTTCAGGGTTGTAAAAGTGCATTCGCGATTCCATCATCGCCGCATGTCGCGCATTGCTCGAATTTCTGCCCGCGCTCTTCTCAACTTGTTGTTGATGCTGGTCTCGGCGTCGGTTCTGGCTCAGGGAACCGGAGGCGTCCCCTGCCAGCCGGTCCCCGGCGGCATGATCGCCTGGTGGCGCGCCGAGGGGAACGCGGATGACACCCTGGGCCTGCACTCCGGCCAGCCCAACAACGGCGCCACTTTCGCGCCAGGAGAGGCCGGCCTGGGATTTCTCTTCGATGGCGTGGATGATTTCATCTCGGTCCCGGATGCCCCGATCTGGAACTTCGGCCCGAGCGATCTCTCGATCGAACTTTGGGTAAGATGGAACAAGGTCAAATCCACGACGTTCATTCATCGCCAAAGGGGCACCGAGCCGGGCGGCTGGGAATTCGGCCTTCAATCGAATCCAGCCACGGGAGGTTTCCTGCTTTCGTTCGCTTACGGTTCGGCGAGCAATCCCGCGCAGTCCGAGTGGGCGCCGGTGGCGAACCGTTGGTACCACATTGGCATCGCACGCTCGCAAAGCGCCGTCCGCCTCTACGTCGATGGCGCGCAACTCGGAGCGGATCAGTTTGACACGACGCCCGTGAACGACGTCCCCGGCCCGCTGCGCATTGGCAGCCGGGCCGGGGGAGGCTTCGAGATGGACGGGCAGATTGATGAACTGAGCATTTATCAGCGCGCGCTGGGTCCGGATGAGTTCAACAAGATCGCCCTGGCCGGGACCGGAGGAAAATGCCCACCTTCCGCGGCCGGTGATCCGGTAAATCTCAAAGTCGTCGAAGGCTTTCCGAATGGGCGCATCAGCGACAACACGCCCCCGAACGCCATCGACGGCAGCCTGACAACTTTCACGTGGACCACCGAGGACAACAACACGAGCATCGCGTTCCTTGGCGTGGGATTCGATGTGGCGCGGGTTAATCATCTGCGGTTGTGGAAATCCAATGAAAGCGGCGCGGCGGGCGGCTCCACTGTGAAGACGCTTTCCATTCAGGTCACAAGCGAGACAGCGCTCCCCCTGAGCCAGCGGAATTGGCGCGATGTCAAAGGGCTCACGAGTGGATTTAATGGCACGGAGTTGATCCGCGCCAAGTTCGTGGGAGGAGCCGCGGTTTTTGATGATACTCACAACAGCCCGGCGGGAGATGGGTGGGCTTCACTCACATTTGATGCCGAGGATGCCACTGGCTTGCGCGTCGTCTTCGCTGAGTCGAACAGCGGGAACGTCAACCTCTACAAGGTGCATGAGATCGAGGTTTACACTGCTTCCGTCCCGCCGGGTTCGCCTGCTCCGGTTGAGTTCAGCACTCCCCCGGCGCTTCCACGGGCTTCCACCAGCCAGCTCTACGTTCAGCCGCTCGTCGCCAATGGAGGGGTTCCTCCCTACACCTTTGAGCTCATCGGCGGCAAGCTCCCCGAAGGCTTCACGCTCTCGACCGAGGGCAAGATTCAGGGCCTCGCAACAGCGCCGGGCGTGAGCATCTTCACCGCGCGCGTGACGGATTCCGCAGGCAAGAGCGCAACGAAAGACTTCACCCTCGCGGTCAACAACGCAGTGCCGACGGACTACACCTGGATCACAGAATTTGGCGAGTGGTTGGATCCGCAGAACTGGAAACCGGCTGGCATCCCGGGGCCGCAAGACCGGGCTTTCCTTCCGAACGGCGTGGTCCGCGTGGACGACGAACGCAGTGTCCGGGAATTGAATCTTTCTGGCGGCATTATCACTGGTGTTGGAACGATTCGCGTCAGGAACGGCGCCGAACTGAACTGGACGTTCGGAGGATTTGATGGAGGAGGTCAATCTCAGGAAAGCGGCCCTCCGACTCAGACCGGCTCCATCGAGGTCGAGGCCGGCGGCACGTTCAACGTCAAGCTCGCCGCGCCCGGTCGGCTCTTCGGATGGAGGTTGCGCAATCATGGCCTGGTGAATTGGGATACGGACAGCACGCTCGCGGCCGGCCGGGGCGCCAACATTGAGAATTCGTCCGGCGGCACGATCAAGATGCGTGGAATGTCCTCGCAACCATTCGACCTCAGCGAGACCCCATTCCCGGGGCAGCCAAACACTTTTGTCTTCTTCAACAGTGCCTTGGCCATTCTCGTCAAAGGGCCGGATACAAAGACGCTCCAATTCAATTCACCCCTGATCAATGAAGGCACCGTCCGCGCCGAAGGCGGCACGCTGGGGACCGGGACTGACAAGGATCGGGCGAGCGGAGGATTCACGGTCCTCGCCGGCGCGACGCTCGACATCAGTGGAGGAACGCTCTTGAACAACGGAGCTTCATTTACAGGCGCAGGTCTCGCGCGCCTTGGCAACGTCACTGTCGCCGCGACCGCCGTGGTCACGGTTCAGCGGGCTGAAGTGGCCGGCCTCATCAGTGGTCCGGGTCAGCTCCGCGTTCCGTCCGGCGGCACGATGTCATGGACGACCGGCAGTTTCCAGGCCGCCGGTCTCCTCACGATCGAGTCCGGCGCCACGCTGGAAATGATTCTATCGAGCAGCTCGAGCTTGTTCGGCTGGAAGATCGCCAACTCCGGCCTGATCCTCTGGAGCGCATCAACACCGCTCGCCGCTGCTGACAAGGCAAGCATCGACAATCTTCAAGGCGGCTTGATGCGGCTCCAAGGAACCGCCACCAGTGTGTTCACACAAAACGGAGATTTCACCTTTATCAACCGGCCCGGTGCGATGATCGCAAGAACTCCAAATGCCGCGCCACTGACCTTTGGCGGAACGCTCCAAAACGATGGCATTGTCCGCGTCGAAGGCGGCGTGTTCTCCGTCGGCACAGGGAGCGATCACTCCACAGGCGAGTTCCAGACTTCGGCGGGTGCTACGCTCAGTATCGGTGGCGGATCACGGTTGTTGAAGGGGGCAAGATTCACCGGACCAGGAATGACCCGATTGGGAAGTCTGATCCTTGGCCCTGGAGCCGATGTGTCTCTTCAGCATGGCGAGTTGCTGGATCTCGTCGCGGGTACTGGGACCCTCAGAGTTCCAACCGGAGCGGATCTGAATTGGACCACAGGCAGTTTTGGTGGAGCGGCGGTCGCCTCCCAGCCGGGCACCGCCACTTTAAGTGTCGATGCGGGCGGTACTCTGAACGTTCAGATACCCAATTCTGGAACGGCTTCGTTGACGGGAGCGCAGGTCATGAATCAGGGAACCATCCACTGGAATTCAGCGGGCTCCATGGCGCTGCTAAGTGGTTCGTCCATTGACAATCTACCGGGCGGAGTCGTGCGACTGCGTGGCATGGCTGGGAGTCTCTTCAAAGTTTCCGACGCGCCTGGCTTCTTCAATCGCGATGGAGCAACGATCATCAAGGGGCCGGACGCGGATTCGATTCAGTTCGATGCGCCCCTGATCAATGCCGGACTGGTCCGTATCGAAGGTGGCACTTTCAGTGCCGGCACCAGCGCTGATCGTATCACGGGCGAAATTCAGATCCTCAAGGCCGCGATTCTCGCCATCAGTGGCGGCTCACGTCTCGGCAATGGGGCGCGATTCACAGGAGAAGGGCTGGCCCGCGTCGGTGCTGTGAACCTGGAGGCCGGCGCGATCGTTTCGGGGCCACAGGTTGAGCTGACCGGACAAATCACCGGTCCTGGAACTCTGCACGCACCTGCGGGAGCGCTGTTCCGATGGACCACCGCCGCGTTTGATGGAACTCAACTGGTGGGTGCCGGTGGCGGGCCTGGTCTTCTGGACATCAATGAAGGCGCGACGCTCACCATGAGCCTTGCGCGGGGTGCCGGGCTCAACGCATGGAGATTGTTCAATCGCGGCTCGATCAAGTGGGAGGCCGGTGCGCCCCTGGTTGTCGGCAGCGGAGCCGCCATTGAGAACCAGAAGAATGGATTGATCCAGCTCAGCGGCCTGCCAACGAGCCTGATCGACGTTCAGGGAGGCTTCAATTTCGTAAACCGGCCTGGCGGTACGATCATCAAAGGTCCGGATACCGGCGAATCAAAGGTCGGCGCGCCCTTGGTCAACCAGGGCCAGCTCGAAGTGCAGGGCGGCATCCTGAGCTTTCCGCGTCTGACCCAGCTCTCTGGCGCTACGATTCTGTCAGGCACCACGCTGATCGCGCCGATCGTGGACTTCCAAGGCGGATCGCTGACAGGCTCCGGAACCATTCGTGGCAATGTGCTGTCCGACGCTTCGATCGTTCCCGGCAATCCAATCGGCACGTTCCTCATCGAGGGAAATTTCACGCAGACTGCGGGCGGCGTGCTCGTGATCGACCTCGCGGGGCTCGCATCCGGCCGTTTCGACACGCTGAACATCACCGGCATCGCGATACCTGGCGGGCTGCTTCAAGTCAAGACGATCGATGGTTTTGCTCCGCGCCCGGGAAATTTTTTCACCATACTTTCCGCTGCAGCGGTCTCTGGAACATTTGGCACCACCGTTTCACAGATTGCCGGCTTGCAAACGCTCCATGGCGATGCGGACGTCCGGCTTGCCATCGCCGCACTACCGGCGGCAAAGGATCCGCCTCAGGTCACATCTGAGCCCACCGATCAGGACGTGGACCTGGGCAGGCCGGTCAATCTTGGTGTCGGGGTCAACAGCGCCACCACGCCCAAGTTCCAATGGAGGCGCAACGGCGCGAGGGTGCCCGGCGCGGACCAATCCATCCTTGGAACTGCCGCGTTTGATCTCTCCTTCGCAGGCGCCTACACCGTCACGACGGTCAACGATTCCGGAGTCACTCAGACTCGCATCGTGAAAGTGCTTCCGAAATTGCCGCCGCTTGCAATGAGCGATGCATTTGCCGGCCGAACAGTCCTCACTGATCCGTCCGGATCGCGTTTGGGAAGGAACTCCGGCGCGACACGGGAAACCGGTGAGCCGTTCCACGACGGAAAGCCGGGGCGGACATCCGTCTGGGTGGGATGGCGCGCGACTGCAAACGGCCTGGTTACTTTCAGCACGCTCGGGAGTGTGTTTGACACAATCCTTGCCGCCTACACCGGCGCCGCTGTCAACAGCTTGACCGAGGTGGCCAGCGACGATGACCAGGGAAGCTTCTACACCAGCGCCATCACATTCAACGCCGTCCAAGGCGTCGAGTACGCCATCGCTGTGGATGGGCGGGGCGGGGCGAGTGGTGAGGTCGCATTGACTTGGACATTCAGCGCGACGCCGGATCCTCTTCCCCGCATCGTTACCCAGCCGCTCAGCCAGATCGCAATCGCCGGACAAACGGTGACCCTCAAGGCGGATGTTTCTGGTCCTGTCGGAATGACATTCCAGTGGTTTGTCAACGGAGCTCCGGTCAACGCTGGGACAGAAACCACCTTGACGCTCGCGAATGTTACCACTCAGCAGATCGGCAGCTACGTGCTTCAGGTTTCTTTCGCCGGGCGCACCATCACTTCTGACGCCGCGCTTGTCCAGATTGCGACCGATCCGACAAACGCCCGTAACGGCGTTACGGCGCTCGACAAGTTCCTCGATGCCTCCACCCTCGACACTGGCAGCCCACGAGCCGGTTTGTCCTCACTGAGAAGCCCGCCGTGGATCGGCGAACAGAATGCTCCCGCCCGAGGCTTTTCAGGGACGCAGATCTTCAGCACGGTCGGTGCTCAGAGCGAACTGGGTGAGCCAATTCATTGCGGGAATGTTGGTGGCGCGTCCCAATGGTTCGCCTATCAAGCTGACTCGGCTGGCACGCTCGCCATGAACACGACCGGCAGCAATTTTGCCGCGGTCATCGCCGTCTATACCGGACCCGGCACGGACTTCGAAACCCTGGTGCCTGTCACGTGCAGCCTCGATGGGAGCGTTTCGTTCGCGGCAACGCTGAACACCATTTATTACATCGCTGTTGATGGACGTGATGGGGCCACCGGCCAGGCCCAGGTGAATTACCTTCTCACACCACCAGCCCCACCAGTCTCCTCCGGGCCGATTACGCTGAAGGACGCTGGTATTCGCGTCGGCGATCAGGCTCTGAAGTTCTTGATCGATGGTGCGCGTGGACGTGCCTTGATCATCCAGGAATCAACCGACCTCCAGAACTGGAGCCAGCATTCGACTCAAACACCCGCTACAGATTCCGAGGAATTCGTCATTCCCGGTGTCATCGGCACCAGCCATCGCTACTATCGCGTGCGAGTTCAGTAGTTGAAGGTCTTGTTCTTAATCCCGGCGGGAACAGGATCAAGGGCAGGACATTGTCACGGGATCTACTCTCGCAGGTCTGTCTCGCTGAGTTTCCCGCGCTCCGTGGCCACCACCATTCCCACCGTGACCTTGTTGCGCTCGAACCAGCCGTGTTTCATCTCGAGCACATACTGGACGCGGTCCGTGGCCGCTTCGATTGGCGTTTCATCGAGCGGCTTCATGTCGCGGAGTTCGAGAATGACACCATCCGGATCGATGTAAGCGCACGTCATTGGGATCAGCGTATTGCGCATCCAGAAAGATGCCTTCGTCGGGCCTCCGAATGCGAAGAGCATCCCTTCGTGTTCCGCCATCTCCGTGCGAAACATCATCCCAGTCCGAATCTCATCCTCGCTCAGCGCTTTCTCCGCCGTGATCTCCTGCGCTCCGAGCCAAAGCTTGATCGTCGGCAGCCGCGGCTGAGGACGGCCCTTCGGAGCCTCCACGGTTGGCGGCGCGACAACCTTGGTCGCCTGGCTCGCATCCTTCCCGCAACCTGCCGTCCAAATCGCCAGCGCGGCAACGAATCCAATGAAAAAATTCATGCACGCACCTTGAGCTACGTCTGAAAGTTTTTCAAATGTTCCTTCCACAGTTTCTTCCGCGCTCCGATGGCCGGTTCATGGCAAGTTTCCTGTTCCGAATGGACCTGCTCACGGACCATGAACTCCTGACTCCCCATGAATTCAAAGCGGCCATGAATCGTTGTTTTCCATTTATGGCCGCTTTGAATTCATGGGGAAGGAGGTTCATGGGGAGGCCGGACCTCCAAAAAATGGACGTGAGTTGGGGGCATGAACCTGGGCCTTTTCTCGGAGATCAGAATTCAGCGCGGAGTTTGGGAGGACACAGAGGTCGGCGGACACGAGCCTCTGTGTCCTCCAAAACTCTGTGCTTAATCGTGTGGTTCAGGGGCAGGGTGCATCCGCACAAATCTCCGAAATCATTGTACGCGGTCCTTTGCCGTCGATCAGCCATCGTTGCCAAAACGTTTTTCCGGAGCCACTGTCCAATCGTGTTGTGACACGCAAAGAAACCATTCGCATCGCGCTTGCCGCCCTGTTCTGGGCTGTGGTGAATGTTGCCAGCGCCGCTGATCAAAGTGCGCTCGGCTCCGGGTTGGATTTCTTCGAGCGGAAAATCCGCCCCGTGCTGGCCGAGCGTTGTCTCGAATGTCACAGCCAGACTCAGGGAAAGACCAAAGGCGGCCTCGCGTTGGACACTCCGGACGGATTACGGAAAGGAGGCGATAGCGGGCCAGTCATCGTCACGGGTAATCCGGATAAGAGCCGGCTCATCCTCGCGATCCGGTACAAGGATCAGGATCTTCAGATGCCGCCCAAGGAACCGCTCTCTGCTGACCAGGTGGCGGACTTCGAGACGTGGGTGCGAAATGGAGCTGTCCTCCCAGCGGCCTCGCCAGGTACGACACCTTCAGTCACGACGGCCTCTTCGCGAACGAACCACTGGGCGTTTCGTTCACCGAAAGCCCCGCCACTCCCCAAAGTGAAGGATAAGAAATGGCCGCGCGATCCCATCGATCATTACATCCTCAGCGAATTGGAGGATCGCCGTCTCACACCAGCGCCTGCGGCTGAGAAGCGTACTTTGATCCGTCGGGCGACCTTCGATCTGACCGGTCTTCCACCCACACCGGAGGAGATCGATTCATTTCTCTCGGATTCATCACCAGGAGCATTCGCCACGGCAATTGATCGTCTTTTGAACTCTCAGCACTTCGGCGAGCGCTGGGGGCGGCACTGGCTGGATGTCGCCCGTTATGCTGACTCGAACGGCACCGAGAACAACCTGCCCTATCCGAACGCGTGGCGTTATCGCGATTACGTCGTGACCGCGTTCAACCGAGACAAACCCTTCGATCAATTCATCCGCGAGCAAATCGCCGGCGACCTGCTTTCCGCCTCTTCGGATGACGAACGATTGGAGCGCATCATTGCCACCGGGTTCCTCATGCTTGGACCGAAGGTGTTGTTCGAGCCGAATCGCAACAAGCTCGTCATGGACATCGTGGATGAACAGATCGATGTCACCACGCGCGCTTTCCTGGGGCTCACTGTGGGTTGCGCCCGCTGCCACGATCACAAGTACGATCCGATTCCCACTCGCGATTACTATGCTCTTGCCGGCATCTTCAAGAGCACCACTTCGCTGGCTGCAAACCGAAACGGTCCCGCCGACGCGTTCCGACCTCAGTGGCTGGAACGTCCATTGGGTGACGCCGGGCAGGCGAAAGTCTTGGAAGACCACGAAGCCCGTCTGACGAAGCTGGAAGGGGAACGTCAACAAGTGCGCAGCCAGAAGATGGCCTTCCCCGGCAACATCGATTCCAAACAGCTCACGGGCGTTGTCGTAGATAATCTCGTGGCGGAGATCACCGGCAATTGGAAGGAATCCACCGGCTCCACGAACTTCGTGGATCGCAATTACCTCGCCGACGGCAATGCGGACAAGGGCAGGAAATCGGTCCGCTTCGTCGCCGAGCTGCCCAGGTCCGGCCTCTACGAAGTGCTTGTCTCGTATCCGCCGTTCTGGAATCGCGCCACGAACGTGCCTGTGACCATCGAGTGCGCCGAGGGCGCGCGCTCTGTGACGTTGGATCAACGCAAGACGCCGGACGTGGATCAAATTTTTGTCTCGATTGGCCGTTACCGGTTCGATGCCGGCACGAACGCCGCCGTGACCATCTCCAACAAGGGTACCAAAGGATTCGTTGTTGCCGACGCGGTGCGCTTCGAGTTCATCGATCCTGCTTCTGCCGAGATGTCGATGCGGCCTCAATCTCCAGCGATGAGAACTCCCCGGCAGCCGTTGCCTGAACTCGACAAACTGGACGACGAAATCTTTGACCTCCGCGCCAAGGCACCGCCACCGATGCCGTCAGCGATGGCGGTGATGGAAGGGACGTCCGTCAACTGCCAGATCAACCTTCGCGGTGATCCGGATCGTCTTGGTGATGAAGTCCCGCGCGGATTCATCCGCTGCGCCAGTGGGAGCAGAAGTGCGAGCACCCCACTCGCCGCGGATACCAGCGGACGCCTCGATCTCGCCGAATGGATCGCCAGCCCTGCCAATCCGCTCACGGCCCGCGTCATGGTCAACCGCGTCTGGCTGCACCTCTTCGGTCGTGGTTTGGTGGGGACGCCGGATAACTTCGGCACGTTGAGCGAGCCACCTACGCACCCAGAATTGCTGGATCATCTGGCTCAGCGTTTCATTGAGCAACGGTGGTCGATCAAGCGCCTGATCCGAGCGATCATGCTGTCGAGCACTTACCAGATGAGCGCGGCTCACAATCCCGCTGCTTACGCTCGCGATCCGGACAATCGCCTTCTCTGGCGCATGAATCGCCGCCGCCTCGAAGCGGAGGCATTGCGTGATGCGATGTACGCCGTGAGCAGTCAGCTTGATCGAACGATTGGCGGCTCGTCGCTCCTCACCAATGCTCCACCGATGGCGGGCGTTCCCGTGCCATCCGGCATCATCGAGACCAATCGCCGCAGCCTTTATCTCCCAGTTATCCGCAACAACCTTACAGACCTGTTTCAGGTTTTCGATTTCCCGGACCCACATGTCATCGCGGGTGTGCGCCACACTACCAGCGCGCCTACTCAGGCGTTGTTCATGATGAACAGCCCGTTCGTGCAAACGCTGGCCGGGAACTGGGCGGAGGCGCTATTGAGGAACGCAACTGCGGACGACGCAGCGACGATCAAGAATGCGTATTTGCAGGCGCTGGGCCGTCCACCGACCAGTACCGAAAACACGCGCGCGCAGTGGTTCCTCGCTTCCGGCGGTTCGGACGCCGCTCAACCTGATCCGGGTGCGCGCCTCGCGGTATGGCGGCACTTCTGCCACGCGCTGCTCGCGTCCACGGAGTTTCGCTACATTGATTGATGCCAAGTTCTCTCATGAACCCTTATTCGTTATCTCATCTCTCCCGACGTGAAATGTTGCGCCGCGTTGGTTGCGGCTTCGGTTCCATCGCCTTGAGCAGCCTGCTCGCTGAATCCGTGACGTCGGCCCTGGCGGCGTCCAGTCCGCTCGCCGCGAAGCAGCCGCCCAATCCCGCGCGCGCCAAACGCGTCATCTTCCTCTTCATGCACGGCGGTCCATCCACCGTCGATACATTCGATCACAAACCGCTCCTCACCCGCGATCACGGCAAACCCATGCCTACGCGCGCCGGCGATTTGATTGCGCCTAACAGCAAGCTTCTCGCGTCTCCCTGGGAATTCACACCTCACGGCAAAAGCGGCCTGGAGATCAGTGCTGCGTTTCCAGAAGTGGCGGAACACGCGGATGAGCTGTGCCTCATCCGCAGCATGCACACCGATGGCCAGGCGCACGGCCAGGCCGTGCTCAAGCTGCACACCGGCCACGAAACGCAGGTGCGCCCGAGCATGGGTTCCTGGGTCATTTACGGACTGGGGACCGATAATCAAAACCTGCCCGGCTTCGTCACCATCAGCCCGTCCATCTTCAATGGCGGGCCGCAAAACTACGGTTCGGCATTTCTACCCGCGATCTACCAGGGCACACCTATCGGCAGCGACAACATTCCCTTGAACCAGGCGCAAATCCGCCACATCAAGAACGCCGAACTCTCCATCGACCAGCAGCGCAAACAGCTCGACCTGCTCCAGGAGATGAACCGCGAACATCTGCGTCAGGCGGCCGTGGACGCACAGCTCGAAGGCGTGATCGAGTCGTACGAACTCGCCTTCCGCATGCAGACCGAGGCGCCAAAGCTGACCCGACCTCAAGGACGAATCGGACGAGACGCTCCTGCTCTACGGCGTCAACCAGACTGCCACCGACAACTTCGCCCGCCAATGTCTGCTCGCGCGCCGGTTTGCCGAGAAGGGCGTGCGCTTCATCCAGGTGAACCACGCCTTCAAATGGGATCAGCACGCCAATCTCAAACGCGATCTCGAGCGCAACGCGCGTGAAGTGGATCAACCCATCGCCGCGCTGTTGACGGACCTCAAGCAACGCGGGCTGCTGAAGGACACGCTGGTCGTCTGGGGCGGAGAGTTCGGCCGCACTCCCACCGCGCAGGGCAACATGGATGGCCGCGATCACAATCCGCACGGTTTTACAATGTGGCTGGCAGGCGGCGGAGCGAAGCCGGGCTTTTCCTACGGTGCCACCGACGACTACGGCTACCGCGCCGTCGAGAACAAAGTCCACATGCACGATCTCCACGCCACGATTCTTCACCTGCTGGGCATCGACCACAAACAACTCACCTACCGCTACGCTGGACGTGATTACCGGCTGACGGATGTGAAGGGGAATGTCGTCAAAGACGTTCTCTCGTGACGAGGATACCGCAGAAGCCCACGCAATTGTCAGACCAGCGTCTGTTCAGTCGTTCTTCAATTCTGAATCGATCAATTTGAAAGCAGCTTCGCGCATCTCCAGTGGGAAGAGATGTCCACAATCGGGATGTTCGACACGCAGCTTGTCCGAGGAACCATGGAGCTGGTAGATCTTTCGCGCTGTTCGTGTCACGTCTTGAACACTTCTCCACTTGAAGTTTGTGTCGCCCAGTGGCGCGCTCACGAAGCAGGCGCGTGGCGCCAGTGCTCCGATCAGCTCGTGGAAATCGAAAGGCACCTCTGCCAGTTGATAATTCAGAAGCTGGGGCATGTAACGTACGCTGGTCCAGCCGTTGATGTTTCCGTTCATGTAATCGCGGAAGGAGTCGAACCCGCAGCTTGAGACAATGACCTTGATGCGTTGATCGAACACGGCCGTGTAGATGGAATTGTGGCCTCCCAGTGAGTGGCCTATCGCCGCGAATCTCCCCCGCCGGACATAAGGCAGTGATTCAAGAAGATCGAGCCCGCGCATGTTGTCCCAGATCGCCTTCATCGTGCCGCTCACATAACCCAGCGCATTGAGATCCGGATTGTAATCCCCGAGCAGTGGATAGGAGGGTGCCAGCACCACATAGCCGCGCCTTGCAAGTTCGACTCCGTATTCGTCATCAGGACTTTCGCCCAGACCAACCACCACCTTTCTCACGAGCGGATGTGTTTGGTGAAGAGCCAGCACTGCCGGGAGTTTTGACTTCGTCTCAAAAGCAACTTTGGGCACGAGAAGATAGGCGGGTACACGGCTGCCCGGCTCTGAGGCGTAACTGATCTTGCGAAGCAGATAGGAGCCGCGATCGATGTCTTCGTGGATGTGGAGGTCGAGGGCGCCGCGTTTCTCCAGCCCGGGCAACGGCCCCATCACTTCCTGCATGCGCGACAAGATTTCCGAGCGTCTCTTTTGCCAGTCTCTGATCGATCGAACGACATCTTCCTTTCCCGAACGTTTGTGAAAGGTGAGCAGGTTCGTGTGGGAAAGTCGCGACAGGGCAGGGGATTGGGGTGTGTCCGCGCCAGCCAGACCAGCGGGGATGGCTGCCCACACGCAAAGGCATAATATGAGAATTCCATGCTTCATGAAACCAGGTTCGATTGAATCATCTCTTTCGCCATCAGCCCCGCCGATGCAGCCGTGCGATCACAGAGTTAAACGATGCATCCGGTTACGGAATCCGCATCGTCAGTCCTCCGTCAATCGTGAATGTCTCGCCAGTGATGAAGTCGTTGGTCACGAGTTCGAGAATCAGACTGGCGACCTGTTCCGGCGTACCTTCGCGACCAAGGGGAATACGTTGCTCCAGATTCAACTTCTTCTGCGCCTCACTCATGTTCGCGTGAAACCGGGTGCGAATGACCCCCGGGGCGACGCAATTGATCCGGATGTTGTCGGCCGCGAACTCCCGCGCGAGCGCCCGCGTGAATTGCGGCAACGCGCCCTTCACCACCTGGTAGGCGAGGTTTCCCATCACGCCTCGTTTGCCTGCTGAGGATGAAACAAGAATCACGGCCCCTTCCTTCTTCAAGCGCATCAACGGCAGCGCGGCGCGGCACAAATGGAAGATGGCATGAACATGCACATCGAAGGCGGAATTCCAGGCCTCGGGAGCAAGCTCCAGAAGTGATCCGGGAACCGGTCCACCGGCGGAATGAAGCACCACGTCTATGCCGCCGAGCCGCTCGTTCGTCTCTTGGACGCAGCGCGTTGCTTCCGCAGGCTTGGCGCAGTCGGCGGTGACGATTTCACAACGACGGCCCAGATCGAGAATGGCCTTTTTGACCGCTTTGGCTTCGTCGTCATCGATGCGTCCGTTGATGGCCACGTGTGCACCGTGGTGCGCGAGAGCGATGGCTGTGGCGGCTCCAATGCCACGTGTGCCTCCGGTGATCAGTGCAATTTTATTTTCGAGTTTCATTTGATGATTGATTCCGGCTGATCGGTGCTGAACTGGCTCACTTTCCGGACGGCAGCCAGCGCACCGCGTTCTCGATGATTTTCAACACCATGCCTTGCTTGAACACGGGATAAGTCTCATGCCCTGGCCGGAAGTAGAACACTTTGCCATCACCAATCTGCCAAAGGGAGCCGCTGCGGAACCACTCGCCGGTTGCCCAGCGTTCTTCGAATATCACCGCATCAGGCACCGGGACATGAAAGGGTTCGTTGTACATTTCGGTCTGTGGAATGGTGAAGCTGACAGGGATTCCCCTGGCAATGGGATGCCTGGGAATGAGTGTCCGAACATGGCTTGGCTTTCCATCCGGTCGGTAGGCTGGAAAGCAGCAATTGGGCAGCGTCAGATCGAGTTCGATTCGGCCATCCGGGAATTTATGGTAGAGCACCGATGGAGTGCGGGCATCTGAATATCTGGGTGCAGTGTGGAAATTCGCGTATTGGTTTGTCTCGGTGATCGTGACTCTTGCACGTTCGTTTTGATCGAGGGGCTTGAGCGCGTCCGCCCGCGAGCGTTCGATCATGGCTTCGACGAACGGTTTGGACCAATGCGCGGAATGGAGCGCGATCAGCGAGAGCTTACCCGTCCTGACGCGGCGCACGATTTCGCGAGCCGTGTCCGTCTTGACGTCTCCATGCCGGACATGGCCCCACCAGATTAACACGTCGGTGCCATCGAGCGTTTGCCTGGAGAGGCCCTGGTCAGGATCATCCAAACGCGCTGTTTTCACGGCCAAGCCGGGGCGAGTTTTCAGATAATTGGCGATCTCGTTGCCAAGAAAATTCTCATAAGCCTGCTTCTGCGCGGGTTGTTGTTCGTCCCAGACGAGGACGCGCACTGGCGCGGCATGAACGGTGAGACCTGCCATGAACAGCGTCATGAACAGCGCCAGAAACGCAAAAAACTTTGGAGCCAGAGCAGAACGGCGACGTTGCGGAACAATCGAAGGCTTCATGCACCCGATTATCCAAACTCCTCGCATCATTGCAATGCTCGCAGTGAATCGACGTTACTGAGAAGCCCTGCCCAAGTGTTTGGGCGCGGATTTAATTCTACCAAGTCCGGCGCAATTGAGCGGATTGCCGATGCTTGGCGTTCGTTCGCCGACTTTGAAAACGAGCTCTCTTATTCTTTCCCCGCTTCAGGCGTCTTTGCTTCCGGGGCGGACGCTGTGGTGGCTTCCGAAATTGTCGATGGTGGTAAATCAGTTGAGGTGTAACGCCTCACGCCACCGCTGACATTGATCCGGCCGTCGTCATCGGGTCTCAAACCAGGGCGGCTGCCTCCGACGAGTTCGTGAGTTTCGCGCGACAGGATCACGCCATCCGGATTGATCATCAAATAGCTGAAACCGCGGGCGCTGTATTGGTAAAGCAGGTGAAGGTTGTTGTACTTGTCGAGCTGCCCCTGGGGAGTGCTCACCGAGACGAGAGCGCCGATGGGGAAAACCTTTTGCACTCGTTCTCCTGCCGCTTCCGAGAGGCGGAAGTAAAGCACCAGCTCCTTCTGCTTCGTCACCTGCAGCAGCGTGTAACGCCGGAATTCAGGAGCGGTATCAGCTTTTATTGGATCGGAGGGCAATCCGAATTCCTGCTGCCAGAGCATCGTGCCATTGATTATGTTAAATGATTTCGGCTCGCATTGGACAACGGAGTTGAGCTTTGGGATGCGAACTGAGGCGGTCAGCTTGTAACGGCCCGGGCGCGACAGGTCGAAACTGGGTTCGATATTCACCGTGCGAGTTCCTTTCTTCGACGAGTCCAGGGAGAACTCCCCTTTGGCCGGAACCAGGGATCGCTGTGAGACGACTTTTCTAGGACCGCCTTCAAGCGCGAAGGTCAGCCAGTCATCCTCCGAGCCCAGTTGCAGAGTCTGCCCGGAGAAGTTGGTAATTCTGACCTGGGCATTGATCGCCTCGCCCACGATGAACTGCTCGCTATCAAGTAGAACCTCGACAGTGATGCTCTGCGCCGAGGCGTTCGAAAGTGACAGGATGGTGAACACCAGAAGGGCCAGATGTCTTTTCATTATGAGGAAGTTTAAGACACCAAACATGGCAGGCAAGTGGCAAATCGGCATTATCGCCATGGCCCTCGACAAGGAGGGTGGAATGAAGTTTGAGGGCAAGGAGATGGAATGAATTTGGTGGCGCGCCGCTGTGGACTCTGATTGGATTGGCGCATGTCCATCGCGCATGCGGATCAAATGTTGGCAGGATTGCCC
>SXMN01000256.1 GCA_005777315.1 Verrucomicrobiales bacterium
CTCTCCCCCAGGGAGAGGGAGAGTGTGGCGGAGCTCGCGGTGGAATTGGCCGCGCGCCATGCTATCGCCGTCTCTTGCTGATTCACGGAAGAGCGCGTCGATACATTTGGAGTGTTCGTCCTGCTCGCGCGCGGCGAGCGTTTCTCCCTCTCCTGGGGGAGAGGGTCGGGGTGACGGCGGCCGTTCCTCTTGGGTACAGCGGCTTGCCATGTGAGCGTGTAAAGCTTTCTCCCAATCTTGGACGGACACGGCAAGTCAAACTCCGTGTAAGCCCGCGACCAGTCGCCGACACGAAAGGCCACGCCCCAGGCGTCGGCGCGAAGCGGCACATACACGCTGCAATCCTCGCCGAGAAACGCCACGGCCTCGGGCCAATCGAAATCCTTATCCGGCTGCGCGAGATCGAGCCGCGAAGCCGACAGAGCCTTCGCCCGCGCCCGCTCGCCAGCCTCGGACCACGCCACGCGTCCCCATGGCGCCAGGCCCATCGGCCCCAGCATTTTCGCGTCGCCCCACTCCGGCCCTTCGACAAATTCCGGATGCGAGTAATCGACCGCCTGACCCTCCCGCGATACGCGCCAGGTTTCATCCGTGACCAGCTCCAACGGTGGCCGACCTTTGACCTCGATTCGCACGGCCGCGATGACGCCCCGCACGCCGCCCAAATCGATGCCATGAATGCCGAGGATGTTCCGGCCCTTCACGAGCCGGGACGTGATGTCGTATCGCTCGACCGATTGCCACACCTCCGAGGCCGCGCCCGTGTCGCTCCCGACCAGCGCGCCATTCACGCGCAGTTCGTAGCCGTTGTCCGCGGTGATGAGGACGCTCGCGTTGGTGGGCGAGGTGTCGAGGGTAAAGACTTTGCGGAGTTCGCAGACCGTGTTGGATTCCGCCGCCCAAATCCAACTGGCTCGTTCCAACGGTGGCAATGGCTCAACGTGCGACGCAAACAGGCCGGGTGCGAATGCAAAAACCAACGCTGCCGTCCATTTCCAGCGCTCACCTGGCTTCTGTCGCTGTTGATGCTCTCGCCGCATGGATCTTCCCGCCGGACAGATTGCGCCATCAACCTGCGCGCATGAAATGTCACAAAGCTGCTCTTCGATTTGACCGTGAAGCGGTTGTTCGTTGATTGACGCAGATCAAGTCTTTCAGCAGGCCGAATCACAGATCGTCGGACCTGGCTTGGTGGGAACCACAGACGGACGAACAGGCCTGACGAAGCATGGCTACAGTCGGATAATCCAACTGCGAATCCACATGAAACAGCCGTGTGTCGTCCGCGGACGGACCGTCAACTTCGCTCTGACAGCCAGTCGCAAGTATGCGGCCAGACCTCGCGCTGCGCCTTGCCTCCGATTGCCAGCCCGATGTGGCCTGCGGGAATGACGAGCGATTTGCGATCTTTCGAGCTGACCAGATCATTGAACGGCATGCTTTGCGCGCACGGCACGAGGTCATCGTTTTTCGCCATGATGTTCAATACAGGGCAGGTGATCTTGCGCAGATCCACCGTGTGCTTGCCCACCGGCATCTTGTTTTGGACGAGCAGATTCTGCTGGTAGAGGAACTTCACGAACTCACGGTAAACTTCACCCGCCACGGGGATGTTGTCGTTCAGCCATG
The DNA here is from genome assembly GCA_005777315.1 of Verrucomicrobiales bacterium. Lineage (GTDB taxonomy): Bacteria > Verrucomicrobiota > Verrucomicrobiia > Limisphaerales > F1-12-MAGs170 > F1-120-MAGs170. Next base: position 1,630 of record SXMN01000256.1, read on the forward strand.
TCTCCATCGTCAGGAAGTCATCAATCGCCTCAGGGTCGTCCGCCTTCTCGAAAAAGTTGATCGGCTTTTCGATCAAATTCTGCACGGGCTTGAGCATCAGGAACGACGCCTGGAGAAATTCGGCGGGACAATTGCCGAAAGCATCGACGAACTTGTCCACGTCGAAATACTCCTGCTGCGCCCATAAGTTGAGCAACCCTTCGCGAGTCGAAAAGTCGATGCCTGCCGCGAGCAGGATGAGGTTCTTCACCCGTTCCTGATGCAGGGCAGTGAACATGGTGCTCATGGTTCCTCCCATGCAGTATCCGAGCAGGCTCGCGTTTGGTGTGCCGGCGCGCTCGCGCACAAAATCGACGACGTTCGAGAGGTAACCGTTCACGTGGTCGTCTATGGTCAGGTGGCGGTCCGCGTAGGTCGGCGAACCCCAGTCGATGAGATAGGTGTCGAAGCCGCGATCCACAAAGTGACTGACCACGCTTCGGCCCATCTTCAAATCTAGGATGTAAGGCCGGTTCACCAGCGCGAACACAAAAATCAATGGCGTCGCGTAACGTGCGGGTTCCTTCCCCGGATAGTGCAGCACTTTCAACCGATCTTCCTCGTAAACGACTTCCGAGGGTGTCGCGCCCTTTTTCACCCGCTGCGCCCGTTGGTATAGGGACGGCAGTTGCGCCAGACGGCGGGCGTTTGCCGCGCTTTCGGTTAAGAACGATTCCTGCCACCTGGCCCATGGATTTCCGATGTCGTTGGCAGTGCTCATGGTTGAATCCTTTCGCTATTTCTTGCGCGGGTTTCTTCGTGTCCGGCCTTTGGGCTTGGTTCCTGGCTGTGACGGGCGGCCAGTGTTCTGCCCGGAGGCGTTCAGCCGCTTGTTGACTTCCTCAATCTGAGCCGCGAGTTCCTCAACGCGATCCAGGACACGGGTCTCCATGTGGCGCACAGCCAGCATCACCGCATCGATGTCCTCACGCGAAGTGGATTGTGTTTCATGCCGCACCTTGGTGAAGAAGTCGCCGCTCATCTTCCGGAAGGCGATCGCGTTGTCCATGCACTGCTTCATTCCTTCCATGAACTGCGGCGAGCGAAGGAATTGTTCCCAGGACTGCCCGAGGGCCTGGAAGATGCCGCTTCGCATCTGGCGCAAGAATTCGGGCGGGGCCGACTCTGGCGAAAACGTGAAACCCGCCTGCATCATCTTGTTGAAAGTTTCGCCCCAGATCTTCTGGAATGCAGCCAATTGCTCGGCCGTGTGATTCGCACTTTCTTGTTCGTCGTTCATGGGTGCCTTTCTTTGCCCTATTTCGCTTCGGCCACCACACCGTTTTTGCCCGTCGCTTTCCCTTTCGGAGGTGTCCCCCATGGAGATGCAACGAAAAGGTCCGTCAATTGTCCATCAGCACAATTCAACAGCCACCGCCACTGCCTCGCCACCGCCGATGCAAAGGGAGTCGATGCCAATTCTGACGCCGCGCTGCCTCATCGCATTGAGCAGGGTGACCAGAGTACGGGTGCCACTGGCTCCAATGGGATGCCCCAGCGCGACAGCGCCGCCATGCACATTGCATTTCTCATGCGGAATGCCGAGATCCTTCATTGCGGCCATGGGCACCACGGAGAAGGCCTCGTTAATCTCGAACAGCCCCACGTCGCCGACCTGGAGGGACAATTGTTTGAGCAATTGTGCAATGGCGCCAATCGGGGCCAGCGTGAACCACTCCGGCTCCCGCCCGTAGGTCGCGTAACCGAGAATTCTCGCCTGCGGCTTCACACCCAGCTCTTTCACCTTGTCGGCGGACAGGGCGATCACGGCTGCGGCTCCGTCGTTGATGCTAGAAGCATTGCCCGCGGTGACCGTTCCCTTCTCCCCGAACGCAGGCCGCAGCTTTCGCAGCTTTTCCTCGTTGAATTTTTTCAGGTTCTCATCCTCGGAGATGATCGCGGTCCCCTTGCCGGCCTTCACCTCCACGGGGGCAATTTCCTGGGAAAAAATGCCCCTGGACGCCGCCTCGATCGCGCGTTGGAAGCTGGTGACAGCAAACTCGTCCTGCTGTTCCCTGGTGAGGCCATACTTCTCCGCGCAACGATCACCGCACGTGCCCATGTGCATATTGTTGTAAACATCCCAAAGGCCGTCGCGAATCAATGAGTCGGTGATTTCGCCATTCCCCATGCGGTAGCCGTTTCGCGCCTTTTCCAGGAGGTAGGGCGTGCGCGACATGTTTTCCACACCTCCAGCCACCACCACCTGAGCATCCCCACATTGAATCGCCTGGGCTGCAAGCATCACTGATTTCAGGCCGGAGCCGCAGACTTTGTTCACGGTAGTTGCGCCAACGGACGGGCTGAGGCCGGCTCGAATGCCCACTTGTCTGGCGACGTTTTGACCAAGGCCCGCGCCGACAACATTGCCGAAGATGACCTCGTCAACGCGGTCTCCCTGAATCCCGGCACGCTGGAGGGAGGCCTTGACAACCACACCACCCAAGACAGGTGCCGGGGTCTGTTCAAACATGCCACAAAACGCACCTATGGCGGTGCGGGTGGCGCCCGCGAGAAAGACGTCTTTTATCATGTTCCAATCCTTTCCGGCCTGGGCTGTATATCACTTCCGATGCATCACGCCTTGGCACCTGCTGGCGTTGGCTCACCGTTCTTCCGCGCGTATGCGACCCACGACTCAATCGCCTTGTTGTTTGCCTGTGTGACCGACACCGCAGTATCACGCATGGCGTTCAATGAGGCCTCCCACAAGCCAAGGAACTTCGCCTGGGCATCCTGCACGGAGGTCGGTTGACCGGTCGCAACAGCTTTCTTAAGCAGCTCGACGCTGGTCCGGCTGGTCTGCTCGATGAACTTCAGCCCTTCATCCACGGACTTCTGCGTTTGCGGAATGAATTCATCCGTCATGGCCTTCATCTTTTTCTGCCAGTCCTGCGGCGAGGTGGTCTGATTGACCATGCTGCTGAAGAATCTTGCGGACTCCTCCTGCATCTTGACCCCGGTCTTCAGGGCCTGCTCATAACTTTTCATGGCCTGATCAAACAGATCGATACCGGGTTTGGTCTTGTCTTCAGTTGTCATAAGTTATTCCTTTTCGCTGTTAATAAGTGCCGAGACAAACCGCCATCTTCTACTTTATGCCGCGCCTTGAGCCACCTTAGGAATGCTTGTCCCCCACTTGTTTCATGTTTGGTGCTTTCTGTTCCAACCCGGGACCGGGCTGCTTCGACCCGTTCTCGAATCTTGACACCAATTAACGCCTGTCCCGGACAATCGTCAAGATAAACTTGTGCATCCGCACAATTCCTGTGTTGTGACAAAGCTCAACGAGCGCGGCGTTTCACCTTCTTTGCCTTCATCTCCTCTTGCATTGCCTCCAGTTGCCGCTGCAATTCCTCCACTGTATTGCGAAGGTCCTTCGATTCCTCGGGCGGAGCTGGGCTGGGAGTGGGTTGAGTCTTTTCCCTTACTTCCGGTTCCGCAGGTTTTGAACCGAAAGGAGGCCCGAACGGAGACGTTGGCATCTGAGCCCAGGATCCAAACGGGGCAAACATTCCAGTGGCACCTTGCATCTGCCGCAGGCGTTCCTCCATCTGCTTCTGGTATTCCGAATACGCTTTGAATGCCTGATTAAAGTAGGTTTCCACGAAGTCGCGCACAACCTGATCATTCGAACGGATCATTCGCAACAGCAGGGCAACCGGGAAGCTGTCTATCTTGGGAGTTTCCAGCTCCAGGATGATCTGCGTCAGAACCTGTGCCGTGATGTCCGCACCGCTCTTGGAGTCCGTCACCTTGATATCAAATCCGTCGCGAATGAGCGTGCGAATCTCATCGAGTGTCAGATGCCGGCTGTGTGTGGCGTCGTAGTAGCGGCGGTTGGGGTACTTCCGGATATCGAGTCGCTTGACGGTTGATTCAGAAGGTGTGCTCATTGAATGGAACAGTACTAGTGCGATGGCACAAGGCAAGCATCCAAATCATGGTGAATACGAAGTTTGTACCTGATATGCGGAGAAATGGCCGATACAAACTATAAACAGATTGTTGCGGTGCATTCACACACCGGTGGAGCGCGACTGTGCTGAAAGCCAGTCGCAGCAAGGTCGTGAGCTCGCAGTCACGCCAAACCTGCTGCGGCTGGTTCTTCGCACACAGCCGTGCTCCAGGCTGCCAGCCGAGTTCACCAACGGCTTGTGGGCGCACTGGAGACTTGTGCATACGCACAATTCAAATTGACGCGCGTAAAAACCTGCGGCAAACTGGCGCAGGCAGCAGGCAATCGTTGAATTCGCAACATTCGAAAGAAGGGAGCTTTTTTATGATTATCAAAGGCGCAGTCGCGGTGGTGACCGGAGCAGCCAGCGGCATCGGCCGGTCTTTGTCGGAGGAATTGGCGAGGCGAGGGGCGAAGGCGATCGCCCTGGTGGATCACAGCGCATCCGTCTCCGAGGTGGCGGATGCCGTGAATCAGCAGACAGGGAACCGAGTAGCCAGCGGTTACAGCGGCGATGTCACCGATCCGGTGTTTCGTTGCAAGGTTTACGACGAACTTCATGAGCAGCACGGGATGGTGAACATTTGTGTCTCGGCGGCCGGCATTACGCGAGATGGTCTGGCGGTGAAGGTGGACAAGGAGACGAACAAGTTGGTTGTTTACCCTATCGAGCGATTCCGACAGGTGCTGGAGGTAAACCTGGTCGCTCCGGTTTATTGGGCTCTCGATATGCTGGCTGGAGTGGCCGAGGAACGCCGTCGCCGGGGATTGAAACGATGGGAGCCAACCGAGCCCCTGCAGGGTGCTGTGATCTTCATCGGCTCGGTGTCCTCTTTAGGCAACAAAGGTCAGATCGCTTATGCCGCAACCAAGGCCGGCCTGGAAGGGGCGACGGCCACGTTGATGATGGAAGCGGTCTATCACGGTGTGCGCTGCGGGATTATCCACCCGGGTTACACGGACACGCCGATGGTCCGCGCCCTGGGCGATGATTTTATTCGCGAGCGAATCATTCCCCAAACACAGCTCCGCCGGCTCATCAAGCCGGAGGAGATCGCGGACGCGATCTGCTTCATGATCCAGAACGCCGCGGTGAGCGGTTCGCTCTGGGCGGACGCCGGATGGCATCCGAGCGCGTAAATGCCCCGTGGCCAGCCGACAATGGCTGGCACGACAACTGAGTTGCGCAAAGTGACAGGTCCCAAGCCCGCCAAGAAGGATTGCATTTTGGACAAGCGATGGGTGGTAAGAAAGCCCGGTCCACCTCCACACTGCGACCAGAACTTTGGTTCAACGCATGACTATACAGAAAGAGCTGCAAGGAAAGGTCTGCCTGGTAACGGGCGCGACGCGCGGCATCGGACGTGCGACGGCAATGGCGCTGGCGGACGCTGGTGCGGACGTCCTTTTCAGTTACGCACAATCAAAGGAGCAGGCGCTGGAAGTCGAGAAACTGCTTCGGGACAAGGGTGTTCGCGCCCAGGGCTATCAAGCCAACGTGGCTTCCGCCGAGGAAGTCCAGGCCATGGCCGCGCAGGCTCAACAGAACTTCGGCCCCATCTCTGTGCTCGTGAACAACGCCGGCATCACGCGCGACCGATCGTTCCTCAAGATGACGCACCAGATGTGGGACGAGGTAATGCGCGTGAACCTGGACGGTTTGTTCCATGTCACGCAAGCAGTGCTGCCCAAAATGCTTGAGACAGGCTGGGGGCGCATCATAAACGTCTCCTCGATCATCGGGCAGACGGGTAACTTCGGGCAGGCGAATTACGCGGCCACCAAAGGCGCCGCCATTGCTTTCACCATGAGCATCGCGCGCGAAGTGGCGAAGAAGGGCGTGACCGTCAATGCCGTCGCGCCCGGATTCATCGAGACCGACATGCTGAAGAATGTTCCTGCCGCCGCGTTGGACCAAGTGAGAGCGATGACGCCGATGGGCCGGCTCGGAAAGCCTGAGGAGATTGCCGATGCCATCGTCTTCCTGGCCAGCCCGCGCGCCAGCTTCATCACCGGGCAAGTGCTGGCGGTGAACGGCGGCATGTATATGTGAAGCGGCTCCTCGCCCCGAGTGGTCCGCAAGTTGTGCGTTCGCAACACGCCGGAAATCCCCCTCAACTTCAACCACCCGCTGGAGGCACGACATGGACGCCGACGGCGCGCAGGTATTGCGCACGCTCGAAGGCCGCCGGGTCGGCGCAGTTGCGCTGGCTCAGGCTGCCTTTCATTTGTGCCACGGAGGTGTATTCGTGCTCATCCATCCACGCCACCATCTCCCGTTCAATGGTGCGGATCTGCTCGATGCCGTGCCGCATCAGCGCCGAGCAGAGCATGGTGACGTCCGCGCCGGCCATGATCAGCTTGATCGCGTCCGTGCCACGATGCACGCCGCTGGTCGCCGCAAGGCTGGTCTCCACCTTCTCATGTAGAATCGCGATCCAACGCAGCGGCAGCCGCATCGCCATCGGCGTGGAGTACATGACGTGCGGCGCGACTTCCAGCGCCTCCAGTTCAATGTCGGGCTGGTAAAAGCGGTTGAAGAGCGCCAGCCCGTTGGCCCCTTTCTCGGCGAATCGCAGGGCCATGTTGGCGAAATTGGTGAAGTAGGGGCTGACCTTGACTGCCAGAGGAAGTTTCACCACCGCCCGGACCTCCTGCACGATCTGGAGATATTCCTGTTCCACCTCTTCGCCTGTTCGGCGGGGATCGGTCTGAATGCTGTAGATGTTCAGCTCGAGCGCATCGGCGCCGGCCTGCTCGATCTGTTTCGCGAAATCCGTCCAGCCGCCGGGCGTGCAGCCGTTCAAGCTGGCGATGACCGGGATGGCCACCGCCTGCTTGGCCCGTTGGATATGCTTCAAGTAACCCTCCGGCCCGATGAGGAGATTGGCCGGCTCGGGAAAGTAGTTGAGCGATTCGGGATAGCTTTCGGTGCCCTGGCTCAATGACCAGTGCAGCTCGTAGCGCTCGTAGCGAATCTGCTCCTCGAAGAGCGAGTAGAGCACGACGGCGGGCGCGCCCGCGTCCTCCATGCGCTTGAGGTTATCGAGATCCTCGGACAACGGCGAGGCGCTGGGCACCAGCGGCGTCCGTAGTTTCAGGCCCAGATAATTGGTGGAGAGATTCATGTTAAAGTTCCTCTGTTTGCGATCATCGCACTTCAGGCATTCGTGGTGGTTGTTTCAGCGGCATCCGCGCCAGCCGATGCCGAGGCCGCCAGCCGCTGGAAGTATTGCCAGCGGGCGTCGGCGTCCGACTGCGCTTGCTTGAAAAACTTGTGCGCGTGATCGGGATGGCTCTTGCTCAACATGCGGAAGCGGTTCTCGAGATTCATGTAATCCTGAACTTTCATGCGCGGGTTCTGCGAATCGAGCTGGAGCGGATTCTCGCCCTTTGTCTTGCGCTCGGGGTTGAACCGGTAGAGCAGCCATTGACCAGAATTCACCGCCGCCTTCTGGTTCTGCAGGCCGGTGGTCATGTTGATGCCGTGCGCGATGCAATGGCTGTAGGCGATGATCAACGCCGGCCCGTCGTACGCCTCGGCCTCGAGAAACGCCTTGAGCGTGTGCTCGTCCTTTGCCCCCATCGCCACGCTGGCCACGTAGATGTTTCCGTAGGTCATGGCGATGAGGCCGAGGTCCTTCTTCGCCGCCGGCTTGCCACCCGAGGCGTATTTCGCGACCGCGCCACGGGGCGTGGACTTGGAGCATTGCCCGCCGGTGTTGGAGTAAAC
>SXMN01000257.1 GCA_005777315.1 Verrucomicrobiales bacterium
CAGGGGCTTAATCACATCAGGCCCGCGCAAAACCTCGCGCACAACTTTCAGATATTTATGATTGAGCCCGCCTACAAAATAAATATCCGGCGTGGTTTCGATCAACAATACCAAGCCTCTGACGCGATCTGGTCGCATTCGCTGTATCAAAGCCACGTATTGCTGCCGAAGATTCTGGAACGCCTTCCGATTCACCACGTCTTCATCGAGCATGGGGTTGCGCTCAACGATCAAGCGCATTTCATCCAGAGCACGGGCTACTTCGGTCGCGTATTCACGAAACGCGTCGCTCAACAGCTTGGCGGAGGGGGTCTTCAGGCGGGCGGGACTCGACAACCTGTGAACAAGTTCCGCAGGCACGTTATCCAACCATTCGCCCATCCGCTTGTATCCGTCCGCTTTGGCAGCACGCAGCAAATCGTCGTGGGTTTCCGGCTTCATGCGGATCAAGAATGCTTTGTTGCCCGATGGCGGGCGGCCCATTCTTCCGCGACGTGTGGCCTTTGTGCGCATTCCCCGGATTTTCGTAAACAACTACGCTGTCGTATACACAATTCCGGGTGGAAGACGGTCGCGGCTTGCAGTGATGGGAGCTACCCGGCGCTCCTGTTGGAGGAGCGCAGGCTCTGGAACCTGTCAACACTTGATCCCAATTATCCCAAGTGGAAACCGTCGTCGCAGGAAAGCTGAACTGGGCCTGTTCCTTTGGCCGCAGTCTTGACGTGGGTGGCCACAACCTGCTGCCCGTGCTCGAAGCCCTTGGGCGGGCAAGGCGCAACACGGTGAAGTACTTCGCGACGGTCAGGCTGCTGGCCGCATGTGCGGATGAGGCTTGGCTTGGCCGCGTGACGGTGGCGCTCACCAGAAGCAGGCAGAAGCCAATTAAAGATTCAAGTGACCAGCTTGAAGACGCCGGGCGCGACACCGCTACTTGACGCAGATCGAAGGCGTGCGCGATCAGCAGCAGCAGTCCCGTTCAGCCGTTCAACACGTGCCGCGTCGCCGTTGAAGCCGGAGCGCGGGCCGCCACCCGGAAGTCGCTCGCAAGCTGGCACAAGACATCTTCCAGAAGAAACCGTACGCTACGGCCCACGCGCCGCCGCCACAGGTTGTGGGTCTGGATCAGGTGCTCCACCGTGCGGCTGGAGACGCGAAAGCACTGAGCAAGCTCCTGCTTGGTCAGGGTGCGCCGGGTATTGATGATGACCTGCTCAGGGTAAACCGGCTTGCCGCTGATGAACTCGATCAAGTCCCACGGGCCGAACCTGACAGTGCCGCCGATCCGGTAGTAAGGCAGGGCACGCCGGTAGCGGAGCCGGTCTACGGTGTTGACGCTGACCTTGAGGAATTGTGCCGCATCCTTTCGAGTACAGAGCCTTGGTTCATCAAGCGGTGACGTAAGCGCATGGCTTTCGCCCTTTTTGTCTACAACCACGGGGGTCGCCGCTTCCAAGGCATTTTCACAATACATGCCTTGAAGAACCAACCGCCGACAATTTTCCGCCCAAGAAAAAGTCCAGCCGCCCTGAAGGACGGCTGGACGCTTGACTTAAAGGCGCAGCGACCGGCTATTTCTGCTCCGGCTCTGCGTCGGGCATGGAATTCGCCTCCGGCTCTTGACCCTTCTTGGACGGGAAGATCGAAAACCACGCCTTGGCGGCGGCTTCCGATACAACTTTGAAGTAGTGCTCCAGCAGTTCCTGTTTGCTGTGACCTGCCTCGATGGCGACTTGATCGAGGTTTTTAATCAGGGCCGTGCGGTAGGAGGCGAACCCGTGGCGATGCGAATTGCGCTTCCATTTTACTCCCGCCTTCTTGGCCACCTTGAGGTATTGGTTGTAGATGTTCTTGTAGCCGACCACTGGCCCAGATTTGTCCTGATCGAGTGTCAGCCACGCCCGCAGGTTTTCGGGAATCGGCGGCACACGACGGATTCCGGTTTTTGCGTTGGCAGCTTTCACCCGGATGCAGCCCAGATCAAACTGGATGTCACTCCAATCCAAACGGCCCAGTTCAGCGCCGCGCACTCCAGCAAAGCTGGTCAGGGCCAGCGCACGCTGAACCTCTGGATTGGCAACCTTCAGCATCGCCTCCAATTCAGCCGGGGTGAAGACCTCGACCTCCTTCCTTCTGACTTCATATTTGGCGATCTTGCTGACGCCCTCGCTATCCTCATTAACGTAAGCGCGGTCTTTACCAAACGAAATTAGGGTTCCGATGGCATCTATGACGTGGTTGCGGTATCTCGCGGCACCGTTGAGCTTCTGGACGTAATCGCGAATCTCAGGTGCCGAGATCGAGCCTAGCGGACAGGCGAACTTCTGGGTGAATTTCCCCAAACGAATTCGCAGGTCGCGGATATGCCACTTCGACTTGCCGGTGCGCTTCAGATCATCGAGCAGTTCCCGCAACACTTCCGGCGCAGGCTTAGGAGTGATCGGTTTCGACTGGCTCTGAACAAACGACCGGGCAGCTTCCACGACGCTCAAGCCTTTGAGGATTCCCGCCGCCTCCACGTATTCGTGGACGACGAAATCCAGCGGCTTGCCGCAACGGCGCAGCCAGTCGCGGCAGCGCTCGTAGGCGTGCTTCTCGCTGCCGCGCAAGGTGAGCACATCCCAACCGCCGGTCTTGATTTCCTTTCTCAGTTTGTCGGCGAGTGCGTCAGCCTTCTCGTAGCTGGAGCACCGCCGCCGATGGCGTTGGCACGCCGCGTCGTAATAGGAAACCATAAAACGGGGTGTCCCGTTGTGTGGTTCCATGTAGATGGTGATGTTTGTGGGTTCACCGGTGACATGCACCGGGAACTCCGTCGCTGTTTTGGTCGTATGGTTTTTCATACGACCGCGAGAACAGAATTTTTCGGCGGTGTACGAACCGCACCTGTCACATTTTTGTCACACCGACGAGAACGACGGGTGTATACAACGCAGGGAACGGCGTAAATCGTTGCGGCTGAGGGAGCGTCTCCAAACAGAAGTTGGAGCGGGTGAAGGGAATCTAACCCTCGTTACGGGTATGGTGGTTTGGAGTGGTGACAAATGCCTGTTTTCATTGGCATTTCGCAATTGAGTGCAGTAAGTTTACTGCACTAACTGCACTCGAAATATGTCATCGCTCTACCGAAAAAAGGGGTCGCCGTTCTGGTTCATCCAGTTCATCGGCAGCGACGGAAAGCGCCGCAACAAGTCCACCGGGCTCCGGGCGGACAGCCCTGGCGAGACCGCCAAGGCACGCTCATTCCGCGCTCAAATGGAATCCAAGGAATTCACCAAAGCTGCGGTGCCAGAAGGCGGCAGTTGGGACAGTTGGGTTCCCAAGTTCCTCGACCGGCACTGCGAATCCCCCCGGACCCACGAGCGTTATCTCGACGCCTGGAAGTGGCTCGCGCTCTGGCTTCAGGTTCGGAAGCTGCACTCACCGCGTGACATCACATACCGGAACGCACTGGAATACATCGACTGGCGCACTACCTACAAAAAGAAAACGGGCAAAACCGTTGGGCGTAACACCGCGATTTTCGAGTTGAAGACTCTCGCCCTCATCGTTGGTGAAGCGGTTCGTCTCGGCCATGCGGACGCCAACCCACTTGTCAGCCTCAAACTCAAGAAGGACAAAGCACCCAAGAAACCGGAACTATCGGATGACGAGATTGTGGCAATGCGAAGCGCGCTCACAGTTGAACCCGAATGGATGCAGACGGCCTTCGAGATCGCCTTGCACACGGGCTGCCGCATTCGAGAGACGCGGATTCCGTTGAACTGCGTCGATTTCACCGAGAACAAAATCACTTTCCCCTCTCCGAAAGGTGGCGAGGACCGAGCGTTTTCGATTCCGATGCCGACTGCGCTCCGCCCTCTTCTTGAGAGAATCGCCAAGACGAAACAGAAATTCACGCTGGATTTCCCGTTCCAGCCGTCTCGGCGGTGGCAGCAATTCTTCATCAAAATGAAGTTGCCACACCTCTGCTTCCATTGCCTGCGGGTGACGTACGTGAATCGGTTGCGCAGGGCTGGAGTTCCCCGTGAGGCCGCGATGAGGCTGGTCAATCACGCGTCGGATTTGGTCCACCAAATCTACCAGCGCGAAAAGGTAGAAGATGTCGTGAAGTGGCGGGACGCTGTAGCATTTCCCAATCCAATTACGACTTGATAACCTTAATGGCGCGATCCAATCGACGGTGCAAATAGGAGACCATCGTGAGGAAGTCGAGGGCATCCTGCTCTTCAATCGTCCAGTGAATTTTCGGTGCATGGGCAGTCACATTCCGAAATGTCCCGAACACGCCCTTCAATAGATTTGCGAATCCCTTGTGCTCCGATTGCTCGGTCTCCGTGCGCAGAGTGTTTATCGCCAGCACTGGATTCTTTGATGAAAACACCAAATCCACTAATTCAGCGCCGTCGGACGCCAGTCCGCTCTTGGTCCGAATTTTGTCAGCGACGCTTTTAGTCGCCTCGAAAACCGCGTGGAAATAATTGTCTTTCAATAATTCTTCTCGGCAGAACGCGAGGACGTCCGAATAAACCTGCCTTTGTTCCAAAAGCTTTCGCAGCCGCCCAGCGCGCTGGCTGCTTCGCTTAAGGTTCGAGCGACGGTCGCGACGCGGATTGTCCCGTCATCGCCAAGCTGAAAGCCCACAAATGAAATCACTTCGTTTAAGCGATTGCGAAACTCCTGGAAACGGCTTGTCTGGCCCACGAAGCGAACGGGGTTCATCACTGCTTGAATGAAAACGACGACATTGTTCCCACACCCGTCCTGGCATTGTCGGAAGGTCAGCGCCAATGTGATTCGCTCCCATTTTGGAGTCCCGCCCTGTTCCGCTATCTTGCACTCGTTGAAGAGTGACGTGAATTCACGGTGAGAGGCCGCGCTTTCGAGCACATTCGCCAGTTGCCTCACCACTGTGTCGCTGAAAGTTGGAATCGTCATTTCCATTACTCCTGTTTCGCCAAGGCGTTCTCCGTCATCTCCTTGGCTTTTCCGGATGATCTACTTGTAGATCGTGTCCGGATTGACCCCGAGATGCGCCACGATCTCGTCCACTGATAACCAGCGTTCAGGCAAAAGGAACCTTTCCGATCTTCACTTCGCAGGTGCAAACCTGCTGGTGAACAACGGTCTTGGAGTCAGATCCTAACGGATTTCCGCAACCAGACCAGCCTAAAACGGGTTGAACCACCGGAACCACATGGCCATTTCGTTTAGAGGGTTTGCGTTATTGCAAAGCTTTTGCATTTTGTTCTTGCGTTTTCTTTTCTTCCGGTCGAAATTTACGGTGGTGCGAGTTCAAATGAACAATCCTTGGCTGCGTCGGCCAGCAGTTGCAATTGGGGCTATCGGCCAGCTCTGTTTGTTGCTGCTGTTGACATGGCTATCGTCGGACCATCTGGCACATCATCGGCTTCATCACCTCGTCGACTCGGTCTGCAAAATTTGTAGCCATCACAATGATCCTTGCGACGTTGCTCACGACTCAAGCGAAACGACCGCTCAAGCCAGTGATTCCCATACGCCTCACAATGCTCCGGACGATGGGGATGAAGACTGTGTGATTACTCTTTTTGCACACGGACACGCAAATCTGACGACGATGCCGGTTTTGGTCGAAGCCCCCGTCCCCATTTTTCTCTTTCTTAACGGTTCTCCGGTTGCCCCTGCTCTCCCTCCTTCGACGCAACTTCTTCCGTATAGTTGTGGACCTCCGATTCTCGCATCCTGAACCAGACCGCCCGCGTTAGACGCTTCGGTGTTCTAATCTCGCTGGGGCGTTCCTTTTCAGGATTTCTCGCGTCCTAAACTCCCGCTTGACGCCCTCATGCGGGCGCACGGAACACCGTGCGGGCGCGGTTACCACCGTCCCTTCTCCCGGTCGACACAACGTGTCCGCATTCATCGCGGGAATTGCCAGTGTGACCGGCAGTACCAAAGGAAGTGTCACCGCGCATCGAGCTAAAACGAATTGAACTTTTATGCAGCGCAGAATCGAAATGAAACTTTCCCGAAATCGGGCGACTAAAACAGCCCGCCAGAATTGTCCGTCAACGAAACACGTCCCACACCGCCTGCCCGTCACCGTGCTCTCGGGCTTTCTGGGCGCGGGCAAGACGACTTTGCTCAATCACGTCCTCCACAACCGCGAAGGTCTGCGAGTTGCCGTCATCGTCAATGACATGAGCGAGGTGAACAAGCTGCAGGCTACGAAGTGCTCGTCTTCGCCGCCACCGGCAACGGTGGCCGGGCGATGGAGTCGCTCATCGCCAGTGGCATGGTGGCGGGCGTGCTCGACATCACGACCACCGAGTGGGC
>SXMN01000258.1 GCA_005777315.1 Verrucomicrobiales bacterium
CGACGTTGCTCCGAATCATCGCCGGACTGGAAATTCCTGATGAGGGCACGATCCACATCGGAGGTGTCGAGGCAAGCGGACTTCCCGCGCATCGCCGGCCCGTCAACACAGTCTTCCAATCCTACGCACTGTTTCCGCACCTCAATGTCTGGGAGAATGTCGCCTTCGGTTTGCGCATGAAGAAAGTTCCACCGCCTGAAATCGAGCAGCGCGTTCGGAAAGTCATGGCACTTGTGGAAATCGAACCGCTCGCTCAACGAAAGCCAAACCAGCTCTCCGGCGGCCAGAAGCAGCGGGTCGCGCTCGCCCGCGCCATCGTCAATGAGCCGCAAGTGCTCCTGCTGGACGAGCCCCTCGGCGCGCTCGATCTGAAGCTCCGCAAGCAACTGCAGATCGAGCTGCGCAGCCTGCAACGCCGTCTCGGCATCACGTTCATTTATGTCACTCACGATCAGGATGAGGCGCTTGTGCTCAGCGATCGGATTGCAGTGATGCGCGACGGCAAGGTCGAGCAACTCGGCGACGCTGAAACCCTCTATGAATGTCCACGGACGCGTTTCGTCAGCCAGTTCCTCGGTTCTTGCAGCCTGATCGAGGCAAGGGTCAAACAGCGAAGCCCCAACCACACCCTTGTCGAAACGGCAATGGGTGAACTCAAAATTTCCTCCGCAGCGCCCGCACAGGAAAAGATCACCCTCGCGATCCGTCCGGAAAAAGTGCAGTTCCTCCCCTGCCCCGCTGATGCCGGTGAGAATCGAATTCACGCAAGAATCGAACAGGTGATCTACGTCGGCTCGGGCACTCATTACGAACTTCGCGCCGGCTCACAACCGTTGAGCGCTGAATTGATGAACACGCACGTCGGCTCCAATAATTTCCAGATTGGCCAGGAAGTGATGGTCTGGCTTCCGCCCGGAGCCTTGATAATCCTTGATGACTGATTCGCGATGAAACCGAAAATCCATTTCGGCGAACAGCTCTCGCCTCGCGCTGAGCAGGTGCGGTCCGCACTCACCAGCGGTCCAGGGATCACCTGGGTCACCGTGTTCCTGTTGGTGCCGCTGATCAGCATCGTCGTCATCAGTTTCATGAGCCGAGGGACGTACGGTGACGTGCAACCGCATTTCACCCTGGAGAATTTCAAACGCTTTCTCGGCTTCGGCGCGTTTGGATTCGATCCGCTTTATCCCAAGATCATTCTCCGCAGCCTCCTGATGGCACTCGGCACGGTCGCACTCTGCATGATTGTTTCACTCCCGCTGACCTTCTTCATCGCGGGACTGCCGCAGCGGTGGAAACAAGTGGCACTGATGCTCGTGGTCATTCCGTTCTGGACGAACATGCTGATTCGTACCTACGCGTGGCAGATCATCTTTTCCGGGACCGGCTGGCTGGCCCGCGCGGCGGCGAGCCTCGGCCTGATTGCTCCCGGCGACGCGCTCTATCCGAGCGCCTTCGCTGTGTTCGTCGTTCTGACTTGTGATTTTCTGCCCGTGCTCGCCCTTCCTCTCTACGCCTCTGTGGAGAAGATCGATTGGAGCATCGCTGAAGCGGCCAGTGACCTCGGAGCGGATGGCCGGCGCGTCTTCTGGCACGCCTTGCTGCCGCAG
Source organism: Verrucomicrobiales bacterium (assembly GCA_005777315.1). Classification (GTDB taxonomy): domain Bacteria; phylum Verrucomicrobiota; class Verrucomicrobiia; order Limisphaerales; family F1-12-MAGs170; genus F1-120-MAGs170. The sequence continues at coordinate 1,611 of SXMN01000258.1, forward strand.
ATCAAGCCCGGCTTGATGGCAGGGGCGATCCTCGTGTTCATCCCGGCCACCGGCCAATTCGCCATTCCCGATCTGATGGGTGGCGCGAAAACGGTTCTGCTTGGCAACGCCATCCAGCAACAATTCGGCTTCAGCCGGGACTGGCCCTTCGGCTCCGCCATCTCCTGCCTCGCCATGGCGATCGTCATGATCGGTCTCTGGCTCTTCGCCCGCACCGCCGGTGAGGAAGGACGGAAGACTCTGGTATGAAACGCCCCTCCCTGCCCCTCTGTCTGAACGCGGTGGTGCTCTACGTGTTCCTCTACGCACCGATCGTCGTGGTGATCGTGTATTCGTTCAACTCTGCCCGGCGCGGCGGGCCGTGGCGGGGTTTCACCACCGAATGGTATGCGACGTTGTTCCACAGCCCCGAGAAACTCTCGGCAGTGACCAACACCGTGATTCTCGCCGTCGCCAGCACCGCCATCTCCACCGTGCTGGGCACGTTGTTGGGATATGGCCTCAGCCGCTTCTCGTTCCCTGGAAAGAAACTCTTCTCCTGGCTCATGTATATCCCGGTGGTTGTCCCCGACATCGTGGCAGCGGTGGCCATGCTGATGTTTTGCAGCTTCGTGCGCAACTGGACCGGCCTCCTGGAACTGGGATTGACCACCATGATCATCGCTCACGTCACCTTTCAGATTCCTCTCATCGCCATCGTTGTCCGATCGCGGCTGGCGGGCATGGACCCGGCCATCGAAGAGGCCGCGCACGATCTCGGCGCGGATGCGTGGCAGAAATTTCGGCATGTCACCCTGCCGTTGTTGATGCCCGGCGTGCTGGCCGGAGCCGCGCTGGCTTTCACCATGAGCATCGATGATTTCGTAATCAGCTTCTTCACCGCCGGCCCTGGCGCAACGACTCTCCCCATCCTGATCTATTCGTCCGTCAAACGCGGCATCACGCCGGACATTAACGCGCTCGCCACCTTGATCGTGCTGGCTTCAATAGTGGGGACAATCACAGTCACAATGTTGCAACGGCGGGGCCGAAACGAAGCGAACATATGAAACGATACCTGTTGATTCTCATCGGAACGCTGCTCGCCGGTTGCAGCGATCCGAAGCAGAAACTCAACATCCTGGTTTATCCACAATTTCTGGATCCAGGAATTGTCGCCGAGTTCGAGCAGCTGTTCGATTGCAAGGTGACGCAGGATTTCTTCGACACTCCGGAGGTGCTGAGTGGTAAACTCGGTGGCGGTGGCGATGCTCTTTACGATGTTGCTTTGGTATTGAGTGATGCATTGCCGTCCCTCAGCAAGCGCGGTCTCCTGGCTCCCCTGCGGCACGAAAACATTCCCAATCTCAGAAACCTCGACCCGCACTTTATCAATACTCCCCTTGATTCAGGCAATCGTTTTGGCGCGCCTAATACATGGAACTTCAACGGCCTCTATGTTCGCCGGACGAAGAACCAGGTGATCGACGAAACTTTCGGACTGATCTTTGACCCGGCAAAACAACTCGGGCCTTTCTACCTCTTCGATGACACGACCATGTGCATCCAAGGGGCATTGCGATTCAAAGGTTATCCGGGCAACAATACCAATCTGATGCAGTTGCAGGAGGCGCGTGATCTTGTGCTCAACGCCAAGAAGAGAGCGCTCGGCTTCGCGAACCCAAGCGCTTCCATGAGTAGAATCCTCGCCAGAGAGGCTGTTCTGGCCTTTGCGATCAACGTGGAAGGTGCCCGGGGGATGCGCGAAGATCCGGAAACCTATTTTTTTGTGCCTCGTGAAGGTGGCGACATTTGGTTCGACAACTTTTGTGTTCCCGCTCGAGCGCCTCACCGCGATCTGGCGGAGAAATTCATCAACTACCTCCTTGATGCCAAAGTCGGGGCGCGGGTTGCCGATTTCAACCTGGCAGCCACGGCGAACAAGGCGGCCTTGGAATTTGTCAACCCATCCGACCGGACGAATCAAGCCATCTATCCACCCCCTGAAGTCATGAAGCGGCTGGAATGGAGCAAGGATCTTGGCGAGAAGGTGACGAAGCTCTACGACGAAATCTGGACGCAGATCAAATCGAAGTGAGCCTTCGCGCAACCGGGGTGTCCAATCATTCCGTGTCCCGGAGGGACATCCGACAATAGCCCGGCGTTTCAACGCCGAGTTAAATTGCGAATGCGCCCAAGTCCCGAAGGGACGGCTGAACGGATCAGTCCGGTGGTGATTAGATCTGTGCCCATCCGGTTAGTTGACAATTGTGACGGGGCGCGGCTGTGTGCGAAGCACCAGCCGCAGCAGTGTGTTGCTTTCTGCGGCTGGGTTTCACCACAGCCGCGCTCCAATGAAGTTTTGTCAGCGAACCGATAAGCGTGGATTGAACAACAAGCTTCAACCGTCCCTTCGCGACTTAAATTCCTTCCGCCCCTTTCTCAGCCTTGAAAGGCTGGGCTATTCTCAAATCTCCCTCCGGAAGATGGCGCACCACCCGCATCCAGAGTGCGGTCGAACCGTAACAGAAATCGTCCAAACTCCGAACCCAGCGTTGAAACGCCTGGCTAATATCACTTGTCCCTCCGGGATCAATTTCGGCATGGACAGCTTTTCAAATGTCTGCGACCTCTCTTCCACTTCAACTAAACCATGACCAAATACCTGTTTATCCTCCTGGCCGCTCTCCTTTTCGGCTGCGGCAAACCGAAGCAACAACTCAACGTCTTCAACTGGCCCGACGACCTCGACCCTAAAGTCATCGCGGATTTTGAGCGGCAATTCGAGTGTCGTGTGACGATCGATATGTACGAGACCGTGGACAGCATGCTGGCCAAATTGGCCGCCGGTGGTGATGCTGTTTACGACATCGTCCAGCCGGGCAATTTCTCGTTGCCTACCTTGATCAAGCGCGGCCTGCTCGCTCCACTACGCCACGAGAACATCCCCAATCTGAAGAATATTGATCCTCAGTTCATGAATCCACCGTTCGATCCAGACAGCCGCTACGGCGTGCCGCATCAATGGGGCAGCATTGGACTCCTGGCACGGCGGCCCAAAGGGCAGACAATCGACGAAACTTGGGGCCTGCTCTTCGATCCGACGAAACAAATTGGCACGTTTGTGCTCACTGAAGACCCTCGTTTCTGCATTGGCGCGGCTCTGCAGTACAAAGGATACAAGATGAATTCCACGAATCTGAAGGAACTCGCCGAAGCGCGGGATCTTTTGATTGAAGCAAAGAAGCGATCGTTGGGCTTTGCGACCAGCACTGCAGCGCGCAATCGCGTCATGGCGAGAGATGCCACACTGGCCCAAGTCTATTCCTCAGATGCCATCGCAGCCCAGAAAGAAGATCCAGAGAGGCTCTTTCAAAACTCGGATTTGTTGAGAGATTTCAATTGATCATGTGAAGTGGCACGAGTCGCGCTGATTTTTGGACATGCTCGACCTGACGACGATCTTCCACAATTTGCAACGCCATCTTTTCCCCATGCTCGA
>SXMN01000259.1 GCA_005777315.1 Verrucomicrobiales bacterium
CACAGCCTCGCCCGCCTTTGTGACGTCCGAACTGTGTGTCCAGTAGGAGGGTTCCTGGTTTCCTTCGATCGTCAGCAGGACCAACCCCCGCCCTCGTGTCGTATATCGGCCCGATGCTTCTCCATCCGTGTTGAAATCTTCGGTGTAGAGTACATTGGCAGCAACAGGAGGAACAACGGGTGGCGGCACCACCGCTCCGCCGCTCACACCTGCGGCGTAATCAACCGTCTGGATGAGCAACTGCTTGCCCGCGTCAGTAAGATTGGCAAAATCGAGCGCAATATTGATGGTTTCCGACCCCGCCCCAGCCTGGCCTAGGAACAGTCCAATGCGTTTGTTCGGGGCCACGCTGCCATCCGCGAGTTTGTCGCCCTTCTCATATACGAACAGGGTTGGATAAGTGCCGTTCTCCAGCACGCTGGCCACCACATCGGCGTCGGGTGACACCAAGCCGTAGTTAAAACTATAAGGTTCATTGTAAATCTTCACTTTGCCGGAAAGGCCCTTCACGATGGGATGATCCGCCTTGCGAATGAAAAGCGAATCGAGTGGGTCAGCGACTGGCGTGTCCACCAAGTCCGCGGGGCGTCCGGTGTTGCCCCACTGGGTGAAGTCATTGGAACCATCTTCGGTTCGTTTGACCCAGTCGGCATTGTCGTACATATAAGCCTCGAAAGAAATGATCGGCACATCCGTGTCTTTGAGGCTGAAAATGCCCGTACCAGTGCCGACGGGGTCGAGCACCGATGTCGAGCCGATCGTTTCCGAAATGAAGACGACCTTCTTTCCCACAGCCGCCGCGACCAATTCCTCCGGTGGAACCCCGGTGGTGAAGGGCACCACAACATAGTCCTTGCTGGTGAAGAACTCGATCAACGCGGCGTCGGCGTTGACGGGCGATTCCGCGTTGCTGGTGATAAAAAGCATCTCACCCTTGGATGCAGCCCGTGCTTGTCCGGCGGCTGCCAGCAGAAGTGAGAGACATAAAAACCATCTAAAAATCCCAATTTCCATGAACGTTCGGGGATGCTCATTAACAATCATAAGATTACTTGTGCGGTTTGGTTGATGTTTGGAACGGTAGGTTTATTGTCAACAATTCGCTTCACGTCAACAGCTGATTCGTTCCCCAAACCCCCGTACAAAAATTCACAATCCCCGAATGGCTCAAGCACTGTCATTATGCATGTGAATCGAGTTGAGGTGTTCGCAATCTGTGAGGAAGGAGGCTTGGGTGCGGGATTCCTTGGTAAAAATGGTCGGAGCGACAGGATTCGAACCTGCGACTTCGTGGACCCAAACCACGCGCTCTAGCCAGGCTGAGCTACGCTCCGACCCTAGAGGCGCACAATATCCACACATGCCAGCCACGCGGCAATGACAAATTTCCACTTTGGGCGGACGAACGTTGAGAATGAGGCTACTTCCAACGATGCACCCAACCCCGCGCCATCAACGTGAGTGTCCGGCCATTCAATTCAGCCGTGACCGTGGCGTCGGTAAAATTCTCCACCACCCAACTGCCGTCGCGGAACAGGTAAAGCGCGACCTGGTTCGGCGCGGTGAACGTGGACTTGAAAGGGCGCAGCAGGGGCGCGCGCAAGGCGTCGAGTTCGGGTTGTGTCAGTTGGAGCAGCGACTGCGGGTCGCCCTTCAGCGGCAGGACGTGAACATTCGGCGCGTCTAGCTGCACCTTGTTGGCCAACTGCTGCGCCAGGCCGTCGGTGACGAGGACCGGTTTGCCGACGCGGATGAACTTCGCGAGCTTCGTCGTGAACTCCGGATCCTTCAGCGCGTGAACGGAGAAGAATGCCGTCGGCGCTTTCGCCGGAAACTCGTGGCAGGGCACAAGCGGCAGGCCGAGCATGCCGACGAAATCAAATACGTGCTTTTCATTTTCAGGATGGCTGTTGGGCGGCTTGTAGGCGGCGAGGCCGACTATTTCGCGCCCCTCAACTTCCTTCGCGACCGCGAGCAGCTCCGGGATGTTCGCGCTCAGGGCCTCGATGTTTTTAGGCCCGGTCGTCCCTTGCAGCCCGCTGTAGCAGAAGAGCAGCGACTCGCGCGCGTCGGCCAGCACCGTCTGCCGCGCCTGCTCGACGTAGGTGCGCTCAGTCGTCCCCAGCCAGTCGTACCAGCCGCCGCCGCATTTCCTCCCACCGATCCCTCCCAGCCAGCGCATGATGAAGTAGGCCTCGTATTGGACGGTTCCACCCCAGCGCTGGTCGTTGTAATCGCGCGTCTCGGTACCGACCCAGATGCGGTCGAAGTCCGCCGTCTCCCGCGCCACGTCATAGCCGCGCTCGTGGAATGTGTCATACCACTGCGGGTACTTGATGATGAGGCGGGCCTTCCGGTTCACGCGTTTGGCCGCGCCCAACACGCGGTCGCGCGACAGGCGCAACATCAGCTCGCCGCGATAATCCTCCCAGGTGTCGCCCGGGACCGGATACGTCTTCGCGCCGATCGTGACCTTCCTGGCCAGCCGGGCGGCGTCGCACTCCGCGCAGGCGCAGTCGGTGAACCAGAAGTCGTCGATCATGATTTCGTCGAACAGGCCCGCGGTGAATTCGAAGATTGCCTGGATGCGATCCTGCGTCGGCAGGTCGGTGTAACAGGCGATGATGTTCCAGCGCGTGGACTTCTTGCCGACCTGGGTCGGCGTCACGCAGCCGGACACTTCGAAGCCAGCGGCGAGAAACCGTTCCTTCGCATGTTGCAAAGCCGCGCGCTCGGCCTGGTAACCGTCGCGGAACGTTTCGATGAAGACCCTCGTTACTGCCGTGCGCCGACACCAGTCGATGGCGCGGTCGATGCCTTCCTCCTTCGTGAGATGATTCTTCACATCATGCGCCGTGAAGAGCGTCGAGAAGCGGTGGACATCCTGATGCCGCCGCCCGAGCGCCCACAGGTCCCCGGTGGAATCGGCGCCGCGCGCGCCGGCGAGGCCAACCAGAAGCAGCAGCGAAAGTGAAAGCGCTGCGAAATCCGAAATCCGAGTTCCCGAACACCGAAGGAAGGCCGAAATCCGAAAGCCGAAATCCGCCTGGGGCTCAGTTCGAGAAATCCGATCTGAGCGCCACGTCTGTAGCGGCCGCCTTCGGACGTCGGGATTCGGATTTCTTTCGGACCTTGGATTTCGAATTTCGGACTTCGAGTTCATTGGATCGTTCCTTTCTGTGCCGGACCTTTGCCGCCGGTGGCCTCCGCCCAGGCCAGGAGCTGTTCGATGGCCTTGTCGAGGACGATCCGCAGATCCGGATCAGAGAGGATTTCCGACGCCAACGCTCCTACTTGAGGCAACGCCTGTGCCGATCCGCTGTCGAGTGAAGACGGCAGAATGAACACGAAAGCTGACGATACGTTTGCGATCTGACGGATCAGGTTCATCGGCTTTAATGCGAATTCGCACGCTGACAGGCTTCAATACTGTCCTCGACTGGAGAGGTTACCTTGATTTACGTCAGAGTTTCGGTCTTGAAACTTCAGGACCAATCACCTGACTGAAATCTTGCGGAGACCGTGGAATAGCCGGCGGAGACCCAGATGGCGCCGGAGAATCGTGCGCTTGAGCAATGGCTGGAGGGCATGATCAATTCGGGGCAGGCGCGGCAGCTTGTGGTGGGATTGCACAATTCGACGAATGACATTTCGACAAGATTCCTCCTTGCCAGTACAAGTCCCTCAACCATGACGCCCGGTAGCCATCATTTGCCGATTTCTCGTCGGCGCTTCCTCACAATCACGTCGGGCGGACTCGTCGCACTCACCTCATCCTCGTTGACGTTCCACGGCCCACAGGCGCTCGCAGCCGGGCGGAAGCGGCTGCGCGTGGGGGCCATCATTACGGAGTATTCCTACCGCAGCCATGCGCACGTCATCCTCGAAAACTTCCTCGAACCTTATCTTTTCAACGGACGGCTGACCTCGCCGGACATGGATGTGGTCAGCATGTATGTGGACCAGGCTCCAGCAAACGAACTCTCACGGAAGATTTCAGCCAGGTATCATATACCGATTTACAAGACGATTGCCGGGGCGTTGTGCTGCGGTGGCGACCGGCTGGCCGTGGATGCGGTGCTCTCAATTGGCGAACATGGCAAATATCCCGTCAACGCAAAGGCTCAGATGGAATATCCGCGCAAGCGGTTCTTTGATGAAATCGTGGCCGTGTTCCGTGGAAGCAACCGTGTTGCGCCCGTCTTCAGCGACAAACATCTTTCGTATCGCTGGGACTGGGCCAGGGAAATGTACGACACCGCCCGTCGGATGAGGATTCCCTTCATGGCCGGCAGCTCCGTGCCGCTGGCGGAACGAACACCTCGCTTGGAATTGCCTCGACGCGCGCGAATCGAAGAGGCCGTTTCAATTCACGGCGGCGGAGTCGAGTCGTATGACATTCACGGGCTTGAAGTGCTCCAGTCAATGGTCGAAGACCGGCGCGGCGGCGAAACGGGAATCTCCTCGGTGCAATTTCTGGAAGGTGAACAGCTTTGGCAGGCGGCGAGGGAGGGGCGCTGGTCGCCGGAACTCGCGGCGGCGGCGCTCGCCACAAAACCGATCCAGGGACTCCCTCCAGCGCGGGAACTGATGCAACCGATGGCGAAAGCGGGGCGTGATCGGCCATTTGTTTCGCATGGCATCCTGGTGAGTTATCGCGACGGCACTCGAGGGACGATGCTGGCGGCGGGCATCACAGGAATTCGTTGGTATTTCTCATGCCGCCTTGCAGGTGAAACGTCACCTCGGGCGACGAGTTTTTACGTGGGCCCGTGGCAGAACCGAAACCTCTTCAAAGCCCTGTCACACGCGATTCAAACGCATTTCCGCGAACGCCGCGCGCCGTATCCCGTTGAACGAACATTGATGACCACTGGAATTCTTGATGCCGCGATGGATTCGCGTGTCAAAGGCGGTGCCGTGGAGGAGACACCGCAATTGCTGTTCGCCTACAAGCCGCGCGACTTCCGCCGGATGCGCGAGATGGGGGCAAGCTGGAAGCTCATCACGGAGGATCGTCCCGAGCCAAAAGGTATCGAGTATGCCGGACAGTAGGGGAGTTCGACCATCGAACCGCATCCAACCAACTCCATGATCCGCCTTGAACGCAGATCATCATGACGAGGCCTTCCGCTTCATTCGCACACGGCATCCCAGCGTAAGAAAGACTTCCTGAACCCATGCTGACTTTACTGCATTCGGGTGAAACCAGTTGTGGCAAACGGGTATTCACATAGTATCTTGATAAGGTCATGATGAGACATCCCAAAATCTCGCTGGCGACTAATCCCGCGAGCCTCAAACCCGGTGGATATCAACCTCTCCGATTATCCTCTGGTTTGTTGATCTGGAAGGTGTTTTTATCGAGTGTGGCCTTCACCAGGCACAACCGGCGTCCGGTCTTGTTCATCCTTGCGCTCAGTTTGCTCTCGGCAGTCGAGGCATCCGACTCCATCCGGTGGCGTACCCGGCAAGATCGTGTTGATGCGCAAATCGAAGCGATGGACCTTCAACACCTGTTGGGACGCATTGCAACGGAAACGGGCTGGAGCGTCTTCGTGGAACCGGACACCAGCGCGCAGGTTTCCGTGAAATTCAAAGACACTCCTTCGAATGAAGCACTCAAACTCCTGCTGGGCGATTTGAATTACGCATTGGTTCCTCAAAAGGAAGGGAGCTCAAAGCTCTATGTCTTTCGAACAGCGTTCCAGCGCGCGACATTATCAGTTTTAGCAACGGCGACGACTGACGAAGAGCCTAAATCAAAAGCCATCCCAAACGAGCGGATCATCACCTTGAAGCGTGGCTCCAAGAAGACAATCGAAGAACTTGCGAGCGAGCTTGGAGCCAAGGTCATCGGAAAGATCGACGGCCAGAACAGTTACCGGCTTCAGTTTGAAAACGAAATGGCTGCAAACGCCGCAGACAAGGCGCTGGCTGGAAGCCAGGATGCTTCATCAGATCTGAACTACGCAGTGGACCACCCAGCCCGTTTGGATCGTGTATCCAGCAACATGGCCATTCCATTCCCGCTTAAACCAAGAGTAAGCACCGATGGAAGCCAGGTAATCATCGGCTTGATCGACACAGCAGTACAGACCTTGCCCAAGGACATGAACGGATTTCTGCTGCCGGCTCAGAACGCGAGCATGGACGGCTCCGGCCCGACTCCTCAAAATCAGGTGACACACGGCACTTCAATGGCGGAAACCATCTTGCAGGGCTTGAGCCTCGCACCGAAAGAAACTGAGGGTTCGTCCGTACGGATATTGCCCGTGGACATCTATGGCGGCCATGAACAGACAACTACTTTCGAGGTGGGCCGGGGCATTTACACCGCCATCAATTCCGGCGCCACAATCATCAATCTCAGCCTCTCCGGCGACGGCGATAGCAAATTCCTTTCAGACATGATCGCCGATGCGCGAAAGCAAGGCGTCCTGTTCTTCGGCGCCGCCGGCAACGAACCAACCACGGCCCTCACCTATCCAGCCGCGTATCCGGGAGTCGTCGCGGTCACCGCTGGCGACCCTCGCGGCAACATCGCTCCCTACGCCAATCGGGGAAGCTTTGTCGATGTGATGGCTCCAGGAACAAGCCTGGTGCAATTCGCGGGCGAGTCCTTCGTCATTTCTGGGACATCCGCCTCGACAGCCTATGTGAGCGGGACGGCGGCGGGCTACAAGGCAACAGGGCAAAGTGCGGATCAAGTCGAAGCTACATTGCGGGAGGCTCTGGCAATTAAGCCCGTCAAGCCTAGAACGGGCAAACCATAGCAGCCATCCCCTTCCCAGATTTCAAAACCCGAACTGCCAGCGGCTGGACCAGATCCCGCAGCGAAGTTGGTCACTGAACTCGCCGTGTAATCGCCAGACCGAGTTGGGTCAGCCTTTCGGCGTCAGATTGAGACCTGGCCTCGGCGTAAATCCGAAGGATCGGCTCGGTGCCAGAACCGCGCAGCATCAGCCAGGATCCATCAGCCGCGACAAATTTCACACCATCGTACGACTTCACATCCCGCACAGGCGAGCGAAGTAATTTCACCGGAGGTTTGGTCTTGCAGAACTCCATCAGCGCGGCGCGCTTCTCCAACGGGAATCGGGTGTCAACTCGCGCGTAATGATGCGGACCGAATTCCTTTCCCAGATCTGCCAGGAGCCGGGAGATCGGTTTCCTTTCCGCCGCGAGCATTTCAAGGAGCATCAGGCCTGCGAGAATTCCGTCGCGCTCGGGCACATGACCTGGAAAACCTATGCCTCCGCTTTCTTCAAAGCCGAGCAGGACATTCCCTTTGATCATCTCGGCGCAGATGTACTTGAAGCCAACTCCAGTTTCCACGAGTTCCAACCCGTACCTTTCACAAATTCGGTCCACCATTGAAGTTGTGGTCAGCGCCTTCACTACGCGTCCAGTCGCCTTTCGATTCACGATGAAGTGACGCAGGAGAAGGCAAATCAACTGGTGAGTGCTCAACGCATTCCCATGTCCATCCATTCCGCCCACGCGATCGGCATCACCATCCGTCACAAGGCAAAGATCGTGCGGGTGACGCCGCAGAAAGGCCGAGCTCAGGCCGTAGTTTTTCGCGATCGGCTCAGGGTTGATTCCGCCAAAATTTACATCGTGAGCCGCGTTCAGGGTCGTCACGCTGCATGTTGTTCCGGCGAGCAACGCATCGAAACAACCGGCACCAACTCCAAAGAGCGCCTCGTGAGCGAACTTCAACCTCGACTTCGCAATGAGAGGAAAATCCACGAGCTTCTTCACGGCTGCATAGTGGGGTTCTCGAAGATTTCTGATCGCAACCCATCTCGGTTTCAGCGCTTTGTTGAAAGGGGTGATTTGGACCGGATTCTTATCCAGCAAAGCCTCAACATCCTGACACAGCCCAGGGTCGGCGGAGCCGCCGTAATGAGCCTTGAGCTTGAAGCCATTAAAAGCGGCGGGATTGTGGCTCGCTGTGATCATGACACCTCCAACCGCTTTCCGTTCCCGGACAGCAAGTGACACGGCAGGCGTGGGCGTCGGCTCTTCCGTCAGTATCACTTCGATCCCATTCCCAGCCAGTACCTCGGCCGTACGGCAGGCAAACTGGTCCGACAGAAAGCGCCGGTCGTAACCGACAATCACTCTCTGACTGGTGCCGGGCACGGGATTTTGCTTCCAATAGTCAGCAGTCGCTTGCGCCACTCGTTCAAGGTTCGCAAAGGTGAACCCTTCCGCGATCACCGCCCTCCAGCCGTCAGTTCCAAACTTGATATTGCTCATGTGGACTGATCAAAAAATTCCTCGGCTATGCGCCTGACGAGGCTGTCCGAACTTCCTCCACGATCTTCCGCATCTTTGCAACGGCGGTCTTCATGCGTGGCTGACCAAAGAGGCCGGTGCCGCTGACGAAAGTATCTGCACCCACGCGCGCGCATTCGGCCGCCGTATTAAAGGTGATGCCTCCATCCACCTGGATGCGATAATTCAACCTCCGCTCGCGGCGCCACACAGCGGCCTGCTGGATTTTTGGCAGTGTTTCCTCGATGAACGGCTGTCCGCCAAAACCTGGATTTACGGTCATCACCAGCAACAGGTCTATTTTGTCGAGGTAAGGTTGAACGCTGGCGATATTGGTGGGTGGATTCACCGCAAGGCCCACCTTCTTTCCCAGCGAGCGAATTTTCCAGAGAAGCGGTTCGACACGGGTTCCCAGTTCGACATGCACCGTCATCTGATCGGCGCCAGCCTTGGAAAACGATTCCAACAGCACCTCCGGCTTTGAACACATGAGATGCACGTCGAAGAACAAGCGCGTTAACGAACGAAGTGCTTTGACCGTCGCCGGCCCGAATGAAATGTTTGGTACGAAGTGGCCGTCCATGATGTCCAGGTGAAGCCATTCTCCACCGGCTCGCTGCGCTTTAATGCTGTCGCGTGCGAAGTTTCCGTAATCCGCAGCGAGTAACGAAGGCGCGATAATCATGCGCCAGGAAGTTAATGAAACGGCTCTGTGAGTCAACGATTCCACTCTGACCCCTGCAGCCCGCTGCTTCACGTTCACCAATGACCATCAACAGGAACTACCCGCTGCAAGAAAACTGCGCCGGGCAAACTTGGCTGTGAGTGTGAAAGCGCCTTGTATCAGGCTGTGACTGGCGAGGGAGTCCCTAGTCCGGGGAGTTCTGGCGGCGTGGGCTTGGGAACTTCCGGAAGCGGCGTCGCCGCAATCGCTCCCATTGGCGGATCGAGACTCGGAGGAATGGGGGCAGGCGGGGTGAATTTACCGGTTTTCACAATGTCCTCAACTTGTTTGCCGTCGAGAGTTTCGTACTCGAGCAGTGCCTTGGCGATCAGCTCAAGTTTGTCGCGATGGCTCGTGATCATTTCCTTGGCCGTGTTATAGCCGTCGTCGATGATGCGTTTGACCTCGGCGTCAATCTCCTGGGCTATCCTTTCCGAGTAATCCTTCGTGCGCATCATGTCCCGGCCCAAAAACACATACTCCTGACTTTCGCCGTAGAGAACGTTGCCCAGCTTCTCGCTCATTCCCCAGTGCATCACCATTGCCTTGGCCATTGCAGTTGCCTGTTGAATGTCGCTCGCAGCACCACTCGAAATGTCGTCGATCACCACTTCCTCCGCGATGCGGCCTGCCATTGTCATGATGATCGTGTCGGTCGCCTGCTTTTTGCGCATGTTAAGGACGTCTTCCTTGGGCAACGACATCGTCACTCCCAAAGCCCGCCCACGCGGGATGATGGTGACCTTGTGCAGCGGATGTGTGTGCTTCAGCAGGACGTTGACAAGAGCATGTCCGGCTTCGTGCCAGGCGGTGGCTCGCTTTTCCTCGGCCGACATTGCCATGCTCCTGCGTTCCCGCCCCCACCGGACTTTGTCGCGCGCTTCCTCGAGTTCAGCCATCCCGATGGCCTTCCTGTTGGAGCGAGCAGCTGCAAGTGCGGCTTCGTTCAAAAGATTCGCCAGCTCAGCTCCGGAATAACCCGGAGTGCCGCGCGCGATGACGGCGAGGTCCACCAAAGGATCGAGCTTCACATTGCGCGCATGGACTTTAAGGATCGCCTCGCGACCGCGCACGTCGGGAAGATTCACCGTGATCTGTCGATCGAAGCGGCCTGGGCGAAGGAGAGCCGGGTCAAGCACGTCGGGCCTGTTGGTGGCGGCGATGATGATGATGCCTTCCTGCGTATCAAAACCGTCCATTTCGACGAGCAGCGCATTCAAAGTCTGCTCGCGCTCATCGTTGCCGCCTCCCAATCCGTGTCCACGACTGCGGCCGACTGCGTCAATTTCATCTATGAAAATCAGGCAGGGCGTGTTTTTCCGCGCCTGATCAAACATGTCGCGCACACGGCTGGCTCCCACACCCACGAACATCTCCACAAAGTCCGATCCACTGATGCTGAAGAAAGAGGCGTCCGCCTCGCCTGCGATCGCCTTCGCAAGCAGTGTTTTTCCAGTTCCGGGAGGGCCGACCATCAGGATGCC
>SXMN01000260.1 GCA_005777315.1 Verrucomicrobiales bacterium
AAGAGGGCTCGCCGTCGGCAGCAACGGCCAGGAGGCCGTCAAGCTATGGGACGCCGAAACACGTCAGGAGTTGCTCACTCTGAGCGGCGAGGGGTCTATGTTTCATACTCTGAAGTTCTCGCCCGATGGCCGTTTTCTATTAGCCATCAATGCGGCTGGACTCGCTCACCTCTGGTCCGCGCCGTCCTGGGAAGAAATCGCCGCAGCCGAGGCGAAGGAGAAAAAGGAGAGCAAGCAGCCGTAAACCCCAGCAGGTTTCCAAAAACGCCAGCCGCCTTGTGACTCACGAAGCGTCTTGGACTGCGGTAGTCCTCTACCGCTTTTTCCCGCGAGTATGACCAAACCGCGCGCGAAATTTCGTCCATCGTCGTTCCAACCCCACTGCCAAAGCGCCAGAGGACTGGCGCAGTCCAAGACCTGACGGACTTCCCAACGGCCTCGTTCCTCGCAACCCGTGGGCTGAGTGAGGCAATCCCGTTGGGATTGAGAAACCGTCGCGGATTTGCGGCCAACGCCAGTAGTCCACCACCACTTTTCCAACGCCGTTTGCACCGCGCCTCGGCCCTCAAAAAATATTTCAAAATCGCTGGCGTGATTGGCGGCGAAAAAACGCCTTGGACCAGTGACACGACATTTCCTAGAGGTTGGCCAAGAAGCGAACCGGGACAGGAGAAGCAACGAAACTCGCAACGAAACTTATGAAAGCAAACCTCACGATCAAAACCCTCACCGCAGCGCTGCTCCTGGCCGCCGCGCTTTCCCCGGCTCACGCCGCCTCCCTGATCACGGACGGCGATTTCGACGACCTGCCCACGGGCACAGCGCCGAACGTCGGGACGCCTGCCGGCCACTGGTCCTTCTACCCCGGCCATCCAGAGCTCGCCGCGTCACAGGTCAGCATTGCGCCCGTGCCCGCCGGCGGCAGCGGCAACGCCCTGCGGTTTTCACTCGCAGTCAACGAAAGCCCTGGCAGTGCCATCGGCTTGATCCACCGTTTCGCCCGGCCTGTGACCGCAGCCTCCGGCCAGATCCTCAACGTGGTGTTCGACATTTACGTTGAACCCGGTGCTGCGGCGCCAGTCTTGTTCCTGGGGCAGAATGATGAATATAATCGCTCTGGACAGTTGACGTGGGATGACACCGGCAGGCTGAGTGTGTGGCAGTGCTGCTTTCCCAACAGCACGCCCACCCCAGTGGTCTCCTCGTATCCCAGGGGTGTCTGGCAAACCGTGAGACTGCAGTTGGATGTCGCTCAGTCTCGCTACGACTTCCACTGGAGCGAAAAAGGGCAACCGGTCAGCGTGGCACGGTCCAACCTTACTTTCATGAACGGTTCCCCCTTGCGTTACATCGACATACTCGTGGCATTCCGCGCTTCCGACCTCGGCTACTCCGCGGCGCGTTCCTACTTCGACAACATTCGGGTGACGACCGATCCGGTGATCACGCCCGTGAATGCAGATCTGATGGCGGGCGGCACCTCCACTCTTCAAGCTGTGAATCTGCCCACGGGCGAAGCGACCTTCCAATGGCAGCGCAACGGTCAAGATATCGCCGGAGCCACTGCGGCAACTTTGGAACTCAGCAACGTCACTGGCGAACAGGAGGGCAATTATTCCGTCGTCGTTACCAGCGGTGGGCAAAGCGTCACCACCGAGGCCAGCACCGTCCGCGTCTTCGACCGCCTCACGATCACCACGCCGCCATCAAGCATCGATACGTCTCTCAACGCCCGATCCGGTTTTGGCGTGGCTGCGGTGAGCGCGCTTCCCATCACTTATCAATGGCGTTTCAACGGAAACGATCTAGGTGGCGAGACTAATCGCTTCCTTTCGTTGACCGCTTCCCTTTCCACAGAAGGTGAGTACACCGTTGTCGTCTCCGACGGGAACGATTCAATTGTGAGCCGGCCTGCCCGCCTGCGCGCGCTCCAAAAGCCGAACTTTGCTCAGGCTCCACTCGTCCAAAGCGTCGTGGCCGGCGGCAATGTCACCTTCAGCGCGCAGATCACCGGCAACCCGGTGCCGTTCACTTACCAATGGCGCAAGGGTGCTTCGTTCACGGCATCGACAGTTCTGTCCGAGGTCCAGTCGAGCGACAAGACCGTTTTCCTCACTCTGACCAATGTCCAACCTGCCGATGCAGGCACCTACCGCCTTTATCTGGCCAATGCCGCCGCGCCGACCCTCACCAACTCTTCACAGAACCGGTCCTTCACCTTGACCGTCCTGCCCGACACCGACGGCGATGGCCTGCCCGACGAATGGGAGACGGCCAACGAATTCAATCCCGCTGATGCTTCGGACGCAGTGCAAGACAAAGACGGTGACGGCATCAGCAACCTGGCGGAGTATCGCTCCGGGACCTTGCCTGCGAGCGCGGCGAGTGGGTTGAAATTGGAAACCGTCACCCGTACGAACGATCAGGCGACGTTAAGCTTCACCGCCGCTGCCAACCAAACCTACACCGTGGAATGGTGCGTGAACGTGGCGGGCGGCAGTTGGCAAAAGCTGGCGGACGTGGTCGCCCAAACCGCCAATCGGCTGGAGACAGTGACGGATGCCGCGCCCGGAGCCGACACACGCTTCTACCGCGTGGTCACACCCCGCCGGCCCTGATGTCGGCCAATTTAGACCAACGTCCCCGCGCGTGCGGTGACAGAGTCCCGGCGGCAAACTCCGTGTGTCCGCCGGGGCTCGGACGTTTTCGCAAGCGAATCGAACCTGTGAATCAAAGCCGGTCTCCTCGGTAACTTGGCTTGAAGGCGCGGTGAGGCTCCGCTTTCATCCGCTCATCACCCATGAACACAAGGTTCGAAACACCCGGCGGCTGGTTTGCGATTCTCGTCTTGGCGGCAAGCTGGCTTCCCTCGTCGGCTGAAGGTTGGCGCAGTGTTTCCGCGCGCGACGAAATCCGGCCGGAGTTCAGAGCAGAACCTTCGGGGAATCTCGTGATTCGCTCGGATGAACGCGAGGGACTCGACGGTCATTGGGAGAGGACATTTCCGGTGAAGGGCGGACAATGGTATCGCTTCAGCGCTTTGCGCCGCGTCGAGAATGTTGCCTCGCCACGGCGCTCGACACTGGTGCGGATTCACTGGCGCGATGGGGATGGCAAACCCGTCCGCCACGACGCTCCTGGCGCCCACAGCTTCGCTCCTGGTGAACTTCCCATCGCGGAGCCGGAGTATCCGAACGATGGCGCCACCGATGCCGCAGGCTGGACCGAACTGAGCGGCGTTTACTGCGTGCCGTCGAAGGCGGCTCAAGCCATTGTCGAATTGCACCTGCGCTGGGCGGCGCAAGGCGTGGTCGAGTGGAAGCACGTTTCTCTCGTGGAGCGCCCCGCGCCCGCGCCGCGCAAAGTGCGTCTCGGCACGATTCATTACATCCCCA
Organism: Verrucomicrobiales bacterium; assembly: GCA_005777315.1. Classification (GTDB taxonomy): domain Bacteria; phylum Verrucomicrobiota; class Verrucomicrobiia; order Limisphaerales; family F1-12-MAGs170; genus F1-120-MAGs170. The sequence goes on from SXMN01000260.1 coordinate 3,396, forward strand.
GCAAAGGAAAATCCGCGATGGACAGTTGCCGGCAGTTCGCCCCTTTCATTGAAGAGGCGGCGAACAAGAGGGCGGATCTCGTTGTGTTGCCCGAAACGCTCACCGCGACCGGCAACGGCCTCTCCTACCTCCAAGCCGCTGAATCGATCCCTGGACCTTCTACCTCTTACTTCGGAGGGCTGGCGAAGAAGCACGGCCTGCATCTCGTCGTGGGCTTGGTCGAGCGCGAACGGCATCTTATCTACAATACAGGCGTACTCATAGGCCCTGAGGGCACGCTTATCGGCAAGTATCGCAAGGTGACGCTGCCTCGCACGGAGATTGAGGCGGGCATCACGCCTGGCACGGAGTATCCGGTGTTCGACACGAAACTCGGTAGGATCGGCATGATGATTTGCTACGACGGCTTTTTTCCGGAACCGGCGCGGCAACTCAGCATTCAAGGCGCGGAGATCATCGCGTTCCCGGTGGCTGGCTGCAACCCGCTGCTGGCCGCGGCCCGCGCTTGCGAGAACCACGTCTTTCTGGTCAGCAGCACTTACTCCGGCACCAACCTCAATTGGATGATCTCCGCTGTTTATGACCGTGAGGGCCGCGTCCTCGCTCAGGCGAAACAATGGGGCACAGTTGCCGTCGCAGAGGTGGACTTGGGTGAACGGCTCTACTGGTCGAGCCTCGGCGATTTCAAATCAGAGATTCCACGGCACAGACCGGTGTGGGTGAGGGAGTGAACGACTGAGATACACGAGCGAACCGCATGGAAATCTGGGATCTTCATTGCCATCTGAACGGTGTGCCGGGCGAAACTCCTGAAGCGCGGCTGGGCAAGCTGCTCGAATACGCGGATCACATGGGCATCACACGGATGTGCGTGTTCATGGGAATGGAATTCAACTACGATCCGCTGCCGGAAAAACTGAGGGAAGACAACGATGCCGTGCTCCGCGCTGTCCGTGCGTATCCGGACCGGGCGTTTGGTTTTGTCTATCTCAACCCGAAACACACTCAGGCCAGCTTGGATGAACTGAATCGCTGCGTGCGCGACGGCCCGATGGTGGGCGTGAAATTGTGGGTCGCTCAACACTGCAATGCGCCTGAGTTGGACCCCATCATCGCACGCGCAGCCGAACTCAAGGCGCTCATCTTCCAACACACCTGGATCAAGATCACCGGCAATCTTCCAGGTGAATCAACGCCGATGGATCTCGCTGAACTCGCGACGCGGCATCCGGAGGCGATGCTCGTCTGCGGACATACCGGAGCTGACTGGGAGGTGGGCGTCCGCGCCATTCGCCCCCACAAGAACGTGTATGCCGATCTGGCAGGGGGCGATCCGGCGGCAGGCTTCACCGAAACGGCGGTGCGCGAGCTTGGCGCTGAACGCGTGCTCTATGGGAGTGACGCCGGTGGCCGCAGCTTTGCGTCTCAGCTTGCCAAGGTCCACGGGGCGGACATTTCAACTCGCGCCAAAGAGATGATCTTCTCCGGAAATCTCAAGCGATTGCTGCGACCAATCCTGCGGAAGAAAGGGGTGAAAGTGTGAAAACAAAAGCCACGCAATGTGGATACCACCACGCCGTGGCGCCGGCAGGGCCTACGACCATCCGTCCGTGGGGTCTTGTTTCTGAAGTCACCTCAGCCAGCTTGTCCCTGTCTCTTGATCGCCTTGAGTTGCTGAAACTCGGGCTTGCCAGAATAGTGCTTGTCCAACGGGTAACAACCACTGATGAGGCCATTGCGCGGCGCGGTCGTGCAATCACTGAATGTCCGGCAAATGGCGCGGGCGTTTAGAGCGCCTTTCGTCACTGCATCTGCAAGCATGTCTGGATAGCTGAGAACAGCACGCCCTATCCCCACGACGTCCACCCAACCTTGACGAAGCACGCGCTGGGCAACGTGTGGCAGATACTCCTGAAGATAGCTGTAACCGGAACCGACAAGGATCGGACAGTCGGGTGACACTCGACGGCGCAGGTGCCCGGATACTTGTCGGACGACTTGAATCTGTCGTGCCACACCAACCAGCGGATCTTCTGGAGGCTGATAGCCATCGCTGGGCGGATAAGCTGCCGGGCGCTGGATGTGGGGATTGTAATACGGAGAACCGGCGGTGAGATTGACAATCCTGACTCCAAGATCAGCGCACAGATCGACGAATTGAAATGTTTCCGTCAGGTCATGCTCGACCGGATTGGAGAAGTTCACGCCAAATCCGAATCGATACGGCAGGCAGTTCGAGAAGTCCTCGGGAATGCCCGGGCCGGGCTTTCCAGGCTGCGATAACGCGGGATCGGGACGGAACGGAACGAAGTCGAACGCACTCAAACGCACGGCCAACTCGATCTTGTTCCCGTCCGCGCGAATGCCTTCAATGATCTCGCGCAAAATCCGTGTGCGATTCTCAAATGAACCGCCGTAACGCCCGGGACGCGTGTGGGCTCCAAGGAACTCATGCAGGAGGTAGCCGTGGCAATGCTTGATATCGACGAAGTCCGCGCCGACTTCCCATGCGATGCGAGCGGCGCGGATGTATGACTGGATAAGCTGCTCGACCTCGCCATCTCCAAGAATGGCTTCGTCCGAGGTCACGCCAAACTTCCGGTCGAGAATCGGATGCCGATACGCGACGCGCGGTTCAAGACGTTTCTTGTCTGCCGGACGGCAGAAGCGACCTGAGTGTGTGAGTTGAAAGCCAATCACAAGATCGTCCACCATGCCATGGCGCTCCCGATGCGCTTCGATCAAGACTTCACGGAGCCGTCTGATGCCTTCCTTGTTCTCTTCGGAAATGATCAGTTGAAGTGGATTTGCGCGACCGTCCGGCCGCACCGCCATGGCTTCACCGCCATAGATGAGCTTGGCGCCGCTTTCCCCAAACCGTCTCCATCGGCGCACCATGTCGTCTGTCACTCCGCCGGTCGGAGTTCCATCCCAACCTTCCATGGGCTGAACCGCCCACCGGTTGCCGATGGCCTTGCCGTTGATCAAAACACCAGCCACAGGTTCGGCGAGAGGCGATTCCGAACCTTGCTGGATCACTGCATCGCAAGGCAGGTCGATGCCAAGTGCGGCCGTGTGCTGTTGAAATTCATCCGCCGATTTGAGGCTTGGGATCTTCACCAATTTCGGAGGTGGATTCATGTGGGAAACATAATTGACTGATTGGGCGGCGCGAGGTCAAGGGAGACATCAGCAAGGAAAGGCTGTCCTTTGACAATGCTCGTGGAGCGATGTCGGGCGAAGTGCGGAATTGTGAAGCTGAGGTCAAGGCGCGGGACTGAAGGATGGAGTCCCCGATAATTCCTCCGCCAGGTCAGCAGTACGGCGGCAAGCGGACCAGGCGACCAAAGAACCGCCACAACTAAAACAAAAAATATGACACCCTTAACTCATTGGAATCCATTCCAGGAATTGAGTGAAGTGCAGAATCGCCTGGCAACGCTGTTTGGACGCGCTCCGGTGACCAGCAAGGGTTCGCAAGAAGAGGCCATAACTGTCGCAGAATGGGCGCCGTTGGTGGATATTACTGAGGATGAAAAAGAGTTCCTCATCAAGGCGGAGCTTCCGGGGCTGAAGAAGGAGGAGGTCAAGGTCACGGTGGAAGATGGTGTGCTGACGATGAGCGGCGAGCGCAAGACAGAGAAGGAAGAGAAGGGAAAGAGGTATCATCGCATTGAGCGTGCTTACGGCAGCTTCGTTCGAAGCTTCACGCTGCCCGAAGGGGCAGATCCGGCCAAGGTCAACGCCGAGTTCCATGACGGCATTCTGAATGTGCATGTTACCAAGTGTCCGAAGACATTGCCCAAGGCCATCGAGATCAAGTAGGCAATCCTGCGCTTGTCGCGGTGGTTTTGCATCACGTTGCGTAGTGGTATGAAACGAAAGGGATGCCTATGAAGTTTGAAGCTCCAGTTCTCCCGCACAAGCTGGGAGCAAATCGAAAAGAGCTGGCACGCAAACCTCGGAAAGCGAAGACAGGTTTCTCGCAATCGCGGGATGTTCGTGAAGATCGTGGCGAACGCCAAAGCAAGTTCGCCCGCAACGAGCACACGGTCTGAATTAGGGATACATCAGAAACGGGACAGGCAAAGGCGCACCGACGCCAAGGAGCGGGCGCCTACGGAGGAATAGAGAAGTGGGGATTCAGACCTGCTCGTGGAGCCAGAGGCAGGGCTCTCGAAGTCCTGCGCTCTGGCGAAAGAGCCAAGCTGTTTGCGGAGTCTCCAATGGAAACCGCTGCCGGAACCGGACTATCGAACTTACAAACTGGCGTTCTGACTGCAGTAGAGGAGCGGATACACGATCAGAGACATTGGGCTGAACCCACTCGGTGCATCCACAAGTTGTCGGTGGAGCGCGACTGTGCTAAAAGCCAGTCGCAGCAGTATCGGTGGCTCGCCCTCACGCCAAATCTGCTGCGGCTGGTGCTTCGCACACAACCGCGCTCCTGGGCGAGAGCCAAGTTCACCGACAACTTGTGGATGCTTTGGAACCCACTTGCCGGACGGAAATTTACTTGCCACTCCGGGAGAGCGGAAGTTTAGTAAACACGCGTTCGGATGCCAGTTTAGCTCAGTGGTAGAGCAACGCTTTCGTAAAGCGTGGGTCGTCGGTTCAATCCCGACAACTGGCTCCAGTTGAACCCCAATATCCCGCCGGTTCCATAGGCAGTAGAAGAATCCCGAGGCGTTTGTGGCAAAGAATTTTTGGATGTTGGAACGGCATCCATACTCCTCGTCCCTCCGAAGTTCATGGCCCATGCGAGCGACCAAAGTTGGAAGTAAAAACTACCCCGGCTCCTGCTGCTTGGGTCTTTCGTCGAACTCCAAAAGTTTCAAACGCCGTTGCGCGGCGAAAGCCTGGGCGGATTGAGGATGCTCGAGAATCAACCGCTTCAACAACGGACGGGCTGCGGCCGAGTCATTCCGGTGGTTCAGGTGCCACACGGCCATCAGCCCGAGCCATTCCGCGATCTTCTTCTCAGGCTGATCGGGCATGGCGAGAAGGAGTTCAATCTGCTCGATGGCCAGGTCAACTTTGCCGAGTTCTTCAGCGAGCATCGTCGCGTAGCGTTCGCGAGCAGCCACATTGTTGGGATCGGTTCTGAGTTTCACCAATTGCTCATTCAGCACGGTCATCGCATCCTGCCGGGACAGCCTGGATTTGCTGTCTTTTTCCGAATCGCCTTCAGTGCCGAATCGAAGGGCGGGCAAACGGAGTGATTTCTTCTCGCGTTGTTCGATGAGATCCTTGCGGGTGACGGGCATCTGGCTGATGCGTTGTTGCGCCATCCGGGCGAAGTGCGTTCCTGGCAGCCGCTCGCACAGCAGCACCAGGGCCTGGCACGCACTCTCAGGATCATTGCCAGGATTTAAATGCCAATCAGCCAGCCGATTGAGAGCGATCGAAGCCTGAAATGCAGTGGTGGCTGGCTGGGCGCAAAGATCGCGGAGGACTTGATCAGCCTGCGGGAGATCGCGGAAATGCTTCGCGTAAAGTTCTGCCAGCATCATCCAGCCCTCGAAATCGTCCTGGCACTTTTCGAGTTCACCAATGATCGCCATTTCCGCTTCCGAGTAGTTGCCCAACTTCAACCTGGCAACAGCTCGAGAATACATGGGCCGCACATGCCTCGGTTTGCAGTCATGCACCGTGAAGTGAACCACCGGCAGCAGCCAGAAGCAAACGGCGACACCGAGTTGGCTCAGGCCGTTCTTGAAAACCAGCCATGTTCCCACCGGTACCAGGAGTAACGACCAGAACGCGAAGAACATTCCATAGTCCCGCCGCTGCGATGTTTGGATGCCGATGGTTGCGGCCATCCAGACAAATGTGACTGCGGTCCAGAACGACAAGATCACCAAAGCGGCAGTGACCGTCAGGAGGAGGTACGTTCCAAGCCAATTCCCTGAAGCGGCTTGTATTTGAGGCAAACCCGGCCAAAGAGCTGGAAGCCGGGTGAACACTCCCAAGTTGAAAAACATCCATAGAACCGTGGGTGCGACGATGCCTTTCAACGTCCAGAAGACCAGCTTCCGAAGCCACTCGGGATCACCATCGGCTGTCAATTCCTCCCAGTAGTGGAATGCAGCCACAGTGCAGCCTCCAACCAGCAACATGAAAAGCAGCGTGCTCATTTCACCAGATCTGGTCCGGAATTCTCGATCAATTGGCTCACAAGAATGGGAGTGGGGCTTTCATACCCTTACGACTGCGACTTGCTGCGAGCCCGCCGGGCTTCGTCGGCTTTGCGTTCCTCATCGGGCATCCTGTTCCCAGCCCGACTTCGAATCACTTCAGCCGCCTTGCCAGACGGGCTCTCGATGTGTCTCACAACAAAATAGCCGGGCTAGTGCGTCGCCAAGTTCTTGATTTTGATATTCCGGAAACAGACTTCGTCGCCGTGATCTTGCAGAAGAATGTGGCCGGGGAAGCTCGTGCCGAATCCCTCGACCGTTTTGAATTTGCTCTGCGCCACCGCAGCCTTCAGTTCGGGGCTTTCCAGCTCGAAATCCAGTATCTTCTCGCCATTGAGCCAGTGCTCCACGCGTTTCGCGCGGACCAGAATCCGCGATGTATTGAACTCGCCCGGAGGCTTGAGCTTCTTGTCCGCCTTTGGGGGCAGGCAATCATAAAGGCCGCCTGTCTGCCATTTGCCTCCACGCAGGCTTTCGGCATCATGCTTTTCATCGATGACCTGATACTCATGGCCTATGGCACCGCTGCGATCCTCGGTGATGAAGTACTTCAAACCGCTGTTCGCGCCAGGAGCAATCTTCCACTCGAATTTCAGATCAAACTCCTGAAATCGATCGATGGTGATGATGTCGCCCCCGCCTGCCTTGGACAGATGCTTCAGGCATTCATCCACCAACACCCAGCCCTTTTCTGGAAACGTCGTCTTCTTGAAACTGCGCCAGCCTGCGGTGCTTTTCCCATCGAAAAGCAGCCGCCAGCCACCGCGTCTTTCAGCAGCGGTGAGTTTGTTCTGTGCCGGCTTCCGGGCTGGGGTCGAAGGATTCTTTTCAGCACCTGATCCGATGAGTGCTGAACTGAGTCCGATGAACAATATGAGGATGGCAACGATTGATCGGGAAGGGTAAATGGCTCTGCACATATTAACTCTCAGATTGAGTCCGCTCAGGCCGTTACTGTCGGGCGGCGGAATCGTTGAGATCTACAGTTTCTTTTTTCGCTTCATCTGGAATGGTGATCTTGGTCGTGCCTACATCCTTGATCTCGACGGTGGATGTGCGGTCGATCTCCTGGTCGTTGCCGTTGAAACTGCGAGTACCTTTGGATTTGAACTCGTACTTCACGAGCGCGCCGTCCTTGAGCCAGAACTTCACCGAGGCTTTCGCATTGCTGACGGATGGGGCATCACCACCCGCGCCACGGCGACCGAAGCTGAGCAGAGTCTTGGCGGCGTCTTCCGTTAGATCACCCGAGTATGTGTCTCCATCCTTTTTCAGTTCTTTGATACCTGCGGCCAGATCGGCAGCTTGCACAGCGGGGACCTTGAGATTGCGCGCCACGATCGCGCGGAAACGCCCGAAGCCTTCCTCTTTCTCCACTTCTTCCAGCGATTGCCAGCTGCCATCCTGTCCGGTGACCGCGCCTTTGACGCCCTTGAGCACCGTCTGCGTCGTATTGTCGCCGAAACTTGAAGTGACAAACGTGAAACCGTCCTTCTCCGTCTTGCCGTCACTGGGGCCGGGCTTGAATTGCGCGCTCTCGGGCACGACGACCGTTGTCTTCCAACTGTAGTTCGGCTGCTCGCCGAGCTTCTTGGCCGCGGCGATGATTTCGTCTTTGGGTTCCGCTGCGCTGGCGATAAGCGCGCAGCTTAATGAGATGATGGTGAGCAGGGTTTGTTTTTTCATGTTTCTACCTCTCATGTTGGTTGTGTTGTTCGTCTGCGAGCATCCCTGAAACGCTCATTCCGAATCAGCAGCGAGCGAATGCGCGCCCGCGTGGCGTGAATGAGTGCATTGGCAAAGGCTGGTGAAATGCCAACTACTGGACGGTCGTGTTCATGGCGCATTCCGTGATGCATCGGGCTTGCTTAAGAAGTTTCGATCACCAAGCCAGTCCTCGAAGCGCGCCAGCCATCCGCCGACGGAGCCTTTGGTATTCGAGCGCACACCGAAGCCATGTCCAGCCGCCGAGTAAATGTGCAGGTCCGCGGGCACGCCGACCTCCTTGAAGCGCAAGTAAACTTCAGCCAGTCCGCGAGAAATGTCGGACCGGTCGTTGTAGCCGCAGGCGAGAAACACAGGAGGCGAGTTCGTTGTTGGTCGGATGTCTCCGGAACGTCCTGGATAGATCAGCGCCTGAAAATCAGGTTTGCAGCCCTGGCGGTCCACCGCGTCCGGGGCGTTCTCATTTCCAGCATCGAACCTCAAGCTCGCGAGCGATGCCAGCTCGCCTCCTGCTGAGAAGCCCATTACGCCGACGCGTCGAGGGTTGATGTTCCATTCCTGCGCCCGCTGTCGCACGAGCCGGATCGCGCGCTGCGTATCCGCGAGCGCTTCCCCATCGATTTTGTAGGTCGAGTTTGTTTCCCGAGCCAGCCGGTTCTTGAGCACAAACGCCGCGATGCCTCGATCGCTCAACCACTTCGCAGCGTTGTAACCTTCGTGATCCACGCAAAGCAACCGGTGTCCTCCCCCCGGCGCGATGATCACCGCCACCCCGGTCGCCTTGTCTTTTGAGGGAATGAATGGGGTGATACTCGGAGCGTGGATGCTCCAGACATTGCGCTCGCCGTTGGCCGCAATTTGGACGACCTCCCTGCCAATCTTGCCTTCGGAGCCAGGAGCGCCATTAGGCCAGAGCAGGATTTCTTTGGGTTCCCCGACAGCAAGGAGCACTGATGGAAGAAGCAACAACAATGGCAGAGTTTTGAGAATGGTCATAGGCACGAGAGATGGTCGAACCTTGGGCCACAGCAGTCGAAAAACTCAAGGGCCATTTTGCAACATCTCCGCCTCAGTACACGGCTGTGACAAAGTCATTGGAGAAAACAGTTGAGAGTTGAATGGCCATGGCGAGCATCTGATTTCTGGTGAATTTCGGTGGTTCAGCGACTTCAGGAAGGGCAAGGCTTGAGGTTTTTGAACGCCATCACCAAGC
>SXMN01000261.1 GCA_005777315.1 Verrucomicrobiales bacterium
CCTGCGCCAAGAGATCGCCGCCTGGACCCGGCGTCGCAATCAGCCCTCTTCCAAAATCAACTGGCGTTTCACCACCGACGATGCCCGCGTCAAACTCAAGAAACTTTACCCCTCATTTGATGACTGACGGAGTACTAGCATGCACCCTGTCCGCGAGCGCGCTTTCCTACACCATAAACGAAGACTCGAACGTCCGGTTGGATTTCACAATCCGATGGGACAAGGTGGCACCCGGAGAAGAAATCGAAGACCTACCACCGGCTGAAGGAGTGGAAGGGTCACTTCTGGAGGTGCATGATCATCTGGATTCACTGGATCCGTTTGTGTACTGGGCATTCGCCAATGAGCAGGCCGGTTTTATCATTGATTTTGTGGAAGGTGGTCGGACTTTCGGTGAGTTGGTGGGTTTTAATGGGGTGCAGAGTTTCCCGGAACAGGAAGATCAAACGTCCTATGGATATAGGTTCATCTTTGGCAATTCGCTCCCCTTGGAAGTCTCAGATGGCGGCAATACGCTTTATCTCCTCGCGGGAGCAGTCGGTGCTTTAAGTTTGTTCGGGCTTCGCCGGTCGCGGTCGGTTGGCTCTCGCGTCGAATAACAGCCCGGATAATTCATACCATTCCTGTTCGCCTCGCACCCAGATCCATTCTGGAAATGGAGGTCCAAAAACGTGCTCACCAACTTGTGTTGCGCCTCCCGCGCATTCACAAGTTGGAGGTAGTGGAGCGCGGAATTCCGCGTTCCGGCACCACGCCCGGTCTTGAGGTTTTCTCGTTACCGGCTTCGGGAGGCACCCCAACACCAATGGCGGCTGGCAATATCTTTTGACCCGTCCAGGAACTTTCTCTAGCCTGCCGTGTTGAAGTTACCGTCGCAATGAGACACAGGAAATAATGGCGTTTGTATCGATCAAAAACGTGCTTGCCCAGGCCGGGCTGGCCACTACCTCCCAGTTTGAAGAGTGGTCAAAGGCCTGGCGTGTCGCGGCGGAGAACGGCTCGCAGGAATCCCTGATCAACTTCATAGGACGCGAGGCTGGGCTTTCCGAGGAAGCGTTGCTTCAGAAGCTGGCCTTGGTGCTTGGGTGGCCTTTCCTCGAATTGCAGCGCCTGAGCATCGGTCCTGAAATCCAGAAGCGCATCTCCACGAAGGTGGCGTTCCAGCACACCGTGTTGCCCACCGCCACCACCGACGGCACGCTGCAAGTGGTTGTGAGCAATCCGTTCGACGCCTCGCTGCTGACCGCGGTGCAGTTCGATGCACGCTGCCCTGTCCAGTTCGCACTCGCTCCAAAGGAGGAAATCGAGAAGGCGTTGAAGAAGTTTTACGGAGTCGGCGCCGAAACGCTCGGCGAGATGGATGAAGATGAGCCGCTCGAACTTCTTGTTGGAGAGGACAAAGAAATCACGGAGAGCGATCAGGAGGCTTCCGTTATCAAATTTGTCAACCAGATCGTCTGGGAAGCGTTCAAGGATCGCGCCACGGATATTCATTTCGAGCCCGCCGAGGACGAGCTGCGCATCCGCTACCGCATCGACGGCATCCTGCATCAAACGCCCATGCCGCCGCAGCTCAAGCGTTATCAGGCCGCCATCATCTCGCGCATCAAGGTGATGGCCGGAATGAACATCGCCGAGAAACGCCTGCCCCAGGACGGCCGAATCAACGTCCGCATCAAGGGTGAGGAAATTGACATCCGTGTTTCGACCGTCCCCACGGTTTATGGTGAGAGCGTTTCGTTGCGGTTGCTGACCCGCGGCAAGATATTCCTGACGCTCGACAAACTTGGCTTTGATCCCGCCGAGGAGAACGCGATTCGCGAAATCGTCGTCAAGCCGCACGGGATCATGCTGGTCACCGGCCCAACTGGCGCTGGAAAATCCACATCTCTTTACGCGTTCCTCTCTTCGATCAACTCCGTCACCAAACGCATCATCACGATTGAAGAGCCCGTCGAATACGAGCTGAAAGGCATCAATCAAATCGCGGTCCGTTCTGACATCGGGCTCACCTTCGCCATGGGCCTGCGTCACATTCTCCGTCAGGATCCAAACGTGATCATGGTCGGTGAAGTGCGCGATCTGGAGACCGCCGAGATCGCCATTCGCGCGGCGCTGACAGGCCATCTGGTCTTCAGCACGTTGCACACGAACGACGCCCCAAGCGCATTCACGCGGTTGATCGACATGGGCATCGAGCCGTTTCTTGTGGCGTCGTCGGTCGAGGCTGTTCTCGCCCAGCGCCTCGTCCGGACCATCTGCAAACACTGCAAGGTCGAGCACAAGGTTGAACGTGATTACCTTCGCAAGATCGGCTTTCCTGAGGATGAGATCGAGACGGCGAAGTTTTGGCGCGGTGCCGGTTGTCAGGAATGCCGGGAACTTGGCTATCAGGGCCGGCTCGGGATTTACGAGCTTCTGGTGCTCTCAGAGCCTCTGCGATCTCTCATCCTCCAGCGCTCCGCGGCCAGCACCATTGCTCAACGCGCGATGGAGCTCGGCATGCGCACATTGCGACATGACGGGTGGAAGAAAGTCCGCATGGGCCTCACGACGATCGAGGAGGTTTTGCGCGTCACCCAGAGCGAAGAACACCTCAGCGCGCTCATCGACGACACCAAGGGTTAATCCGTGAAGAAAAGCTCCCATCACTATTGCAACGTACTGGAGACCCGTTCGGAAAGCCGGCGTTTGTGGCAGTTCAATCTGACCGGACGCCAGATCGCCCTTGCCTCGGAGGTGAAGGCGCTCGTCAGCGAGACGTTGCCCGCGCAACTCACACGAAAATCCCTCCTCCAGCGGCGGCTGAACATTGCCTGGCTCCCAGCGGATCAAGTGTTCCTGCGAGTCATTCAACTGCCACTCGCTGACTCCAAGGAACTAGCCTCGATGGTCGAGTTCCAGCTGGAGAAGCTCTCGCCGATCCCGGTCAACCAGATCGTCTGGAGCATCGAACCGCTGCCGCGGAGAAATGAAAACTCGCAAACAGTGATCGTCATCATCATGGCGCGCGACGTGGTGGAGAAATTCCTTGGTCAGCTCGAAACCGGCCGCTTCCTTCCTGACCGGCTGGAGCTTCCCCAACTCCATTTGCTGCTCACGACGCCGGTTTCCGAGGACGGAGTGTGGCTCTTCCCATCGGTCGAGGAGCGCCAGACACTCTGCCTGGCCGCGTGGTGGTGCAATTCAACATTGCAGCAACTCCAACTGATTCATCTCCCAACCGGCCCCCAGGCTCCGGTGGCGCTGGTCGAGCAATTAAACAAGACGGCTTGGGCCGGGGAAATCGAAGGCTGGCTGACAGCTCCAGCACGAGCGCATCTCGTGGCCGAGGAAGCGGTGGCTTCCGGGTGGCAGCAAACCTTGAGCGAATGGACTGGCGCTCCGACAAACGTCACGACACCCGTCGCCGGACAGGCGCTTGCCGAACTCGCCGCGAGCCGTGCCGCTCGCGGCGAATCCCAGGCCAATCTTTTGCCGGTGGAATTTGCGAACCGTTACCGCCAACAGTTCGTGGACAAACTCTGGATGACCGGACTGGGCGCGGTCATCGGGACTTATATCGTGGGCGTGCTGGTTTACTTTGCCGTCCTGTTTGTAATGGGCTGGCAGAAGGATGGCGTCGAGAAACAGGTGAGAAATCTGAGCGGCAGTTACACCAATGCCATGAAGCTCAAGGAAAAGATCGATGTCCTGCAGAGCCAGCTCGACCTGAAATATGCCGCGCTGGATACGTTCCGCACCGTCGCCGAGAAGCTTCCGGAGAGCGCCACTTTGACTTCGTTCAATTTTTCTCGAGGGCAAAAAATCACTCTTGCTGGAACCGCGCCGTCGGATATTCGGACGACGCTCACGGATTATGTCCGCGATCTCAAGGAAGTAACACTGGATGGCAAGACGGTGTTCAAGCGGGTCGATCTGCCGATCACCCGACCCGGCGCAGGTCAGCAGATCACATGGCAGGTGAATTGCGACATCAAATCAGCCACCGGCCAATGAGCAGCGCCACATCACAATTGAATCTGAGTCCCCAGGAGCGCCGCCTCGTCGCGGGTGTTGGGCTGGTCGTGTTCATCATTCTGAACATCTGGCTGGTGTGGCCCCGGTTCAGCGACTGGAAGAAGATCCAGAGCGACCAGGAAAAAGCCGAACGAACCCTGGCGCGATATCAGACGGAGGTGGGGAGGGTGAATCTGTATCAGGCCCGCCTGCGGGATCTCGAAAGCCAGGGTTCGCGCGTCGTTCCGGAGAACCAGGAATTGGATCTCGCCAACACAGTGCTGAATTTCGCCCAGGAAAATCACGTTACCGTCACACGGAGCGAACCCGTCTCCAGATTGATAACCGCTCAAACCAACCAGTTTTTCGAGGAACAAGGGTTCACAGTCAGTGTTACTTCCACCACGGAAGAACTCGTGAGTTTCCTTGTGAGCCTGACCTCAACAAATTCCCTGATCCGCGTCTGGGACATGACGCTCAGCCCGGATCCGCCGCAAGCGCCAACGCGCATCGCCGGCAAAGTCACTCTCATCGCCAGTTATCAAAAACAGCCGCCAGTCAAAGCAGCACCAGTGGTCGCTCCCCAGCCCGCTGTGAAAGCTCCTTCGACCGCGGCCAGGAATACAAACGCCGCGGCAGCGAGGCCGGGAACACAACCAGCCGGGAGCGCATCGAAAACAGCCATCACAAAGACCGGCACCAATAATCCCGCGCCGACCAAACCCAAGCCAGGCGGGCCCAACACAAACAAGAACTGAACCATGCCAGGTCCGATTTCCGGCAACCTCATCAAGCCATTCACAAACAGCTTTGAACTCTCTCCACTCATCGTGAAAACTTGGATCATATTTCTTGTCGCATGCCTGATTGGCGCCGCCGCTCACGGGCAACCCACGCCGGCACCAACCGACACGGCGCCCACCGCCGCAGCACCCGCCGCCACCGAGTCATCAGGAACCACCCAACAGGTGGAGAACATGCGCAAAGCACTCAGGCAGGCGATGACCAACGCCAATCCAACGGCAGGTACCGCTGTTGCAGCCGCCAGCGCGACGCCACCCGCCAATGCGGCTGCTCCTGGCACCGTCATTCCAACACGGCCAGTGCGAGGCGCGACAACAACGCCTGCTGCTGCAACTCCGACAACAACCCCAGCACCTGCGGCAAACTCAACTTCCGTCCAGGCTCCTGCGCCTTCAGCAGCTCCCGCAGGAACTCCCGTCGCCGGTCAATCTGCGACTCCGACATCGGGAACTGCTTCTGCCCAGACCGCTCCGGTTCCCACACCCATCCCTTCGGTCACCGCACCAGCCTCTCCCGGCGTGCGTACCATTCAGAGAACCACGCCAGCAACGACGCCGAGTGCCCCTCCTCCGGGCGCAACTCCGGGAGCGACACGAACACCGCCGCCTCTGGTGGTCATGCCCGGCCCGGCAGGCAAGCCCGCCACCAACGCGCCTGCTACGCTCCCCGCGACGGCCACCACGGCAAACGGGTTACCCGATCCAGACCAGGTGCTTGGCACAGACACATTGCAAGTGCAGAACATGCCACTTGATCAGTTTTTTGACCTCTACTCCTTGATCTCGGGCCGTACCATCCTGCGACCAAACTCGCTCGCTGTCGGACAGGGTTCGGCCATCACCCTGAAAGCACAAACTGCGTGGACCCGCCGCGAGGCGGTCTTCGCGATGGATGCGGCACTCGCGTTGAACGGCGTGGCGATGATACCAGCCGGCGACAAGTTTGTGAAAGCGGTTCCCAAACAGGATGCTCCGGCGGAGGGTGCTGCTCTTGGCAAGGTCGCCACAGGGGATTACACCGAGGCCGAGAATTTCGTGACACAGGTCATTGAACTCAAAGTGATCGCTCCCAGCGACGCCGCCCAGTTGCTCGCCAGTTTCAGCAAAGTGCCCAACGGCATCACTCCCTTCGACAACAACAACACTCTCGTCATCCGTGATTACACCTCGAATATCAAACGGATGCTCGAACTGATCGAGAAGGTCGATACGATCAAGGAGTCTGACTATACCCTGGAAATCATCCCCATCCGATACGGTCGTGTGGAGGATTTCTTCAACACCATGAGTTCGCTCGTCGGGGGAAGTGGAGGAGGAGCCGTCACGGGAACCGGCACCGGAGTGGGAGGCTCGGGTGGGCTTGGCACGGGCGTCGGCACCGCAGGTGGACTGCGGGGGGGCGGACGCACCACTGGTTCACGTACGGGTGGTCGGCTGGGCAGTGCGGGAGGGGCCGGCGGCTACGGTAGTGGCGGCTACGGCAGCGGAGGATATGGCGCGGGTGGCCGCAACGTGACCCCGCAACAGGTGGCGCAGCCTGGAAGTGTTGGAGGTGCGCAAAGCAGCTTCCAAAATCGTCTCCAGCAGATCGTCAGTCGCGCGGCCCGCCCGGGCGGCGAAGAAATCCAGTTGCTCGAAGACGCGCGCATCCAGCCCGATCCGCGTTCCAACAAACTGCTGATCTACGCGCATAAGAAGGACATGGCGATGATCACCAACATCGTTGCCAAGCTTGATGTGCTGCTTGCCCAGGTTCTCGTCGAGGCGGTGGTGTTTGAAGTCAATCTGGGCGACTCTCTCAATTTCGGCATGAGCCTGGTCCAGAACCCTCGCAAGTTCGGCGATGACTTCACAGGCGGCGGCGGATTCAACAACGGTGGCGGATCCTTCCTCAGCGGTGTGACCAATCTTGCCGGATCACTTCCCAGCGGCCTGAGTTACTTTGGATCGGTGAATAACGAATTCGAGGTTGCCATGAAAGCGCTGGCGGAAAACAGCTCGGCAAACATCATTTCAAGGCCGCGCATCCAGACCTCGCACGCGATTCCCGCCAGCTTTTTCGTGGGCCAAACCGTGCCCTTTGTCACCGGCTCATACAATTACGGTGGCTATTACGGAGGCGTTGGCGGTGGAGGTGGCCTCGGCAATCAGTCCATCGTCGAGCGTCTTCCTGTCGGATTCGACCTGGGAGTCACACCTTACATCACACCGGAGGGTTACGTCGTCATGGAGATTGAACAGACATTTTCAAGCCTGGGCCGGGATGTGGTGATCGACGGAAATCCCAACCCGATCGTGAATGACCGATCCGCATCTTCCACGATCACGGTGCGTGACGGACAAACCATCATGATGGGCGGCTTCATCACTGAAACCAAATCCAAGAGCCGCTCTGGAGTGCCGGTGTTAAAGGATATTCCGGGTTTTGGCGCTCTATTTCGATCCAAGAATGACCGCAATGACCGCACCGAACTTGTCGTCATGATGAGAGCACGCGTACTCCACACTCCGGAAGAAGCAGCCATGGTTGCCGACCAGGAACGCAGCCAGTTGCTCGGCATTCAGAACGCCGAAAAAGAGTTTCAGAAGACCGAGGACAAGCGGCGCAAGAGTTACAAAAAGTCGGGCAGGTAGGCCAGTCTCCCGTTCATCTGGATGCAGACCGCCTGAAGCCGGACTCCTGACTCTCGAAGCTCCCGTTCAAGGGTGTTTGGAGTAACGGCCTCAGCCGGCTTGTTGCCCCACAAACCACGGCTGTGACAAAGTCATTGGAGAAAACAGTTGAGAGTTGAATGGCCATGGCGAGCATCTGATTTCTGGTGAATTTCGGTGGTTCAGCGACTTCAGGAAGGGCAAGGCTTGAGGTTTTTGAACGCCATCACCAAGC
>SXMN01000262.1 GCA_005777315.1 Verrucomicrobiales bacterium
AGTCCTTGTATTGGCTGGCATCCATGCCGCCGCGGAGTGCATCGCACGAGGCCCAGAGGGAGGAGTAGAGGTCGGATTTTTTTATGGCCATGGGTTTGGTTTCAAGAGTCGGTGGTTCAGCCAAAATATCCTCGCACCAATGTTCTTCACCTTGGCTTCGTAGCTGAGATTGGCGGTGGAGTCCTTGAGAGTCTGATTATTCTTCAAGTGGTTATCAGGTTTTTTTCCGTTGAGATAGGAGCGGAGCTGCCGCGCTTTGGCAATCTTAAGCGAGTGTGGACGAGTGCCCGAAGAGATAAATTGCCGGCAAGGATGCCAGCGCTCCCAGGCGCGGCCTCACCCGCTTTTAATCGCACCCTAATGCTCGTGACCAGTGCCTGCTTTGGCTCGACCGGCAAAGCCCACTGCGGCGAGGTGGGAGTAATCAGAAAGCTTGACGAAGACCCTGACCCGTTCATTGGCGCTTCCTTGCACTTGCCGTTTGGCAGTAATCGATTAGTTTCCGGCCCGAATAACGCATTTGACTATGACGCTTGAATTTTTGGCTAAACTTAAGTCTGCGGCTCTTGCCGCGGGAATTCTGACCATCACATCGGCGGGGGCGGATGACTGGCCGCAGTACCGTGGCCCCAACCACGACGGCAAGTCCGGCGAGAAGATCCTCAAGCAATGGCCACAGAATGGTCCGAGGCTCGTTTGGAAAACGCCGACTCCAAATGGCTTCAGCTCTTTTGCGGTGGCTGGTGGAAAAGTGTTCACGATCATGGGGCGAGATGTCGAAGGGGCGCTGCGCGAGGTGCTGGTAGCCTTCGATGCGGAAACGGGCAAGGAGGATTGGGCGCAGTCGATTGGTGTGGCTCTTTACGGTCATGACGGCGGGAACCAGGGGAAGACGGATAACAAGGGCGGGGACGGGCCTCGCTCCACGCCAACCGTGGATGGCGGCCGAGTTTATGCGATGAATGCGGACCTGGTCCTCCATTGTCTTGATGCAGGGAAGGGCACTCAGATTTGGTCCAAGGACCTGATCAAAGATCATGATGGGAAGAATATCACATGGAAGAACGCCGCCTCGCCGCTGATTGATGGGAACCTCCTGTTCGTAGGCGGCGGTGGCGTTGGCCAGGCATTCCTTGGCATCGACAAGACCGATGGCCGTGTGGTCTGGAAGGCGCACGATGACAAGATCACTCATGCCACACCAGTGCCAGCTACGATCGCCGGAGTGCGCCAGATCATTTTCTTCACGCAAAAAGGACTGCTGTCCCTGGCACCCGACTCCGGCAAGGAACTGTGGCGCTACTCATTTCGCTTCAATGTTTCCACAGCCGCTTCCCCGCTTGTGGCTGGGGACATCGTTTATTGCTCGGCGGGCTATGGGGTTGGAGCCGCCGCTGTAAAGATTGCGAAGACCGGTGATGCGTTCACCGCCACCGAGCTGTGGCGCAAGACGGGGGACAAGCCGGTGGTAAACCATTGGAGCACGCCGGTGTACCACAAGGGTTATCTCTACGGCATGTTCAGCTTCAAGGAATACGGCGACGGCCCGCTCAAGTGCATCCAGCTTGCTTCCGGGCAGGAGATGTGGGCGAAGGAAGGATTCGGTGCAGGCAATGTGCTGCTCGTGGACGGACACATTCTCGCTTTGGGAGATGCCGGTCAGCTTGTGCTCATCGAGGCCGATCAAAAAGAGTATAAGGAAGTCGCCCGCGTGGATGTGATCGACGGCAAGTGTTGGAGCAGTCCGGCGGTTAGCAACGGACGCATCTTTGCGCGCAGCACCAAGGAAGGCGTTTGCCTGGATGTGTCCGTGAAGTCAGCGGCTAAGTGACCCTTATTGGAGAGGAAGTTCCGCCATCGGATTATCCGGAGCATTTACAAGGAGCCAGATTCCCCAAACCATTAATCCCACGCCTGCGCAGCGGCCGAGCCATTCTCCCCGGGGGATGGCTTTTTCGATGAGCACCAGCGCCGTGATCGCCGCGATCCAGAGCACGTTCATGACGCCAAGGACGAAGAGCAAGGCCATCAACGCCCAGCAACACCCGGTGCAGTAGGCGCCGTGACGGAATCCCATGCTGAATGCTCCGGCGCTGCCCTCGCGCCAGCCGGCCATGATGAAGTCAAGCGGTGAGCGGCAATTTCGCAGGCAGGCTTGTTTTGAGGGTGTGAACTGGAAAGCACCCGCCATCAGCAATAATCCTCCGGCGAGCCACGCGCTCCGGCTTTCCGTCATCGGCGTAAGCAATGCCGCGCCGTGCAGCACCCATTGAGCGACTGCGATGACCGCGCTGAAAAGCGTCCACACTGCGACGTAACCGGCCAGAAAGATGGCAGTCGGCACGAAGGGCCGCTCCTGCTCGCGACGACGGCGATTCACCAGAGCAAAGGTCAAGATCATCGGCGCGACCGTCGGGATCATCATTGCCACCATCATCTCCGACCACATGAGAAACAGCGGGAGCAGCGTTGTTGCCGACCACGGGTTCGTGTCGGGGCCGGACATCCTCATTCCGAAGCACTGGCAGACTCCCGTCAGTTGCATGGCGCGAGCCTCATAAACCATGTAGGCCCAGGAAACGACGGTGATGCCTGCCAGTCCTGCAAGGAGGATGAAACGGTCACGACGGAGAATGGATTCCAGGTTCAATTTGAATAACGAATCCTGGTGACGAAGCCTGCTTTCCTGGGCCAGGAAAAAGTCAATTCGCCGGCGGTGATTACCATTTCGTCCGCGGAGACACATTCAGCCTCCTTGAAGATGAATCCGGTACCGTGATTGATGCGAACATCCTCTGCTTCGCCTGTGACGGGATTCTTGATCGGTTTCATGCCAACCTTCATGGCGTTGCCGACTTCGACGCTGCTGCTGCGACCATCCAGGTGGAACTTGAACGGCACAAATTGCGGTTCGAGGAACCTGGAGAACGTAGTCACAAGGATCTCGAATGGCAGCCCACCAACCTTGCCGCTGCAGATGGTGAGCAGGGCTTCACGCTGCGCAGTAATGGCGCGCTCGTCCACGAAGAGGGCCAAGGTGCCGTTGCCCTCGTGGATAGCCTTGGGCCAGCGCGCTGCGAAACCAAACCCGAGCCCATCGAGTCGGGTGTCTCCCAGGTTGCCACGGTTGATCTGCCAGGCGCCCATGCCTTCGCAGTAGCCGAGAGTGGGCGGGGCGGAGAATTCGCAGGGACAACCATAATCACAATTGCAGGCCTGAAGGTAATCCGCCTCGATGATCCATTTCGTCGCCGATGTGTTCATAGGTGGTGTCGTCTTGGAGATCGACGGAGTTCTACTCAATGATGGCCGCCTGTGCAACGGTTCTCGTTGGTTAAGTCGCTTCAAAAGATTTTCATTGAAGCTGGGATGGCAGTTTCGTCAGGCGGTTTTGAAGTTGTGTCAATTTCTCTCCCGCGCGTTGAGTCTTGAGAGTGTCGCCGCATTGAAGAGTGAAGGCGGGGGTGATGGTTTCGAGGACGGCGCAGTACTCGTTGCTCGTCATGATGCCTAGAAGTTCGCCCGTCTTGCTGAGAACCAGGTCGCCGCGCGACGGGTTGAACTTTCCGATGATGCCGCGAAAGATGCTGCGGTCCATCTTCACGTATTGCGGTGTGGAGGCGTCGATCTGGAATTTGCATTCGCCGTAGTAACTGTCGTTGGCTCCCACCAGAACCGCTTCTTGAAACCGGAAAGGATCAGGCGCGATTTTGTAAACCTTTGCTCCCAGTTTTTCCACCTGGGCGGCCTCGACCGGGATGACCATGACACGGGGATCCTCGGCGAGGAAGCCGACGCGCGCGACCTGATAGGAGAAAAATCCGCGGCTGATCGTCCCGGTCAGACCGTGCCATTCGGTGCCCGGCGGCCAGAGGGTCAGCGGCGTGTTGAGTACGTGATAAATCGCATAAAAGGTGTTGGTCCCGGATGAAACCAGGATGCTCTGGCTGTTCAACTCACGCCTGACATCCTGGGTGAATGGTCCGGCGCGAAGGCTGACCAAATGGGTGTCAATCCGGTTGCGGGTAAATTCAGCGAAGATCGCGTTGGCTGCCAGAGGACGGTGCTCGCGGATCTCCTGGGTGAGGACAGCGGAGCTTTCGGCCAGTGCCGTGACACCGGTGGCCAGCTTCTCGGTGGTGTCCTGAAGTCGGGCTTTCTCAACCCGCAGTGTGTTGAGCTGTTCCTTCGTCACGCGTGTTTCGACCTCGGCCGCCTGCAATCTGGAGTCGAGCTGTTGTTTGGCAGCAAGCGCATTGCTGCGGCTGTTCTCCAAATCCGCAACCTGTTTGCGGAGCGACTCGGCCTCGGATTGCTTCTTCTTCAAGTCGGACTGCAGCGCCTGGATTTGCCCGCGGGAAAGGCTGGCCTCGGATCGTGTGTCCGCCAGAGATGCCTGGAGCGATTCGATGTTGTGTCTGGAAGATTCCATCTGCCGAACGAGGCCGGTTCGTTCCTCGTCGATGCGGCGTGCGTCCGCCTCTGCTCGTTGAAGATTCTCCCCGACCTGCTGCAAGGCTTGTTTGTGTTCAGTCAGGAGGGTCTGTGTTTCTTCAGTGGTGGCACGAGACCGGTCGAGGTCAGAGGTCAATGCCTGCCGATTCTGGCGCTCCTCGTCCAGGGCGGCGGTCAGGACGCTCATCATCTCCCGCGCGACGGTCTCCCTGGCCACGGGCGAAGGACTCGTGGTGGCGTCGATCTTCTCCCCACTCCGATTCATCGAATCGTCATCGAAATTGGAAAAAGCAACCAGGCTGATGAGCAGGAAATCGCAGATGACAATAAGGATCGAACGGTTCATGGCTGGACTTCGCTTTCCATGATGAGTTGGCGGCGCAGCGGGCGCAGGTGGAAGATTTTGAGAATCGAAACAAAGATGATGCCGAACGAGGTCGAAGAGTATGCGGCCATGATGCTCGGCTTGACGATCCCCATCGACACGAGGATGAGCGAGATGATCGTTCCGACGAAGCCCAGGTATAGGCCGGCGTCAAAAAGGTGTTCCTCATTGTCGAGCAGCCGCAGCTTCAATTTTGGCTCCGCCGTCTGGCGGCGAATTTCAGAGATCTTCGCAAGACACCAGATGTAGATCAGGGCTTGCAGCACAAAGAAGACGATGAGCGATGTGAGTGTGGCAGTGGTCATAACAGGCTGGATTGAGGTTTGCAGTTTGGAAACGGACGAGGAGCCTACCATCGGGAGCCGCACCCGGATGGGGAATTCAGCTTTTTGGGAAGTCTGGGAAACGATAAAGGGCTCCCATGAAGCGAAAAGGACGAGGAAGAGTGAGAGCGCCAGGCAGACCGTTTGAGCAAGACGCGAGCGATCCAGGCTCACCGGATCCTCGCCTGAAGCGGTGAACGCAAGGCTTCCCACGCCGAACGCCAGGAGAGAGGCTCCACCCAGAAACAACACGCAGCGAAAGATCATCCATGCGCCAGGAGCGCTCCCACAGCCGGGCAGTATCAGGTAGAAGAACGCTCCAAATGGATCATAACCGGTCATCTTCTCGCGCCAGGTGGGCGAGTAAATACGCTTCTGGTGCCGCATCAGTTCCATCAACGAACCGCGGCCAAGCGAAAGCGCCTTTGAGAGATCGTCCAGGGCCGATGCTGGAAATGTTTCCAGGAACGTTGCCAACGGTTGCGGTTGGTCCATGAGGATGGCGGCGGAATACAACAACGGGAATCTATCGCCGGAGGCACGGACAGAGCTGGCCAGACTCTGGAGAGTGATGGTGGTGTCGATCCGTCGCATCAACGCTGTGAGTTGGGACCAGTCCAATCGTTTACCCAGCGAAAACAAGTCGAGGTAAACCATCTCCAACAAAGCAATACTGCCGCCGCCATTGGCGTGCTTTGAGAGAAATTCAAGCTTGTCACGGAAGCTGGATGAAATGGAATCCGTCTGCACAAGTAGCCCCGCCAGGGTGATTGCCGTTTCCAAAGGCTGTCCGGCGGCGGAGTTGGCCGGCGGAAACTGAGTTGTGTTGGTCAGCGCCATGTTCTTCAGAAGCTCATGGACAGCAGGGCGGGATGATGCCTTCAGTCCGGCAACCACCCGATGGCGGACCTCGCCATCGATAAGTGACTCGATGATTGGGCGGGCATTGGTAAGACTCAGGATGTCCCTGACCGGACCGGGCAGTGAATCGACATTCCGTGAGGGAGCCCCATGAAGCCTGGCTGCCCTTGCAACGTAAACCCCAAGTTCATCGTGACCATCGATCTTGAGCAATCGCGCGGCGCGGCGAACCATCCTTGCCGCTCCTGTTTCGTCCAGCTTGACGAGGTCCACTCCGGATTGGATCAGTGAAGGCGTCCCGATGCCCGCCCGCTCGATGACTTTGAGATCGATCGCCCGGAAATGCGCTGGAACCAGCACCGCGCAGATCAACATCATCACCCCAAAAACAATTCCGGTAATGCACCATATCTGGCGTTTCATGGCTGGTATTGTGGTCTTGTATTCTGGAATCCGCGCTCTTCACCTTGCTGGTTTTCAGCGCCGGATGCTCCTCTGACAGATGTTCCGGAGTCGATTGAAATTCAATGTCGAGTGATATTTCAACTTCGATCTTCGTCACGGAACCCTCCCCGAGTGGAACGAAGAGCATGGATGATCACATGCGAGACTGCCCGATCGAGCGTGAGAGCAACCGCTCAAGAGTGCCCGGATTTGCTGAACCCCACAAAGCAACAAAACCGACAACGGAGCAAGAAACTGCAAATCAGTGTGGTAGTCGTCTTACTGAGGAGACCGTGGGATAGGCTACAAATCTTGACGGCGGCACAGACGCATCTGCTTCGTTGCTCGCTTGGTCAGAGGCCACTGCGGGCATCCTCCCGCGTTCGCGCCTCGTATCTGCATCTGTGGCGCTCGCCATCATTCGTAGCCTATCCCACGGTCTCCTCAGTATTGGCTGGCCACGGGGACTTTGAAGAAAATCTGCCAGCCACCGTAGTCGGAACCGAGTGAGATTTTTTGACCTGGAGCCCATTCCACGTGGCCATCTTCATAAGTGAAATTCCCGCCTTCGGGAGCGCCTCCAGTCCTTCGATGCACCGCAGTGAGAACTTTCTTGCCCTCGTAATCCGTGGTCCACTTCAGCCGTGCATCATACATGTTGGTTGTCTTTGTGCCGACGCCTTGGAGCCGGTCGATCAAGATCGGTGCCGAGCCGTAGGGTCCGTTGAGCTTCTTGCGAAAGAACCATTCCGCGGTGCCCTGGGCCCCGCCGGTGACATCCGCATCCGCCGCGCGCCGGCCTGGCAGGTAGAAGTAACCCACCAGTTGCGCTCCGGCGTCAGATGTGATCATGCCGCGTTCCGCGACACGATGCCAGACGTCGGTGGGGCAGAAGAGGACATCGTTGCGCGGCCGCTCCGACTTTGTGGTCGTCCGTTGATTGCGGATCAGGTAATTGTTCCAAAAATTGCTCATCGAAGGCATCATCCAACTAAAACCGACCCCGTCGCGGTTGTCTGGAAACGAATTCTCGAAGTCGATGGCATACATGTTCACGGCCAGCCCCCACTGTTTGCCGTTGCTGGCGCACAAGGTTTTTTGCGCTTTGGCTTTGGCTTTGCTCAACGCCGGTAAAAGCATTCCCGCCAGGATCGCGATGATGGCGATCACAACGAGCAGCTCAATGAGCGTGAATCCGATAAGGAGCCTGCTCGCGCGGGCAGTCGTGCGAGGAATTCGGATGGAGCAAGTCTTCATAGATAATGCATGGTCGTCTGGTTTGAGTGGCTGCTGAAAGGAGGATTTCTCAAAGACTAATACGGCACTGCCGGATGCTGTCAATCTCCGTGATCCTATGGGCAGTGCATCCACCACGGCTGTGACAAAGTCATTGGAGAAAACAGTTGAGAGTTGAATGGCCATGGCGAGCATCTGATTTCTGGTGAATTTCGGTGGTTCAGCGACTTCAGGAAGGGCAAGGCTTGAGGTTTTTGAACGCCATCACCAAGC
>SXMN01000263.1 GCA_005777315.1 Verrucomicrobiales bacterium
ATTTCCTCGTCGCCCTCGAACACGGCATGCCGCCGGCGGGCGGCATCGGCATCGGCATCGACCGCCTCTGCATGATGCTCCTCGGACAGGAAAGCATCCGCGACGTGATCCTCTTTCCGCAGTTGAAGCCGAAGTGAGCGGAGCAATTCATGTTTGTTGCAACCCTTCGGATGCAGATTCCTCATGCCAGCAGTCGCGGGTCAAACGCAAACGGCTCAGGTTTGCCCACCGAGATTCTTTTGAACTCGGGGTGTGCGGGATTGATGAGGTAATTAGATTCGCCGGGAATGATGACACTTGGAACCTCCAGCAGAGCTGAACGAGCTTCTCGTACCCACAAGTCGCCGATTGCTTTGCTCGACGGGGCGGGAGGTTCCGCCTGCCAGCCCCAGGGGAGCCTGTCATTTGGAAGCCTTTCCACGAGCGAGTCGTCGAAGTAGATGCGAAACATTGCGAATCGGAATCGGACTGGCGGGTTCAGATGGACCAATGTTTCGAGTGCCGCCAATGATTTGGTGCGGCTTGCGTAAACAACCGGCACGCCATGAGAATTCCAGCGCCCGCCAGTTTTCTTCGCGCCTTCGCCGGAGAATGCCCTGGCTGCATGCTTTTGCTTAATGATGCGCCACGCCTCCAGCATCAGGAATAAACCCCGTATTCAATGCGGCCAAGCAAATCCTCGACTTCGCGTGCTCCCACTTCGGTTTCGGCATAGTCCAGAGGCCTCGCGCCACCCAAACCGATTTGTGGCGACGTCAGCCATTCGCGCGCGTTTTCCTCGGATTCTAGGACTTCCATGGCCTTGCCCATCAACCTGGCGAAGCGAACCACGCGATCAGACACGGCTGGAGCCAGTCTTCCAGTTTCTTTGCGACGATGAAGAGTGGCTTTGGAAAGCCCCAACTTGGGGACAAGTTCTTTCAACGGAATCGCCAGAGCGGTTTGCAGGTCGTCCAGTTCGTGAACCTGGAGTCCTCCTCGGATCGCTTCGGTCAAGCTGAAGGGGGTAAACTCCGAAGGGCCAGATTTCCCGATCGTCCCGTAAATGCAGTAGTTAACCACATGACCAGTGATTCTCTCGTTCCTTTCCCGGACGCTCTTGGGTTGAGCGGTGGCATTGGAGAGCTTTTTCGGCTGTCGCTTCGTTAACGTGGCGATCATTTGATACTTTAAGTAGTCTCAAATGAGAAACATGTCAACGCCGTGCTCATGGGTTTGCAACCGGTTCTGGTGCTGTAGCTGTCCACTCGCTGGTTAAACTTTCTCCTCGCATCCCGACGTCCGTCGAAGTCTTCGAATGCTTCATCAACGGGCAGGAGATTTCACCCGGCTACACCGAGCAGAACGACCCCATCGCCCAGTGCTGCATGCTGGAGCACCAGGCCCGCGGCGAACAGCAAAGGCTCGACGAGGAATTCCTCATCGCCCGCGAACACGGCATGCCCCCGGCGGGCGGCATCCCCATTGGCCGCCTGTGCATGATGCTTCTCGGCCAGGAAAGCATCCGCGACGTGATCCTTTTCCCACAGTTGAAGCCGAAGGGAGCGGAGCATCCAGCTTGTCAGGTGGGAGCAGTCAGGTAGATTTCAAGGCATGCAAGCGAAAGCAATCGTCGGCGGCAAAATCGTGAGTTTCAAACTCTCGCCCGAACTCGCGCGAGCACATCGCGCCAATGCGGGCCGCGCGATGACCGATGCAGAAGCAGTAGCCTGCGTGGAAAAGAAGCGACGCTCCCTCGCCCTGCGGCGTGCCAAGCCTTACCTTGAAAGTCGTTCTTGATACATGCGTCCTTAAGTTGGCCACGCTGCCCAACTCGATCAACCCGGCGGCTTTGATCGTGGAACTTTGCCTGGCGGAAAAAATTCACGCCTGGGCCTCGCCCGCGATGATTGAGGAGTATCAGGAAGTCCTCGCGGGACATCCCGGACTGCTGCAACGCATCGTGTCTGCCGTCCAGCCCTGTTATCCCTTGACGGAACTGGCCGTCATCCGTCACACGCCGGACAATCGCTTCCTTGAATGTGCGCTGGCCGTGCCAGTGGATTGCCTGGTCACGGTCAACACGGCGCGCGGCCATTTCGACCAGCCGGATTATCAGGGCATGAAAGTGCTGACTCCTGGTGCGTTTGTGAACTTGCCTGTGATGCAAAAGCTAGTGCTGAAACTTCTCGGCGGGGCTTGATGTAATTTTTCACCGTTGCTCTCGAACGATGGCTCGGGGTGGGAGCGGAACAATCCTGGAACTCTGGTGTTCAGTCACGAGATGGCTCGCACCATTTCAATCGCAACACTTGATGGCTTGAATCACTTCTTTCTAGCCTTCGTCCGAGGCTCAACTTAACAACATGGCATGAATCGATTTTTTGCACCCGGGAATGTCCGCGCTTTGCTCGCCGCCGCAGGATTTCTTTTAACAATCCCCCTTGCCGCTGCTCCGGCGCTCGAACTCAAAACCCACGAGCGGATTGCAATCGTAGGCAATTCGCTTGCGGAACGGCAGGGGCTCTATGGCGATTTCGAGACGCTGCTTCATGCCAGGTTTCCCCAACTTGAACTGGTGGTTCGAAACTTCGGCAGGCCCGCGGATGAAGTGAGCATTCGTCAACGCCCAAACGATTACACCAAGATCGACGATCCCATGAAGATCTTTGGTCCGGATACGTTCATCTGCTTCTTCGGTTTCAACGAGTCTTTTGCGGGTCAATCAGGGATTGAGAAGTTCAAGCAGGATTACGAGAAATTCATGACCGAGTACACGGAGAAATATGGCCGGAATGGCAAGGCCCGCTTTGTCCTGGTGACTCCGATCGCTTATGAAGACACCGGCGATCCGCTGCTGCCGGACGCGAAAACTCTGAATGCAAATTTGATGCGTTACTCGACCGCGGTGGCCGATGTGGCGCGCAAGCACAAGCTGGTGTCGGTGGATCTGTTTGCGCCCACGTTGCAACTTTTCAGCAAGGAACCGGGCGCCCAATACACAATCAATGGAGCGCACATCAACGCGGCTGGGGATCGCGCCATCGGTGAGATGCTGGACGTGGAGCTTTTTGGGGCGCCGAGTCCAAAGATTCTCGACATAGCCCACGGCTGGCAAATGCGCCGGGTGGTGGTGGACAAGTCGTGGATTCACTCGCAGGACCATCGGATGTTGAACGGCTGGTATGTGTATGGCGGACGTCGGACGTGGGACACCGAAACGTTCCCTCTCGAATACAAGAAGGTCAGGGCGATGACAGCCGTGCGCGACCGTTACATCTGGGACATGGCCCAGGGAAAGCCAGTTTCTGTGGAAGTGGATGACAGAACCACCGGTGAGCTTGTCATCCCGAAGACACGCTTTGGCGTGCCGCAGCAGAATTACTCCGAACCGAAAGATCTCCGTTACGTCAGCGGCGAAGAGTCTTTGAAGCTGATGCAAGTGGCGCCAGGCTTCGATGTGAAGTTGTTCGCCAGCGAAGAGACTTTTCCAGAGCTTGCCAAGCCCGTGCAGCTCAACTTCGACAACAAGGGCCGACTGTGGGTTTCGTGCATGCCTACATACCCTCAATGGCGACCCGGTGATCCCCGCCCCAATGACCGTCTGCTTATTTTTGAGGACACCGACGGAGACGGGAAGGCGGACAAGTGCAAAGTTTTCTACGACAAACTGCACTGCCCAACGGGCTTCGAGTTCTGGAACGGAGGCGTTCTCGTCATCAGCCAGCCCCGGTTGCTATTCCTCAAAGATACCGATGGCGATGACAAGGCGGATCAGGTGGTTGAGATGCTCGACGGCTGGGCGTCGGACGATACTCATCACACGATGGGAGCTTTCGAGTGGTCGCCTGGCGGGCTGCTGCACGGGTTGGAGGGCGTCGCGATGTCCACGACGCTTGAAACTCCCTGGGGTGCCTTCCGCAACGCCAACACTCCCGGTGCGTTTGTTGTCGATCCTCGCACGTGGCGCGTTCGACATTTCATCACTCCGGGTTACGGCAATCCGTGGTGTTACGTGTATGATTTCTGGGGCCAGGGAATCGCCGGTGACGGCACCACTGCGCAGCAGCACTGGGACACGCCGTTGAGCGGCGCGCAAAAAGGTCAGCGCAAGGGCCTGAATCCAGTCTTCAACAATGAAGGAATGCGTCCGGCGTTGGGAAGTGAGTTCCTCTACTCACGCCATTTCCCCGACGACGTTCAGGGGCAGTTTGTCTATGGCTGTGTCATCAACATGAACGGCATTCCCCGATGGGAAATTGGCGATGACGGCGCGGGCTTCAAGGGTAAACGGCTTCCGAATCTCGTAAACTCGACAGATCGCAATTTCCGCCCCGGTGAAACGCAGATCGGTCCCGATGGAGCGTTATGGTTCCTCGACTGGCACAATCCACTCATCGGCCACATGCAATACTCGCAGCGCGACCCGAATCGCGACAAAGTTCATGGACGCCTCTACCGTCTGACTGCCAAGAACAGACCGCTGCTGACACCCATCACTCAGTTTGGAAAGCCCGTGTCCGATCTGCTGAATCAACTCAAGGAATATGAACCTCGCACTCGTTACCGTGCTCGCCGGGAACTTCGAGACCGCCCGACGTCCGAAGTGGTCAACGCGGTGATCCCCTGGGTGGCGAATCTCGACAACAACGACCCGCGAATGGATCAGCATCGGCTGGAGGCGCTCTTCGTGCTCGCGGGGCACCACGCCGTTGATCGCAGCGTGCTGCAACTCGCCCTTGTCTCGAAGAGCCGCGATGCCCGCGCGCTGGCCGTCCGAGTTCTCTCGGACGAGTGGGCTTATGTTTCCAAAGGCATGGAGTTGCTTCAACCGATGGTCGCCGACGTGGATGCGCGGGTTCGGACCGAAGCAGTGCGGGCGTTGAGTCTGATTGAGACACCGGAGGCGGTGAACCTTGTGCTCGAAGTCACGAAACAGCCTTTGGATTACTGGATCGACTACACATTGCAACATGCGCTGGCTGCACTGGAACCCATCTGGAAACCGCTGCATCAAAAGGGCGAACTGGCGAAGGACAATCAGGCTGGTCGCGATTACCTGGCTGGTTATGTGGCCGGCAACCCAAGCGTGGCACTTGTCAAATCCAAGCTCGACAAGCTCATCTCCGGTGAGGGATTGAGCGAAGCCGACAAACAGCGATTGGTTGGGGAGATTTCGAGCACGAAAGGCGGAAGGCAGCGTGAGGGACGATTCGTTTTCGAGCGCGTCTGCACGAGTTGTCACAAGGTGCAGAATTTCGGCATCAACTTTGGTCCTGAACTGACCGACGTCAGCAAACGCTTGAAGCGTGAGCAGGTCATCGAGTCCGTACTTTATCCCAACAAGGAGGTTGCCCCGCAGTGGCTGACCACCAACGTGACCACCAAGGAGGGAGAAGAACTTTCGGGGGTAGTGGGAGCCGAGGACGACCAGAGCCTCACACTCAAGCTGGGAGGCGATCAGGTTCAGAGAATTGCCAAAGACAAGATTGCCAAACGGGAGACCTTGAAAGTCTCAAACATGCCGGAAGGCCTGGCAGCAAGCTTGAGCACCCAGGAATTCCTCGATCTTGTCGAGTACTTGGGAACGTTGAAATAGAGCTTTGATTGGCACGGGGTGAGCCGCATCGCTGCTCCTGTTGGACCTGCCGGTGAAAGGTAACCTCGGGCTCGGAGCCCAACCCGGTGGCATTTACCCATGACTGCAAGAAGATGTCTTGAAAGCATCTCCTGGCTGGGTAGCGTGACGGTACTCCCTAACCAACGATGAACGTTGCTCCTCAAAACCTCTGGAATGGCTCGCTCCAAACTTTTTCGATTTCGCTGAGTCGTGCCGCGTGGGATTTCCGCATGCTCGTATGCCTGCTCTTTGTCTTGTTGAGCACAGGTCCGGTCGCGTCCGCTGCTCCAACCGATGACGTGTATCTTCTCGGTCCGGATTCACAGCCGCATGAAGGAGTGCCGAAGGGAAAGGTCATCGGTCCGCTCACGCTGCCCAGCAATGTTTTCACGAACACCACCCGGAACTACTGGATCTATGTCCCGGTTCAGTATGACGCCGCGAAGCCGGCCTGTCTGATGATCTTTCAGGACGGCCACGCATTTGTGAATCTCGAGGGGAGTTACCGCATCCCGTACGTCTTCGACAACTTGATCTATCGGCGCGAAATGCCGGTGACGATCGGGGTGTTCATCAATCCAGGGCGCAGACCTGATCAGAAGGAAGCTTCATCGGAGGATTGGGGGGACAGGATCAACAACCGCCCGACCGAATACAATGAGCTGAACGATAACTACACCAGAATGATCGTTGGTGAGCTGCTTCCTGTTCTGCAACAGGATTACAACATATCTGCAAAGCCGGAGGATCGCGCCATCTCTGGTGCGAGTTCGGGAGCGATTTGCGCCTTCACCGTTGCATGGCATCGGCCGGATCAATTTCGCAAGGTGATCAGCACCATCGGCAGCTTTACGAATATCCGTGGCGGCCACGTTTACCCCGACATGATCCGGGGTCATGAGCGAAAGCCGATCCGCATTTTCCTCCAGGACGGCTTGAACGACAACCGGGGCCAGCGTCGTGGTGGTGAGTACGATCCCAAATGGGACTGGCACACCCAGAACCGCAAGATGGTGGTTGCGCTGACTGAGAAAGGTTACGACGTGAACTACTGTTGGGGGATTGGCGCGCACTCAAACAAGCAGGGCGGGGCCATGATGCCGGAAATGTTGCGCTGGCTCTGGCGGGATTATGAACGCCCGGATGATCCGATGGACGACAGCAACCGGAAGTTGCTGGTGCCTGCCGAGGGTGCATCTGCCAAGTCCGGTTCAGGCAAGTGATCGGAATCAGGGGCGATCTGCTCATCCATCCGCAATGGACTCTGAATTGACCAGATCGGTCGAAGCTCTAGGCATCAACTCTATCCGCCGGCATATTTTCCTGTGCGCCGACCAGACGGAGGCCAAGTGTTGTGCGCTTGATGCGGGCCTGGCGTCTTGGGAATTTTTGAAACGCAGATTGAAGGAGTTGAACCTCGTCGGCCCTCAGGCTCTTGTTTTCCGCACGAAAGCGAATTGCCTGCGCGTGTGTTGCCGTGGCCCTGTTGCTGTCGTTTATCCGGAGGGCACATGGTACCACTCATGCACCACTGAAGTCCTGGAACGAATCATCCAGGAACATCTGATAGGTGGGCGGGTCGTCGAGGAGTTCGCGTTTGTGAAGCATCCCCTTCCGACTTGAGCTGGCGCGTAACTGCCAAACAACGGGTCAACAGCTAGTCGGGACTTCTTGAAGGACTTCTACGCAGTGGGGAATCGCACCGACTACGAAGCCCAGGCACTCGACGGCTCCGCTTGGTTTGCCGGGCAGGCATATCACCAGTGCCTTGTCCACGACCACGGCGAGATTGCGAGAAAGGATGGCGTTCTTGGTGATCTTCATCGACTCGATGCGCATCACCTCGCCGAAGCCGGGAAGTTCGCGAATCGCGATTTCGCGGACGGCCTCCGGGGTGACATCGCGCAGGGCAACCCCCGTGCCGCCTGTGGTCAGAACGAGTCCGCATCCTTTTGAGATGTGTTCGCGAATGGCGCGTTGGATGTCCCGCTTCTCATCCGGCACAAGGGATTCTGCCAGAATTTTCCAGCCGTAACCCTCGGCTGCTTTCTTCAATGCGGGTCCGCCAAGGTCATCGTAGAGGCCTTTGGATGCGCGATCGGATACAGTGATGATTCCTGCCTGAATTTGCATTCTTGGTTGGTCTTTAAGCGGCCTCGCGGTCGAGGCAGTGGCTATTTCTTTGTCTTTGAAAGGAGTCGGATTGCCGAAATCTCCATCGCCTTATCGACCGCCTTGCACATGTCGTAGATCGTCAATGCCGCGACGGAGACCGCCGTCAACGCCTCCATTTCAACGCCAGTTTGCGCCGCAACCCGGGTCGTCGCGGTGATCGTGATTTTGTCTCCCGTCGGGGGGATTTGAAAATCGACTTCACAATGACTGATCGACAGCGGATGACAGAGAGGAATGAGGTCTGCCGTTCTTTTTGCCGCCATGATCCCGGCCAGGCGGGCGGTTCCGAGCACGTTGCCCTTGGCGATCGAGTTGGACTCGATCAATTTCAGCGTCGCAGCCTGCAATCTGATTTCGCCGCGCGCGATTGCTTCACGGACTTGAATGCTCTTGGTTGAGACATCCACCATGCGTGCTTCTCCTTTATCGTTGAGGTGACTTAGTTTCGTCATGATTGCCTTCCGATTGGGAACAACCTCCCTTCCGACATTACCGCCGTGGGAGCTCCCGCATCCATTCCCGTACGGCATCCTTCATCTGCTCTGCGACATTGAGCTTGGGCTTTACGAATCGTGGTGTAAACCACGGAAATGTTCCAATCAGGTCATTGGTCACCAGGATCTGGCCATCACAATCAGGTCCCGAACCGATGCCAATGGTCGGGATGGAAACCAGTTGAGTAATCTCTCGAGCCACGGCAGGGGTCACAATTTCCAGCACG
This sequence comes from Verrucomicrobiales bacterium, assembly GCA_005777315.1. Taxonomy (GTDB): domain Bacteria; phylum Verrucomicrobiota; class Verrucomicrobiia; order Limisphaerales; family F1-12-MAGs170; genus F1-120-MAGs170. The sequence goes on from SXMN01000263.1 coordinate 8,496, forward strand.
ATGGCGAAGGCTCCCGCATCAGCCAGCGCCTGCGCTTCATGCAGCAAGGAGGCTCGTTCCGAATCGACTCTCCCCTTGATCTTGTAGCCGCCTTCCTCGCGGACGTGTTGCGGGAGCATTCCCAAATGGCCGCAATAGGGGATGCCCGCACCGATGATGGCTCTCACTTGATCGAGGATGGCATGGCCACCTTCCGCTTTGACGGACTCCGCGCCCGCGGCCATGAGCCGCTTGGCATTGGCGACGGCCTGTTCGGGGGTCGCGTAACTTCCTATGGGGAGATCGGCGCAGAGGAGGGCGCTCGGTTTGGCGCGAGCCGCCGCCCGGATGTGGTGTTCCATCTCCTCCATGGTCACGGAAGTTGTGTCAGGGTGGCCGAGCACCACCATGCCGAGCGTGTCACCGACGTGGATGAAGGGCACACCGGCTTCATCTAGCAGCTTTGTCGTTGGATAATCGTATGCTGTCAGCGCGGCAATGGGCTGCCTGCCTTTCATCGAACGGATATGTGCGGCGGTGATCTTCATTTTACGTGAGCCGGTGCGATTAATTCGCTCCCGCAAGATACGGAAATGCCTTTCCTACTCAAGCGTCCCAATGCGCCGCAGAACTTCAGCGGTCTGGAGTTGTGCCAGGAGTGTCGCATTGGAGGAATGCTGGCCAGGCAGGACCGCCCCGGCAGCAATCTCGGCCAGTGGTTCAAGAACGAACCGGCGCAAGTGTGCCCGCGGATGAGGAATCGTCAGCTTGGGTGATTTCATTTGCACCGACCCGAAGGCGATCAAATCGAGATCAAGAGGGCGCGGCTCGTTGATGACTTTCTTCGGCCCACGTCCAAACTCCGCCTCAATCGCCTGGAGTTTTTGGAGCAATGACTCTGGAGTCTCGTTAGAGCGCGGTATCATGCGGATCACCGCGTTCACGAAGTTTGCGGAGCCTGGCGGGCAGTCCACCGGCGTTGATTCCCATAGCGAAGAGCAGAGCAGGGGAGTGGTGGAGAGTCGGGCGAGGTGTTGAACTGCCTGCCGAAGGGTGTTCACAGAATCACCGAGATTTGACCCGATAGCGACGAAAGCGTAGCCGTCCAGATTCACAGGTGAATTGTGTCGCGAATTGGCCTGGCGTAAACCGGCGTGCGCACGCGCGGCTCACTTCAGACCGAGCACGTCCTGCATGGAGTAAATTCCAGGCGGCCTGCCAACCACCCACTCGGCTGCCCGGAGCGCGCCGTTGGCGAAGGTTTCCCGCGACGATGCTTTGTGCGTCAACTCCACCCGTTCACCATTTGCCGCGAAGATCACCGTATGATCGCCCACGACATCGCCGCCGCGAAGGGCGTGAATGCCGATTTCGCTCGCGGTGCGTTCGCCAGTGATTCCCTTCCGACCGTGGCGCAGTTCGGTGTCGAGCTGAACTTTCCGGACATCGGCGAGGATTTCCAGAAGTGTCGTTGCCGTCCCACTCGGAGCATCCTTTTTCAAGCGATGATGCATCTCCACGACTTCGAGATCGAAATCCGTGCCAAGAATCTCCGCGGCTTTGCGCGTCAACCAGAAGAGCGTGTTCACTCCGGTCGAGTAATTGGAGGCCCACACCATCGGGATTTGGGATTTGAAACTAGAGATCTGCGATTTGTCGGCTTCCGAGTGCCCTGTGGTGCCGATGACGAGCGCTTTGTTATGCTTCGCGCAAAGCTCCGCCACATCCTTCGTCGCGGAATGGAAAGTGAAGTCGATTACCGCGTCCGACTTCGCAATCACCGAACTCAGGTTGTCTCCCAAATCCAGCTCGCCGACCACGCTCAATCCGCGATTGCGAGCCGCGCAGGACAAGAGAGCCTGGCCCATTCTGCCTTTCGATCCGTTGATGATGATGTTCGTCATGGGTGTATGAATGTCTATGTCAGCCTGGAGCGGGAGACTCAGGTCGATTTTCTTTGGCTGCAAAGATCCTGTCCTGCACTGCCTTCCAAACTATGAGCCAGCACGGGCACTGCCGGAGCCGCTCCATTCGCCGATCCGGTTCACGACTGATTTCTTGTGAATCCGGCACCTCGGAAGGATGCGCCTTCCGGTCGTTCCACAAATCCTAAAGGAAAATGAGTTTCTGAGATGCCCTGAGTTGCTGAATCTCTGGAAACCGTTCAAAAACCATGCCGACAGTGTAATGACGACGGAGGGTTTGGCAACGTTCGGCTTCAAGGGAGGCAGGATCATTAGGAATTGCTACTGATTAGCCCACCAATTCCGGACTCCTTGTCGGGTGTTCCTGACACGTGTGGGGTGTTTGTAAGGTGTGCGCTGACAGGGTAATGGGGTTTTTCCTCTCTCAAGCATTGGCCTCTGACGCCGATGGTAAGCCATGCAGTCGAAGCAATTGTTGCAAAGCCGTTACGAAGCCCGGTTGGTGCCGTGTATCTGCGAGAGCTTCAGCATTTGCCCTGATTGACGATACTAACTTAATCCTAAAAACCCTGAAACTCATTCATACGATGAAGTACTTCGGCAAACTCACCTTCTCCATCGCCCTCCTCGGCTTGTGCATTTCACCTGTCAGCGCACAAATCACCGCACGCGGCTCTGATTCCACCTTGCACGTCTTAAAGGCCCTCGCCGAGGCGTTTGCGAAAGATGGCGGCAAAACCATCAAGATCGAGGGCGGCGGCTCTGGTGCAGGTGCCAAGGCAGCGACCGCTGGCGAAGTTCAACTCGCTTTCCTGAGCCGCGCGGTTTCTACATCGGAGAAGGATGCGGGCCTTGTCGGCGTCCCCTATGCCATCGATGGCGTGGCGGTGATTGCCAACAAGGCGAATCCGCAGGCCGACATCACCGTGGCCGAGCTCAAGGGGTTGTTCACCGGCTCCGCAGAGGCATGGAAGGACGGCAAACCTGCCGTGCTGTTCAACCGCAATGCTGACTCCGGCACGCGCGAAGTCTTTCAAGAAATGGTCCTCGGCAAAGAAGCCAAGTTCACTGACAAAGCCGCGGTCAAGCATGACGGTTTGCTGATCAGCTCGGTCACCAAGATTCCCGCTGCTCTGGCTTATACATCCGTCGGCGAAGTGGACGAGTCGGCCGTGAAGGTTCTTACGGTCAATGGTATCAAGGCCAGCGCTGAAACGCTCCGCAACAAGAGCTACCCCATCTCCCGCACTCCGACTCTGGCGACGAAGGGTGAGGCAACGGGTGACGTGAAGGCGTTTATCGATTTCGTTGTTGGCCCGAAAGGCCAGGCGGTTGTCGAGGCGCAGAAATTCGTCAAAATCAAGTAGTCCACCTGCAAGCGTCACGACAGTTTAATCGAAATATCCTATGAATTGGACAATCAAGACACGGTTATTAGCCGGATGCGGCCTCCTAGTAGGAGTGCTTGCGGCGGCCTGTATCGTCGGCTGGCGGCAGGCGGCGGGCTCGGAAATCCGCATTGGCACGATCATCAAGGCGAATCAAAAGGACACAACCGAGCTCGAGCTCGTCCAGGAATGTGTCGAAGATCTCCTCCATGCGCGCAGCGCGGAAAAAGACTTCCTGCTCAAGAAGAATCTGGAATTTGTCCAGAGCGTGACCAACAAAGTCGCGGCGGTGAAAACGCGCCTCCTGAGTTTGGTGAATGACGCTTCGACGAAGCCGGTAGAGAAAGCGGCAATGACCAATACGGTTGCAGCGGCGGAGAGTTACCTGTCGGCGTTTGTCAATCTCTCTGAACTGCTGGTCCGGCGCGGGCTCACACAGGAGCAGGGGCTCGAAGGTGAGCTGCGCAAGGCGGTTCACGCGATTGAAACCACGGTCACCAACCAGGGCATCGCCGAGCTGGATGTCATTCTTCTGAAGGTCCGACGCCACGAAAAGGATTACCTTCTGCGAGGCAAGAGCAATTACCTCGGGGACATCGCCAACCGGATCAAGGAATTCTCAGCTCAGATGGTGCTCTTTTCCCTTCCGGATGCCACCAAAACGACCGTGTCGGCGAGCTGGGCCACTTACTACGGAAAAATGCGGGACATCGTGGAAACAGACCAGCTCATTGCCACAGCCAGTGAGAATTGCCAGCGATCCTCGGATCTATTCCAAAAAGAAGTCGATGCCCTGAGCCAGACCGTCTCCGCGTCGATCGCCGAGTCTCAGAAAAATGCGCTTAGGGCGAGCGAAATAATAACTTGAGCAAATAGGCTGGCTTTTGAAACGGATCGAGAGATAAGCTCGAAGGATCCGGCTCAAGATCATCATCGCCCAGGTCAGGAGAAAGTATCGGCAATTGTCCGTGCGGATGGAC
>SXMN01000264.1 GCA_005777315.1 Verrucomicrobiales bacterium
CTGGCTCCGGAAAATCTCTTACTTCAGATCATTCAGGGGCATCAACTTTTCCACTTTGGGCGCTATGACGATGCGGCGCGCGCCTTCCGCAAGCTTCCCCCCGAGAAGATTCAGCTCGAAGATTACTCCCGAGTCTTGCTCATGGCGGGAGATTTGACTGGAGCCAAGGAAGTAGCCACCCGCGTTCTCGCAGGGCGTCCGAATGCCTCGACGCAATGCCACCTGGCAGCCATCCACGCCAAGTCGGGCGCTGCGGATGAAGCCCGGAAGATCCTGCGAGCATTGGAGGCGCAAGCAGAGCAGGGCATGCACATCCCCTATGCGCAAATCGCGTGGAGCTACGGCATGCTCGGTGATTTCGAGTCCGCCCGCCGCTGGTTGCGCACGGGACTGCTGGAGGGCCACGGCGACTGGAGCATGCTCAGTCTGCGCTCCGCTGACAAACTGGAGATGTTCGGCAAACTCGCGTGGTATTGGGAGATCGTGGATGGGATGAAGTTCCCGCCGCTCCAGATGGACAATCCCTACTTCACGCTGGAGCAGGCCATGCGCTACGGCCGGGGCACCGTCGGCCCGGCCACCACGGGCACCAGCACGAACGAGCCGCCCAAGACGCTGGCCGTGCTGCCGTTGGCCAACACCAGCGCGGACAAGACCGACGACTCGTTCAGCGACGGCATGACCGAGGAACTCATCACTTCGCTCCAAAAAATCAAAGGGCTGCGCGTGCAGGGCCGGATGTCCTCGTTCTACTTCAAGGGCAAGAACGAGACGCCGCAACGCGTCGGCGAACAGCTCAAGGTCGAGCACCTGCTCAACGGCAGCGTCAGCCGCGAGGGCAGCCGGCTGCGCATCAGCGCCGACCTCGTGACGGCCGCCAGCGGTTTCTCCCTCTGGAGCACGAACTACGACCGGCAGTTGGCCGACACCTTTGCCATCCGGACCGAAGTGGCCCAGCAGGTGGCCCAGGCTTTGAAAATCCAGTTGGGCATGGAGGAAACCCGCAGCCTCGCCCAGAAGCCGACTGCGAACCCGGAAGCCCACCGCCTCTATCTGCTGGGCCGCCACCACTTCGGCAAGGCGACCCAGGCGGGATGGTCCAATGCCATTCAGGCTTTCAACCAGGCCATTCAACTGGATCCAGGTTACGCGCTGGCGTATTGCGGGCTGGCGGACAACTACAACTTTCTCGGCGGAAGCCTCATGTCAGGCAAGGAGGCGTGGGCCAAAGAGAAGGAGGCTGCGCAAAAGGCAGTCACCCTGGATCCGAATCTCGCGGACGCGCACCTCTCGCTTGCGATGGCACTCGCGGGCGACTACGACTGGCCGGGCGTGGAACGCGAGATCAAGCACGCCTTGGAGTTGGATCCCAACCTGGCTCTGGCCCGCGACCAATATGCCTGGGTGCTCACCTCGCATGGGCGCTTCGACGAAGCCACAGCGCAATCCAAGCTTGCCGTGGAGTTGGATCCGCTTTCACCGCTGATGCATCTCAATCGCGGGTATTGGTTCTACCTCGCCCGTCGTTTCGACGAAGCGAATGTGCATATCCGGAAAGCGCTCGAACTGGATCCGAATTCCCCCTGGGCGCTCCGCACGTTGGGGTCGAGCCTGCTTTGGAAGGGGGACAAGGCGGGTGCCTTGGCGTTGATGGAAAAAGCCCAATTGCTGGATCCCGATCCGTCGAGTATGGGCAGTGTCGGCCACGCCCTGGCCGTTTCCGGCGATCACGCGAAGGCCGAGCAGATCCTGCGTGATCTGGAGAATCTGGCGAAACAGCGCTACGTCACACCGGCCGCGACCATGCTCGTTTATCTTGGCTTGGGCGAAAAAGAAAAGGCCCTGGAGTGGTTGGAGAAGTGTTACGAGGACCGGGATCCGCAGTGCTGGTTTCTGAAAGTCGGTCCGTTCTGCGACCCCCTGCGCACCGAACCGCGCTTCCAGGCGCTGCTGAAAAAAGTAGGTCTCGACCAATGAGCGACGGTGCCGAGCAAATGGAATAACCTTGGATGACTGACATGAGCGACTATCACATCAATTTGTTCTGGAGTGGTGAGGACGAATGCTGGATCGCCGATATCCCGGACTTCAAGTTCTGCTCGGCCCACGGGGAATCCCTGGACGAGGCGTTGCGTGAAGTGATGATCGCCAAGAAGGCCTGGCTGGCCACCACGCGCACGCACAAACAACGCATCCCGAAGCCCCGTTATCGCCCGGCGATCTACTCCTGAGCCATGATCGGCAACTCTCTGACCCATTCCCTAAATCCGGCATTAGGGTTGAACAGGAGGACACGGAGGAAGCAGTGAAAGAACAAGTTGGACTACTTCCTCATCGCGCCCACACATCACCCGGCGGGTGAAGCCTCCGGACGTCAGCCGATCTATCCAATGCTCTCTGATTCTGCGTCCTCTGGTTGCTCCTGTTTCAGGAACTGCTTCTTCCAGGTTGATCGTTCCGTTGGATTGCGGCTTGGCGGGATGAGATTTGTTTGTTATCCATCCGGCGTGAACCCAATAGCTCCACGGCACACCTTGATCCGTTCGATTGGTCGCAGCGCATTGATGATGTTTTGGGTGGGAGTGCTGGTGTTGGGCTGGGGGAGGACATCGGAAACTTGGGCAGCGGAAGCGCCAAACTATTTCCACGACATCAAGCCGATCCTGGAGAAGCGCTGTTATTCCTGCCACAGCCGGCTCAAACAGAAGAGCGAGCTCCGCCTGGACGCAGGCGCACTCATTCTCAAGGGTGGCAAACACGGCCCGGTCGTCATTCCGGGCAAGAGCGGCGAAAGCCCACTCGTTGAGCGGATCACCGCGACGAACGAAGACGAACGAATGCCTCCCGACGGAAAACCCCTGACGGAAGAGCAGGTAGCAAAACTAAAAGCCTGGATAAATGCGGGTGCGACTTACCCGAGTGACGAACCGATCCCATCGTCGCCTGCCGATCACTGGTCGTTCCAGCCCGTCAAGCGTCCGCCGGTGCCAGAAGTGAAAGATCAAAAATGGGTTCGCAATCCAATCGACAATTTCATTCTCGCGAAGCTTGAAGCTCACGCAATGCGACCGTCTGCACCGGCACTTCCGGCGCAATTGCTTCGTCGTGTCTGCCTGGATCTTGTGGGTTTGCCGCCGTCGATTGCAGAGCAGGAACAGTTCGCCCGACGCATCAAGGATGAGGACTGGGCTCTGGTGCTTGATGACGTGATCGATTCACGCCTTGCCAGTCCGCAGCACGGCGAACGCTGGGCGCGCCACTGGCTGGATGTGGTGCGATACGCCGACTCGAACGGCTATGAACGCGACGCGGCCAAACCGTTCGTCTGGCGTTACCGGGACTGGGTGATCCGTACGCTCAATGATGACAAGCCTTACAACCGATTTCTGATCGAACAGATCGCAGGTGACGAACTGCCCGAAGCCAACGCGGATACAATGATCGCGACCGGGATGCTGCGTCTCGGGCATTGGGATGATGAACCCGCCGATCCCGACACGGATCGATTCGATCAACTCGACGACATTGTCAGCACGACTTCACTGTCAGTTCTTGGGCTGACCGTGGGTTGTGCGCGTTGTCACGATCACAAATTTGAGCCGATTCCGACGCGCGACTATTACTCGATGGTCGCGGTGTTCAATCCGCTGCGCCGTCCTCAGGAGGGCCGCACCGAACTGGCACCTCCGGTGGGAACTCGTACGGAACTGGCGGCGCTGGCGGAACGTGATCGTCGGATTGGCGAACTGAGGAAGGAGATCGCAGAACACCGTCGTCTGGCGCGTGATCGATGGCTCGCTTCAGGTCGAAGCCAGTTGTCTCATGAAACTGTCGAAGCGTTCACGACTGCGGCGGACAGGAGATCTGACACACAGAAGAAGCTCGTGAGTGAGTTCTCCAAGAAATTGGAGGAAGAGGTTGAAGCGGCTCTCACACCGGGTAAGGAGGTTGTCTCCGGTTCAGCGGAGAGTTCTGCGGCAACGTTGGCGTCCTTCTCGGAAAAGATTTCCGTCGCCAATCGCGAGATTGATTCCCTGCGCCGTGCCGTGGCGGATTTGCCGCAGGCCTACATCTGGCGGGAGCCTGCGGGAAAGCCGCCATCGACATATATGCTGGTTCGGGGAAATCCTAAACGGCACGGAGATGAAGTCCTTCCAGCCGTGCCGGCCGTGCTGGCGAAGTCGCAGCCGATGCTTTCAACTCCGAACGAGTTCACGTCGAATCGCCGGCTTGGCTTTGCCCGATGGCTCGCTTCGAACGAGAACCCACTGACGGCCCGGGTCATTGTGAATCGCGTCTGGCAGCAGCATTTCGGCGTTGGATTGGTGAGGACGCCGAACGACTTTGGCTTGATGGGCGAGCCGCCGACTCATCCGGAACTGCTCGATTGGCTGGCAGATTGGTTCGTCCGCGATGCCGGATGGTCTCTGAAGAAACTTCACCGTCTGATTCTCACAAGCAATTCATGGCGGATGAGCAGGGCATCACCTGGCTCACGCGGATCCGGATCACTGGCAGGATCTGTGAGTGATTCCGATCCGGAGAACAAGATGTTGTCCCACCTTCCGCTTCGACGGCTGGAAGCCGAAGCAGTGCGTGATTCCATCCTGGCGGTGAGCGGCCAGCTTAACCCGGCGATGTACGGACCAGCGGTGTTCCCGCAGATTCCCGATGCCGCGCTGGAGGCAAACACGGACAAGCAATCCATCTGGAAAGCTTCCCCGGCCAGCGATGCCTCGCGGCGGACGATCTATGTTTTTATCAAACGCGGTCTGGTGGTCCCAATGCTCGAGGTGCTCGACTTGTGTGACACTGTGAGCAGCGCAGGCCGGCGGCAGGTCACCACGGTCGCGCCACAGGCGCTGACTTTGTTTAATGGTGAATTCGTCAATGAGCAGGCGAGGTACTTCGCGGCACGGCTGGTTCACGAGGCCGGCGCTGAACCGGTGAAGCAGATTGAACTGGCATTCCGGCTGGCGCTCGCCCGCCTTCCGACGGAGAGCGAGAGGGACCCGATGTTGCGATTCATACAGATGGGTGGCTCGAGCGATGGGGCAGGGGAGGGCGGCGGGTTGATTCAGATGTGCCGCGTTATTTTCAATTTGAATGAGTTCGCCTATCCGGATTGATCAAGATTGATCTCGACCCGATGCGATTTTAGGGCCATCCATTCAATGACACCAAAGCCAGCAGCACTCTCATGAATACTCATTCTCATCATCGAATGCCCGGCTTCACGCTCATTGAGCTGCTCGTCGTGATCGCCATCATCGCCATCCTTGCCGGCATGTTGCTGCCGGCACTCGGACGGGCGAAGCAAAAAGCCACGCAGATCAAGTGCGCCAGCAACCAGAAACAGATCGGCCTCGCGGTCTTGATGTACGCCGACGACAACAACGATACATTCCCCCAGGTGTCCGACTGGCATGCGACGGGCGGGACGAACGGCACTTACAGCGTTTTCGCCGCGGCGACGAATCGTCCTTTGAACAAATACACGCAGGCTTACGAGGTGTTCCAGTGTCCAAATGACAAGGGTGATTTTCTTAACGGCGCGAACATCAAGAATTGCTACCTCAAGTATGGCACCAGCTACCTGCCGCAGTTTCAGCATGACTCCTTCCGCACGCGTCACGTCATGGGTGATGTGAGGTCGGGCGATGCGTACCAAAAGGCGCCAATCAAAAGCGCCGAACTTTCGCTCGGCGCATCGCACAAGATCATCCAGGGCGACTGGGCCTGGCACTCGAACCGCGGCAACACCGACAAAAAGAGCATCTGGCATAACTACAAAGGCAAGAGCCGCTTCAACATGCTCTTTGGCGACGGTCATGTGCAATTTTATCAATTTCCAGAACCCAAGCAGATGGAGATCTGGATTTTTGATCCCAAGCCGAGCCGGGATTGGAAATGGTGGTGAGGTCGTTCGCTCTTGCATTGGCATGAAGATACATCAATCGCCCTCTCGTGGATTTACGTTGATCGAGCTTCTTGTTGTGATTGCCATCATTGCAATCCTCGCGGGAATGCTTCTGCCGGCACTCGGCAAAGCGAAGCAGAAAGCCACGCAGATCAAGTGCGCCAGTAATCAAAAGCAGATCGGCCTCGCAGTGCTGATGTACGCTGATGACAACAACGAAACTTTTCCCCAGGTCCAAGACTGGCACGCGACCGGAGGGATGAACGGCACCTACAGCGTGTTCGTCGAGGCGACGAATCGTCCCTTGAACAAGTACACGCAGGCGTACGAGGTTTTCCAGTGTCCAAACGACAGGGGTGATTTTGGCCACGGTGCCAACATCAAGAACTGCTACCTTAAGTATGGCACCAGCTACCTGCCGCAGTTTCAGCACGATTCATTTCGCACCCGCCACGTCATGGGTGATGTGAACGCCGCCCGCGGAACCTACCAGAATCGCTCGATCAAGATGGCCGAGCTCTCCCTCGGCGCATCCCACAAGATCATCCAGGGCGATTGGGCGTGGCACGCGAATCGCGGCAATACGGACAAGAAGAGCATCTGGCACAACTACAAAGGCAAGAGCCGCTTCAACATGCTCTTTGGCGACGGTCACGTGCAGTTCTATCAATTTCCAGAACCCAAACAGATGGAGATATGGCTCTACTCCCCCCTGCCAAGCAGGGATTGGAAATGGTGGTGATGGCTTTTACTCTTCCTCAACCATGAAGACAACCCAATCGCCCTCTCGTGGATTCACGTTGATCGAGCTTCTTGTCGTGATTGCCATCATTGCAATCCTCGCGGGAATGCTTCTACCGGCGCTCAGCAAGGCGAAGCAGAAAGCGCAGGCCATCGGTTGCCTGAGCAACGCCCGGCAAGTGATGCTCGCGGGAAAGTTGTATGTGGATGAGAACAACGGGAAGCACGTGGTTTCCTACATCTACCCGCCTTACACGAAGGGGCTCATCACGTGGTTTCAATTGCTTCAGCCGTATCTGAGTTCGACGAACGTGCTTATTTGTCCATCGCGGAAGGAGAAGCCGGTGGCTTTGGAGCGATGGGAGGGAATCCCGGTCACAGCGCCCACGGTGTCTGATTTCGCGATCAATCATCAATTTGCGGGCGAGTTGAGTCAGTATGTGGCTTATGTGCAGCGGCCGGAATCGAGCATCATCAATCCGTCGCGGACGATCTTCATCGTGGATTCCGGAGCAAAAGGCGTGGCTTCGAGGAAGCCGGCGGTGACTCCCACTTCACCAAAGAAGCCAGGCTCCTGGATGCTGGGCGACGTGAAGGCGGGCCAATGTCCGGATTGTGTCACGGGCGAAAATCCCAACTGGTGCGCTCCGGCGCTGCGACACAATGAGCGCAGCAACAATGGATTTGCCGATGGTCATGTCGAATCGATGAAAGGCTTTTGGTACTACGCCGATACTCCGTGGCTGGATCCGAATCGAGGTGGGAATTGAGATCAGAAATGGAACTCCGCGTTGGGTGGAACTGCCACTGGCGTCCGTGTCAACTTTCTGCTAAGTGTTCGCTATGGAAAAAGTACTGACTTTCAAAAACGCGTCTGAAGAAGCCGCCTACTACAAGGCCGAGATCGACAAGCTCTTTCGCGCGATGGAGCGCTCCGAAAAGCGACGACTGAAAATTCGTGCTGACCGTGAGCGTCTTAGAGCTGAAACTCGCGTGATCTTGGACCGCCTCGAAGTGAAGTAACCGATGTGGGAGAAGATCTTTAACGGGATAAGGTGGCTCTTCACACTGCAGAATACGGTGGAGGAGCATGATCACGAGTTGCGGGAACTGCGTGAAGGATTCAAGCGAAACAGCGCCGCCATCGAAGAACTTCGGAACGACTTCAATCGTCTTGCCGACAACGAGCGTCATGAACGCGAAAAGATTTGCCTGCGATTGGAAAACGCGCTTCTGAACTTCGAGCGACGGCTCCCACCCGTGCCACCGAAGCGTGGAAAGCGATGATGAACTCCCGCTTCATTCCCAATCCGACTCCATGCGGACGCACTCGGCGCGAGTTCCTGTGGCAGGTCGGCGGGGGCTTCGCCTCGCTGGCGCTTGCGGATTTGCTGACCCGCGATGGGTTTCTGAGTCGCGCCGCTGCCGCGCCCACGTCAACTCCGAATCCGCTGGCGCCGAAGGCTTCGCATTTTCAGGCGAAAGCCAAGCATTGTGTTTTTCTGTTCATGAACGGTGGACCGAGCCAGGTGGACACATTCGATCCCAAGCCCGCTCTCACCAAATGGCATGGGCAGCCGTACCGGGGTGAAGCCAAGGTCGGATCAAACGGGCGACCGATCGGCCACCTGATGCAATCGCCGTTCGAGTTCAAAAAGCATGGGCGGAGCGGGCTGGAGATCAGCAGCTTGTTTCCGCACACCTCAAGGTTTGCGGATGATCTCTGCGTGATCCGGTCCATGCAGGCCGACACGGCGGCCCACGCGAGTGGTTGCCTGCAAATGAACAGCGGGAGCATCTTCATTGGCAAACCAGCGCTTGGCGCATGGCTCAGCTATGGGCTTGGGACGCTCAATGAAAATCTGCCCAGCTTCGTGGTGATGACCGATCCGCGTGGCGGTCCGATCGGCAGCGCGTCGAACTGGTCGGCTGGTTACATGCCTGCGGCATATCAGGGCACTCTCTTTCGCAGCGTTGGTTCGCCGTTGCTGGATCTGGCGACGCCCACCGGGACCACGGACCGGCAACAGCGACGGAGCCTTGATCTGCTCAAGGCGCTCAATGAACAGCATCTCGCGTCGCGCGGCGAAGAGAGTGAACTGGCTGCCCGGATTGAGAGCTATGAACTGGCCTACCGGATGCAGACGTCAGCGTCGGATGTGGTGGACTTGAGCAGAGAGTCCGAGGCAACGAAGGAAGCGTACGGACTGAACGACAAACTCACCGCGGATTTTGGCAGGAAATGCCTCGTCACGCGCCGCCTGCTCGAAAAGGGAGTCCGTTTCATTCAGCTTTATAGCGGTGGCGGTCACATTGAGGACACCTGGGATGGACACAACGACTGCATCAGCAATCACAAGCTGCATGCGGGCGAAACGGACAAACCTATAGCGGCATTGATGGCCGATCTGAAACGCACGGGCTTGTGGGATGAGACGATTCTTGTTTGGGGCGGAGAGTTCGGAAGGACACCTACGAGCGAAGGCGTTGGGAAACCAGGGCGTGACCACGACTGGCACGGCTTCTCGATGTGGCTTGCGGGAGCCGGAGTAAAGGGCGGGCAGGCCATCGGTGCGACGGACGAGTTGGGTTTCAAGGCGGTGGAGGATCCGGTTCACGTCAGCGATCTTCACGCGACGATTCTGCATTTGATGGGGCTCGATCACACAAGGCTTACCTACTTCCAGTCGGGTCTGAATCAGAGGCTGACAGGCGTGGTTGAGCGGTCTGTTGTGACCAAGGTTCTCGGATAAGGAAGTTTGCGAATGGTTGGCCGGGGAAGTCTCGATGAGGGCTCAACTGTGTGCATCTGGTTGTTCAGAGCCGAACTGTTCATTCAGCAAGGGTGAGTGTGCATGTTCATCATCACATGGCAGGGCGGAGATGCCTTTCCCGCGTTCATCCATCAATCATGTCATTGCGTAAAATATCGCGCGAAATCGTGAGCCGGCTCCAGGCTGCCGGGTTTGAGGCTTTTTGGGTCGGCGGCTGCGTTCGTGACCACTTGCTTGGGCGTGAGCCGGTGGACTTTGACATCGCCACCTCCGCACGCCCGGTGGAGATCGAGGCGCTGTTTGAGCGCACTTTGGCAGTCGGGAAACAATTCGGAGTGATGGTCGTGGTTCAGGGCGGGCATGAATTTCAGGTCGCCACATTCCGGGCGGAAGCGGATTACACAGATGGCCGGCGTCCTGGGCGGGTCGAGTTCGCCGATGCGAGGGCTGATTCGGAACGACGGGATTTTACGATTAACGGACTTTTCTTGGACCCGAACACGGGCAGGATTTTTGACTGGGTGGGGGGCGAAGCAGATTTGCGGGCGAGGCTCGTTCGGACCATAGGAATGCCGGGGGATCGTTTTGCCGAGGATCACTTAAGGTTGCTGCGCGCGGTGCGATTCGCGGCTCAACTGGGTTTCGAGATTGAAGCGGGCACGGCGGAGGCGATCCGAGTCAATGCCGGGCGAATCTCGACTGTCAGCCCCGAGAGGGTGCGAGATGAGCTGCTGAATGTGTTTCGACCGCCACACGCGGCGCGGGGATTGGATCTGCTGAGGTCGAGCGGATTGTTGGTGCATGTGTTGCCGGAGGTCGCGGCGTTGGTTGAGTGCGAGCAGTCGCCGGATTTTCATCCGGAGGGAACGGTCTTCAATCATGTGCGGCTGATGCTGGATCAATTGCCGTCGGATTCACCGGAGTCGCTTCCCTGGACAGTGTTGATGCATGACATTGCCAAGCCTCGGACCAGCTCGCGGGAGTCATCCGGTGCGATCCACTTTTATGGCCATGAGAAAGTGGGCGCGGAGATGACCGAGGAGATTTTGCAGCGGCTGAAGTTTCCGCGGAAGCAGACGGATGAGGTTGTGCAATGTGTCCTGCACCACATGCAGTTCAAGGATGTGCGGAAGATGCGGCGCGCGACAATCCGCCGGATGATCCTGCGGGAGACGTTCCCGATGGAAATGGAGCTGCACCGGCTTGATTGCCTGGGCTCGCACCGGCGGCTGGACCACTATGAATTCATGATCCAGGAACGCGAGGAGTTGCAGCGCGTCCCTGCCGTTGTGCCACCCCTGTTGCGGGGTGACGATTTGATCGCGCTCGGGATGAAGCCCGGGCCGGCGATGGGGGCGTTGCTTGAGGAGATTCGCGACAAGCAACTGCAGGAGGAACTCAAGACTTGTGATCAAGCGCGTGAGTGGGCGAGAGAACGGATGGCGGGAGATGGCAGCCGACAGTGATCGGAAATGTGCAACGCGTCTCGCGTATCCAAAAACGGCAGTTCAAACCAACCCGTGTGTCCAGGGCGATGCGAAGCTGTGGTCAAATTTGAAAGTCCGCCCCGCTGCGGCTGCGGTCCTTTTTGAGAACCTTGACCTTCACGTCTTCCTGGAGAACAAGCGAATTGGGCGGGACGCTGTGCATGAGGAAGACATTCGCCCCGATCGTGCTGCCCTCGCCAATCACCGTTTCGCCCCCGACGATTGTCGCTCCCGCGTAAATCGTGACGTTGTCCTCCAAGGTTGGATGTCGCTTTTGTCCCTTGAGCGCCTGTCCGCCGGCCAGTGACCGCGCGACAAGGCCGACGCCTTGATACATTTTCACGTGATTGCCGATGATGGCTGTTTCGCCGACCACGGTTCCCGTGCAGTGATCGACGAAGAAGTGGGAGCCGATTTGAGCGCCTGGGTGCAGGTCCATCCCTGAACGGCTGTGCGCCCACTCGGTCATGATGCGTGGAATGAGCGGCACCTCGTTCAGGTAGAGTTCGTGTGCCATGCGCTGGACTGCCACGGTCTCGACGAAGGGGTAGGCCACGATGATCTCCTCCTTGTTCAGCGCGGCGGGGTCGCCGCTGTAAGCGGCCTCGATGTCTGTATGCAGGACTTCGCGGATACGCGGGAGTTTCTGAAGGAAATTCACGGTCAGATTGTGAGCCGAGGCGCGGGGATCACGCCCGCTCCGGACGAACTCCGGATTGGATTTCAGACTCTTGCAAATCTCATCTTCCAACGCGCCTAGAACGGAATCCATGCGATTGGCCGTCTCCATCTTGATCTCGGACGAGTGGATGGATTTGTCGTCAAAGAAACCGGGGAAAAGCAGCTTGAGCAACTCGACGGTAATCAGCGCGATGGCGCTCTTGGATGGAAGGTTGACGCCGTCGAGATGATTGATGCCGCCGACCCGGGCGTAGGAGGCGATGAGTTGATCCGTCAGTTCGGTGACTGAGATGTTCACGGGCGGAGTATTGCGGACGAAACAGGGCAACGCAAGCGGGGCAGGTGGTGTCCCTGCCGAGGAGATTGCGGAATGGCCCACGGTCGCATCAGTATGCGTTCACAAATTCACGGGTGCCGTTGATTTCCGCGAATTGCCCGGCTTCCATCGGTTATGAACCCAGAACCAGTTAGCGGGGTCACGGCGAACGGCGGTTTCAAACGCGGCGTTGATCTCCCGCATGATGTCTTCAACAGCGCGAGGCTGACCGTCTGCCTTCGTCGGGATCTCGGGGCCGACCTCGATCCGCCAGTGGGCGGGGCGTGTGCGATAGCAGATCGCTGTATGGAGCGGGCAGTGGTAACGAAGTGCGAAGACCGCCGGTGCGGTGCTGGTCGAGCACTCGTGTCCCATGAATGGAATGCGAAGACCTCGATTCCCCGCGTGTTGATCAGCGAGGAGTCCAAGCAACAGACCTGTGTCCGTCATGGCGGCTTTGAGGGCGGCGGCCTCGGTGCGCCGTTCAAAGAACTGGCAGCCGGAGCGCTCACGCATGCTTTTCAATAATCTATTCAGCCCAGGCTGGGGAAGGCCGCGGTAAGTGGTGGCGCATTTGAAAATGGGAACATACTGACCGAAGCGCGCGTAGAGCTCGAAATTACCAAAATGTCCGATGGCGACGACACGGCTTTGCGGGGTTGCGTCGGCTGCGAATGGAAGTACCTTCTCCGAGCCCACGAAATTGAAATGCGGCTTCAATTGTTCAGGTGTCATGAACGCGGTGCGGGCGGCGCTGGCGTAATTTTCTCCGATCCTCCGAAAGTTCTCACGGGCCAGCTCGCGAATTTCCGCCGCGGATTTCTCACCTCCAAAGCAGCGGGCGAGGTTGGAGATGGCAACTTTGCGGTGGCGCCCATCGATGATGTAGGCCAGAGCGCCGAAAAACCTGCCCAGCGCGGCCACGGCGGTGAGTGGCAGCAGCCGGATCAATCCAATCACGGTGACGGCCAGCAGATACAGGAGTGCGTCCATTGCTTAACGGAAGCAGATTTGCCGGACACACTCCTGAAAGTCCCTGGCGCCCTTGAGAATCTTGATTTCCACGCGCATGAAGCAGATCGGCAGGTCACGCCGGTCGAGCTTTGGAAAGCGGACAGCATCCTTCTGTGTTGTGATCAGGAATTTGGCCTGTCTCTTCTTGCATCGATTGATGACGTTCAAAACCTCCTGTTGTGAGAAGCGGTGGTGATCCGCGAAGCGCTTTGAATAGACAAGCTCCGCGCCAAGCTGTCCCAGGCTTTTCTCGAAACTCTCCGGCTGGGCGATTCCGCTCAACGTCGCGACCTTCACTCCTTTCAAAAAATCCAGTCCCCGTTGTTCGCCGGTGAAAACGTCCTCGAAGTAGAGAGGATGGTGAACACATTCGATGATGCCGGCTGTCGGGTTTTGTTGAGCAATGCGTTTTCGGAGCGCGGCCGTGTTTCCGTCACTCTTGGTGATGAAGATCGTGCTGGCCCGCGCGAGATGTGACGGAGGCTCGCGCAGCGTGCCGCGCGGGAGAAGGTGTTCGTTGCCGAACGGCTGCTGGCAATCGATGAGCACGATGTCCCAGCGCCGGCCCCGAAGTTTCCAGTACTGAAAACCATCATCGAGAAGCAGGGTATCGCAGCCAAACTCCTGGATCGCATAACGCCCCGCCTTCACGCGATCCTTGTCCACGAGCACGATGACGTCCTTGAGGTTCGATGCGAGCATGTAAGGTTCGTCTCCGGCCGTCTCGGAATCGAGCAACAGGGATTTGCCGTCGGACACCACGCGTGGAGGAGTGGTGTCGTCGCGAAGGAGGATTTTGTTCAGAAGCCGCTGGCTGATCGGCGGCGGCTTGGAGCGGTAGCCGCGCGAGAGGATGGCGACGTTGCGTCCCTGATCGCGCAGTTCGCGCGCAAGCTTCTCGACCACGGGTGTCTTTCCCGTTCCGCCCACAGTCAGGTTTCCGACCGCGATGACCTGGACGCCGAGTGTGGAGTCGCGAAGAATGCGGACGTTGTAAAGGAACCGCCGGAATTTGACGGCCACCGTGAAGATTTTGGAGAGGCCGAAGAGAATTGCCCTGGCCACGGCGGCGCGCTTGTCCCGTCGTTGCTCGAAGATGACTTCGAGAACGAAAGTCTCAATGGTTTCAGTCCATGCCCGCAGGGTCTCGCGCATTGCGGCGCGAGCTTGCCAGTGGTGAATGAACAGGGCAAGCGCCAGCGCCGCCAAATAATCGCTTCGGAGCTTGGCCTGAGTTGGTGGCGCTGGCATGATGACCAGCATCAGCGGGAGATTCGAAGTGATGAACCTCCCAATCTTTGCCCATGAAACCCACGACAGCGGAAGAGCGGCGACTGCGGGAAGACTCGGGTCGCCGGAAGAACTGGAAGCGTTGGGGACCTTACCTCTCCGAGAGGCAGTGGGCCACGGTGCGCGAGGATTATTCAGAGTGGGGAACCTGCTGGGATTATTTTCCGCATGACCACGCCCGGAGCCGGGCCTACCGATGGGGCGAGGATGGGCTTCTTGGAATTTGCGATCGCGAGTGCCGCCTTTGTTTCGCTCTCGCGTTGTGGAATGGCCGCGATCCATTCTTGAAAGAGCGTCTTTACGGATTGACCGGTCAGGAGGGGAATCACGGTGAAGATGTGAAGGAGCAATACTTCTACCTGGATTCGACCCCGACGCATTCCTACATGAAGGCGCTCTACAAGTATCCGCAGGCAGAGTTTCCCTACGCCCGGCTGCGAGAGGAAAACCGCCGTCGCGGCAAGAATGAGGCGGAGTTTGAGCTGGCCGATTGCGGAGTTTTCGACGAGGGGCGCTACTTCGACGTCTTTGCGGAGTATGCCAAGAGCGGTCCGGACGATTTGTGCATCCGAATCACCGTGGCCAATCGCGGGCCGGAAGCGGCGGAATTGCACCTGTTGCCGACGGTGTGGTTTCGCAATACGTGGATTTGGGGATGCACTCATGAGGGATGTTCGCTCAAGCCACGAATCGAGATGGCTGGTGAAGACCGCCTCAAACTGTCGCACGAATCCCTGGGGACATTCTGGTGCGATTTCTTTCCCGATCCGGCAGGCCGGTTTCCCCAAGTTCTCTTCACCGACAACGAAACGAACAATGAACGACTATTTCAGGCTCCAAACGGCGGCAGATTCGTGAAGGATGGATTTCACGATTATGTGGTGCATGGCCGCGTCGATGCGGTGAACGGGAAGGGATACGGAACCAAGGCAGCGCCGCATTTTGTTTTGAGGCTGGCCCCTGGCGAGATTCGAGTCTTAGGAATGCGGCTTTACTCCGAGGAAGAGGCTGTCGAGCCCCGGGATGAGGCAAATTGGGCGGCGGTCTTCTCAGAGCGCATCAAGGAGGCGGACGAGTTTTACGCTTCCATCAATCCCCCCGAGCTGACAGATGACGAGAGAAACGTCGTGCGCCAGGGCTACGCCGGACTCCTGTGGAGCAAACAGTTTTATCATTACGTCATCGTGGACTGGCTTCATGGAGATCCGCATACGCCGCCACCGCCGCCAAGCCGCCTCAACGGCAGAAACTCGGATTGGACACATCTCTACAGCCGCGATGTCATCTCGATGCCGGACAAGTGGGAATATCCATGGTTTGCAGCGTGGGACCTCGCGTTTCACATGATTCCCTTCGCACGGCTTGATGGTGAATTTGCGAAACAGCAGCTCGGCCTCTTTTTGCGCGAGTGGTACATGCATCCCAATGGGCAGATACCCGCTTATGAATTCGCCTTTGGCGACGTGAATCCTCCCGTCCACGCCTGGGCGGCATGGCGTGTTTACAAGATCGCGGGGCGCAACGGGCAGCGCGACCGGCAATTCCTTGAGAGCGTGTTTCAGAAGCTTGTCATCAACTTCACCTGGTGGGTCAACCGCAAGGATGCTCTCGGCAAAAATCTGTTTTCCGGTGGCTTTCTGGGGCTGGACAACGTCGGTGTGTTCGATCGTTCCAAGCCGCTGCCCACAGGGGGCACCTTGCAGCAGGCCGATGGCACCGCGTGGATGGCCTTCTACGCCGCGACCATGCTCTCCATCGCGCTTGAACTCGCCCGCGACGGGAACAAGATCAATCGCGCTTACGAGGACATGGCTTCGAAATTCCTCGAACACTTCGTTCAGATCACTTCCGCGATGAACACCCTCGGCGGAACGGGTCTGTGGGATGAAGAGGACGGCTTTTACTACGACCGCATCCTCACGGATCACCAGGTGACTCCGCTGCGGACACGTTCCATGGTGGGATTGCTTCCACTAATCGCTGTCGAAGTGCTGGAGGAGGATGCCATCGAAAAGCTGCCGGGATTTCAGAAGCGGCTGGAATGGTTTCTCAAGCATCAGCGCGGACTCGCCCGCCACATCACCGACGGAGAAGGTGGTCATGGAACCCGCCGGTTGCTCGCCATTCCGACCAAGGACCGATTGATTCGCACGCTGCGATACATGCTTGATGAGTCGGAATTCCTTTCGCCGTACGGCATCCGGTCTGTATCCAGATACCATGAAGGACATCCTTACGAGTTCGATGCGGGAGGCGAGATTCACCGGGTGGATTACGTTCCCGGCGAGTCAAACACCTGGCTCTTTGGCGGGAACTCAAACTGGCGGGGGCCCATCTGGTTCCCCGTGAACTACCTGATTGTCGAGGCGCTGGAACGCTATCACCACTTCTACGGTGCGGATCTCAAGGTGGAATGTCCCACGAACTCCGGGAACTGGATGACGCTGGATTGTGTTGCTCGGGAGATTGAAAGGCGGATGGCGGCGATATTTGAGCGCGATCCGAAAAGCGCGCGTCCTTGTCACGGAACTGATCCTCGATTCGCGGACGATCCGAACTGGCGGGATCTTTTGCTGTTCCACGAGTATTTCCACGCGGAGACCGGGAAGGGGCTTGGCGCCAGTCATCAGACCGGCTGGACGGCACTGGCCATCCGGAGCATCAAGAATCTCGCCCGACATCGACTGCTCTCGGCGGGGCAGCCCTCCTGCTGATAGCCGCCAAATCTTGGAGGCCCCGCAGTCGCATCTGACGTGTTGCCCGCCTGGTCGGAAGGCAATGGGAGCATCTCGTCGCGCTCACCCCTTGCATCTCAGTGCCCCGGCGCGCTTGTGGAATTCGTCATCTATCCCGAAGTCTCCAGCGGTGGATCAACCTTGAGCGTTGAACACGCTGCGAAGGATCACTTCCTTGATCTTCCAGATCAGGGTCATTGTCAGTGCCAGAGGCAGGAGGACCAGAAGCATAAGGACTCGCATTGGATCGATGTTTTGAAGGATCTGTATCAGCACTTCCGGCAGGCGATCGATCTGATCCAGAGTCACAAAGACCGCAGCTACGGAGACGAGGAAGATCAACGTGCCCAGATTGACGGATGTGAACCACTTGGTTTCGAGCCGGAGAGTTTCGTCGGGAAGCATGGCGGCGAGCCGTTGGAGAACCTGATTGAGGTCGAAGAGAAAGAGAATTCCCGAGAGGATCAGGATGCCGATGGTGGCGGTATAGAACGGCACGGTGGGAAGTTTGTTCCACCAGAAGATGAAAGGTGAGAGCCCCATGTTGATCACGGCGAGGAGCGTGGCCCGGTCAAGCGCGCGGATCCAGACGCGCTCCTGCTTCTGAAAGCTGCTCAACTGAGTCAGTCCGTAAACGAGGATTCCCATCGCGATCAGTGGAGGGAGTACTCCCATCGGCTTGAGCCATTCATTGACGCCGGTCTTGACGGAAACCAGCAGCGTCAGCGGCAACCCCCAAAAAAGCGCGGAGAGTCCCCGGACAAGCCGTCCGAGGGAGCGCATCAATTCAGCATGAGGGGCTGTCTCCGACATGCGCGCCACGCTCAGATGGAGAGGTAGGTGTAGTCCTTGAGGCCGCGCTCATAGTCGTCGAGAAGCCGCATGCCTTCGCTGGGCTTGAGGCGGTCGCTCTTGATGGCGGCATCGACCTGGGCCTTCATCTGGCGTTTGAGTTCGTTCTCGTCGTATTGAACGGCACCAAGGGCCTGGACAATGGTGTTTCCCTCGATGATCTCCTCGATGTAGTAGCCACATGGCTCGTCCGGATCGAGGAACACATGCACTTCATTGACCCGGCCGAAAAGATTGTGAAGGTCGCCCATGATGTCCTGGTAGGCGCCCATCAGGAAGAAACCAAGGTAGTAAGGCTCGGGCACGCCGCCGTTGGTCCGGAGTGGATGAACCGGGAGCGTGTCACGCACGTCGCGCAAATCGATGAACTTGTTGATCTGCCCGTCGGAATCGCAGGTGATGTCCACCAGGGTCGTCTCACGGGAAGGCCGCTCATTGAGACGGCTCAACGGCATGATTGGAAAGAGCTGGCCAAGCGCCCAGTTATCCAGCAGCGATTGAAACACTGAGAAATTACAGAGGTACTGGTCTCCGAGGCTGTCCTCGAGTTTTCGAATTTCCTCTGGAATGTAAGCCTGTCCCTGAAAGCTCTGCACCACGGCGCCGCTGATGTGCCAGTACAGATCCTCAATCTTCGCCTTGTCCGGCAGCTCCATCAGCCCCAGGGTAAACATATTGTGCGCGTCCTCTTTGCGCTCCAAAGCGTCGTGATATGCCTCGAGTTTGTTGAGCTTTTGAAGGTTCTTCCGGATGTCGAGAAGTTCGCGGACAAGAGGGTGCTCGTTGTCGCCGTACTTGAGGTTGCTGTCGCCCCGTGTTTTGCCAATCGAGCCGAAGACTTCGACCACGAGCACGCTGTGGTGCGCGACGATGGCGCGACCGCTTTCGCTGACGATGTCCGGGTGTGGTACCTTCTCCGCGTTGCACACATCGGCGATGTAGTACACGACGTCGTTGGTGTATTCCTGGAGCGAGTAATTGGTCGAACTGTCGAACGCGGATCGGCTGCCGTCATAATCCACTCCGAGGCCGCCGCCGACATCCACGAATTCGATGGGGAATCCCATCTTGTAAAGCTTGGCGTAAAATCTTGCGGCTTCCTGAACCGCTTTCTTGACCGTCAAAATGTCAGGCACCTGCGAACCGATGTGGAAGTGGAGAAGCTTGAAGCAGTGAACAAGATTTTCTTCGCGGAGGAGTTCAGTCGCGGTGAGAAGCTCGCATGTGCTGAGGCCAAACTTTGCGTTCTCGCCGCCACTCTCAGCCCACTTTCCAGCGCCTTTGCTGAGGAGTCGGGCGCGAATGCCGATGACCGGTTCGACTCCAACCTGTTTGGACACGCTGAGGATCTGGCGGAGTTCTTCGAGTTTCTCGACGACCATGATGATCCGTTTGCCCAGCTTGATGCCCATGAGCGCCATCTTGATGAAGCTCGCATCCTTGTAGCCATTGCAAATGATCAGACTCCCCGGTTGATCCTGGAGCGCCAGCCCGGCAAAGAGTTCAGGCTTGCTGCCGACTTCCAGTCCGAAGTTGTAGGGCTTGCCGGCATCGAGGATTTCTTCGACCACCTCGCGCAACTGGTTCACCTTGATGGGAAATACGCCGCGGTATTTTCCCTGGTAACCAAATTCCGCGATCGAATTGTGGAAGGCCTTGTTGATCGATTGGACGCGATGACGGAGGATGTCCTGGAATCGGATCAGAACCGGAAATTTGAGGCTGCGTCCCTTCGCCTCCTCGATCACGTCGGTGATGTCCACGCTCGTTCCCGCTTCCTGCAGCGGCGTCGCGACGACATGCCCGGCTTCGTTGATGTCAAAGTAACGTGCTCCCCAGCGATCGATGTTGTAGAGAGTACGGGCGGCCTGAATGTCCCAAGGCTTGCCCGATTCGGAAGTTTCGCTCATTTGGTCGGTTGCAAATCGAGCGCACTATACGGATGCACTCCGGGAATTCAATATGGGTTCTGGAAAATCTTCCTGCCCGGCAGTTCGCGCCTTCATCAAGGAAACTCTTCCCTGACAGCCACGCGTCTGGTTTTCTTTCCGCATGGCTCAAGTTTCTCTTCAACGCGTCGTGAGGCACTGCGATCGCCTGCTCCGGACGGACGAATTCACGGATTACGAAGGCGCGGTCAACGGGCTCCAGGTCGAGAACGATGGATTTGTTTCGCGCATCGTGGCCGCTGTGGATGCAAGCTTGGCCACGGTGCGACTGGCGTGCGAGGCGAGGGCGGATCTGTTGATCGTGCATCATGGATTGTTCTGGAGCCCGAGTCATCCTTGGACCGGGAAGCGTCGGGAGATGCTGCGCCTCCTGATGGAGAATCGACTGGCGGTTTACAGCTCTCATCTGCCGCTCGATGCGCATCCGACTTTGGGGAACAATGCGTGTCTGGCCGCGGCGCTGGGATTTCGGCGCACGAAACCCTTCTTTCACGACAAGGGGCGGCACATCGGTCTGAGCGTGGAGATCCGGGTTGATAGAGATGAGTTGCGAGCCCGCATTGAGAGGGCCGTGGGCGGCAGGGTGCATTTGATTCCTGGCGGAGCGGATACTTGTCGCAGCATCGGCATTGTGACAGGTGGTGCGGGGGGATCATTGAAGCTCGCCGCGAGCGAAGGTGTGGACACGTTCATTACCGGCGAAGGTCCACACTGGACTTATGCGCTGGCGGAAGAACTGGGCCTGAACGTCTTTTACGCAGGGCACTACGCCACGGAGACGTTTGGAGTCAGAGCGCTGGCCTCTCACCTGTCGGAGAAGTTTTCGCTGTCGTGGAGTTTTCTGGATCATCCCACGGGGCTTTGAGAGCCGGGATTATTCCTCTATCACCAGCCGGAATAACTGGACCTGATCGGAGGGTGGAAGGTTCACCACGAAGCGCCCTCTGAGGAGCTTGGGTTTGCTGGTTAGGAACGCCCAGGTTCCCGGCCATTCCGCATCCTCTTTGATCTGGAGAAAGAATCCTTTGGCGCTCGATGACCACGAGATCTCAACATGGCCGTCGGGCAGGTGTCTTGCGGAGAGTTGGGGCGGCGGAATGGCTTCGACGAATGCAGTGACAAAATTGTTGTCAATAATTTTGTCGGGTGTCTCCGAGCTGACGATGGCAGCGCTGATCACGGACTCGCCTTTGGTGAGTGTGGTGCGAACTTCGAGTGAAGCACTTCCGCCTGGAAGGAGATCTCCAAGCTGGCTGCATAGAAGGCTTCCATCCATTGACCACGTGCCTTGACTGAGGGTCATGGAATTGATCCTGGCTGCGTCCGTGATGTAGTGGTCCACTCTCAGCGATGTCGCGGTCAACCGGCTCCCGTTTGTGATAACAAGGGAATAGATGATCGAATCGCCGGTCCAGCCCACAGTCCTCGACGTGGACATGGAAAGCACCAAATCTGCGCTCGGCGCAACTTCGAAGTCTTTGGGAGATGCTGTCTGGCCTCCGGAAGTGGCAACTTGGATCGGTCCGGTGATGGCTCCGAATGGAACAGTGGCGGTGATTTGGTCGGGAGCTTCAATCGAGAAATCGGCGACGGTACCATTGAATTCGACGCGGATTGCATCGGCAAAGCCGGTTCCGCGAAGGCGAATGTTTGAGCCAACGGTGCCTGCCGAAGGCTCGACCGCGATGATTCTGGGCAGAACGCCAAACAACAGCCGATCATCGAAGAATGTGGCATTGGGGGAAACCACTCCGATGGCTCCACTGGTCGCCTCGGGCGGTACGATGGCCGTGATTTTCTGTTCCGAGATTACCCTGGAGGGCGCGTGTCTTTTTCCGAAGACGACGGCGGTGGCGTTCTGCATTCCCATTCCGGTAAATGTGATCTCATCGCCGACGTGGCCGGTGGTCGAGGACATTGATACCACATTCAGTTCGGCAGGGGTGAACGGCGTCGAACTGAAAGCGGCTTGTTCTCCGAAAGCGATGATGATTGGACCGGCCTTGAAGTTCGCCGGGACTTTCGCCTTGATTTCATTGGCGCTGATTCTGGTGAAACCCGCCGAAGTTTCGCCGAAGAGCAGCGCATCAGGTTCGGTAAATCCACTTCCAAAGATATGCACTTCCGTTTCTTCGTAGCCCGAAATCGGCGTGAAAGAATCAATTCTTGGAACGACGGTGTAAACCGCCAGATTTCCCCCAATCTCTCCCAGTGGGGTTGCGACTCGAACCGTTCCTGTCACTGCGTTGATTGGGATGATGGCTGCGATTTTGTTTGTCGAGACAACGGTGAAGGCCATTGCAACGCCGTCGATGCTCACCCTGGTGGTCTGGTCGAGGCCGGTTCCCAGGATTGTAAGTTCGCTCAGCACACTTCCAGTAATCGGAGTGATGGAACTGATGTGGACGTCGCCAATCCGAAACTGTCTCGGGCTGGTAGCAAGACCGTTGGGGGTGACGACCGTGATCGGTCCGGTGGTTGCCCCTTCAGGCACTGTCGCATTGATTACGTAAGGAGCGAGCTCTTGTGTGAACTTCGCCTCGACACCATTGATTTTCACGCTCTGAACATCAACCAAGTTGTGGCCCTTGATTTCAACCGCGGTGCCAACATGTCCAGCCTGTGGGGAAATTGTTTCGATCAGCGGAGCCTGGTTGGTTGGCAATTCGCTGGAAACAGTGAATCTGTTCGTGGCGGTCGCTTTGCCCAGGAGCGTTGTGATGCTCACCGTGGCCACCGACCCCATGTTGAGACTCGGCGGCACGATCGCTTGTACTCCGCCGGGAGCAGGAAGAAAATCGGCCCGAGTCCCATCAAAGTCCACGCCGGAGATCACTCCGAAGAGAGCTGTGCCGCGAATCAGCACGGACGCGCCGCGAGGCGCACTTTCGGGATAAATCTCGGTGATGTGCGGCGTCAATCCCCAAGCCCCCCTGTTCACGGCAAACGAGCCTCTCGTGACCAGTTCGCCCCGAGTTGTTGTGATGGTTATCGGACCGGTGACTGCGTCGGACGGCACGACTGCAACAATACCTCGGCCAGTGACTCCGGCCGGAAAGTCTTGGAACACTGCCTGGGCATCCAGCTCGCCACTGAAGCGGACTGAAGAAACTTCCGTTGTTTCCGAAAAGAAAATCGAGACGCTGTTCCCAGGCGATCCCATCAATGGCGAGAAACTGCTGACGACGGGCGCACTGGCACCGAACACAAGCACCTGGCTGCTGATGTCCTTTCCGTTTGGCGTTGTGATGCTCACGAGCCCCTCGGTCGCTCCCTCGGGCAGCGTTGCCGAGATAAAGGTGTCACTCAGTATGGTAAACGACTCGACTTCCTGACCATTGAGGCGCACCGAACTGGCGTCCGTGAGATTCATGCCCTCAATAGTAAACTGGGAGCCGGCGGATGGATCGATTCGTGATGGCGAGAAATCCACGATCAAAGGTGGGAGTGACTGTCGAGTGGTTGTAGTTACGCGGAATGGGGTGACACTTGAGACTGCTCCGATGAAAGTGGTGACGGTGATGGGTGCCGTCACCGCGCCGACGGGCACCGTTAACACGAGTCCGGTTCCAACCCGCACAGCCGACGCGGGAACATGCCCGAAGCTCACTTTGACAGGGCCGTGGTTTAGATTCAGACCGGCGATGAAGACCTGGGTTCCTTCAGCACCTTCCGTGGGGTAAACCTGCAAGATTCTTGGCCAATTTGCCGGGAGTTTGGAAGTGACTTTGAACGGCTGCGCGGAGACATAAGCAGCCTCATCTGTTGCCACGGTGATCAGTCCCGTGGTGGCTCCTTTCGGAACGGTTGCGACGAGAGCCGGACGAAGTGGCACCTCGTAGATCGTGAAGGCGGCATCGAGATTGCCGATCCGTACAGATTTCACCTCCCCACCGGCCCTCAAATTAATGAGAACGGTTGTACCGACAGGACCTTCCGGCGTGAAGTAGTCGATGGCATCCACTCCCCCAGGTGCCGCCAATGCCGCCAGCGAGGTTTGACGGTTGTTAAGGGTTTCCACCAAGTTCAACGCCGATTGAGGTGTTGTTGCAGCGCCTGAAGTCTGCAGTGATGCAATAATCAAGAGCAGTACCGGCAGGCTCAGTGCGAGTCTGAGCATTCTCTGGAAGCAGTGCTGCGCTTGTTCGAGAAGCGCCTTCCTTCGTCCATTTGTTGTGCTATTGAATGATTGCCTCAGCATCTCCAGCCCGGTTGTTACGCGAAACGGTTCACAGTCTGCACCCCCTTCGCAAGATTGTGAAAACTAGCGAGTTCCGAGCCATCTGCGCGAGAGAATTTGCGCCATCCTCGCGCCCTGCTTGTAAGGTTTTCCGACGTTCCTGGGTTGTGCTCATCCAAGTCATCGACATCTTCGTCGTGGTTTCACGATCTGAGGATCGCGGCGCCAAAGGATTTCAATTGTCCGGGTGAGGCAGGGGAGAATACCGTCCCGGCTAGATGACTTTCGGTCAGACCCTCCGCAATCGATTGCTGTCAGCCGCATTGATGCCGGCTTTCTGGACGGTTATCGGCCTGGCTTTCGCCAGTCAGCTGTACATTTCCAGCGCCAGGCTCAACAGTCCGATTTCTGTCGGGTATGCGGTTGGGCAATCGCTGCTGGACTGGTACCTGTTCGCCGCGCTGGCAGTGCCGGCGATGTGGCTGGCGCGGCGGTTTCCACTGAAGCGAACGACATGGGAACAGACGGTGCCGGTCCACATTGGGGCAAGCATTGCTTTTGGGATGGTCTTCATGTTTTGCCGTGCGTTTGCAGGTCAGTTGTACGAGAACATTGCTGGTGGCAAGGCCACGTTCGGAGATGTCTTTCAGCCGTTGGTCGTTCGGATGTTTCATTTCACTTTCCTCGTTTATTGCGTGATCGTCGGGACCGCGCATGCGCTCGATTTTTACCGCCTGGCGAGGGAGCGCGAACTGCATTCGCTGGCATTGGAGAAACGTCTGACAGAGACGCGGCTCCAGGCTCTACAGATTCAGTTAAACCCGCATTTTCTTTTCAATACGCTTCATGCGATCTCGGCATTGATGCACATTGATGTCGAGGCGGCGGACCGGATGATAGCCCGGCTCAGCGAGTTGCTTCGCTATGCGTTGGAGAGCACGGATGCGCAGGAAGTGACGCTGCGACAGGAGCTGGACTTCATCGGCCGTTACATTGAAATCGAAAAGACACGGTTTGGCCCGCGGCTGACCTTCATGCAAAACGTCGAACCGGCGGCTCTGGATGTCATGGTTCCGAATCTCATTCTCCAACCAATTGTGGAGAACGCCATCCGGCATGGCATTGAGCCGCACGCGCGTCCAGGCAAGGTTGAGCTTCACGCTCGAAAAAGCCCGCATGGCCTGGAAATCGAGCTGCATGACAACGGCGACGGTCTGCCGTCCTCCGGACTGGAGCGCGAAGGCATTGGACTCACCAATACTCGTGAGCGTCTGGCGGAGCTGTACGGCGCTGAACACAAGTTGGAATTCAACACGTCCGCTGGCGGTCTGGTGGTGCGCCTTGTGTTGCCGTGGAGGCCCCAGGCCCGCCCGCGAAAAGGTTGAGCCACGTAACCTGTATCTATGAAGATAAGAACCATCATTGTGGATGACGAGCCGCTCGGGCGAGAGCGGCTGCGGAAACTGCTGGCAAACGAATCTGACGTGGAGATCGTCGCCGAATGCGGTGACGGCCGCGAGGCCATCGCAACGATTCAGCGCGAAGCGCCGCAACTGGTATTCCTGGATGTTCAAATGCCGGAGATCGATGGTTTCGGTGTTGTCGCAGGCCTGATGATGAAGCCGCCACCGATTTTTGTGTTCGTCACGGCTTACGACAAATTCGCCCTGCGCGCCTTTGACGCGCACGCCCTGGATTATCTGCTGAAGCCGTTCGACAAGGCACGGTTTCAACAGGCGCTTGAAAAGGTGCGCGTTCATCGCAAAGCGCAGGAGATGGATCAGCTCAGCGCTCGGTTGACGACGCTTATTGAGGAGGTCAAGGAAGGGCGGTGGGAGAAGCCGGAAGTGAAGACGATGGATCGAATTGCGGTAAAAACAGGCAGCAAGGTTCTGCTTCTGAAAATCGATGACATCGATTGGGTCGAGGCGGCGGACAACTACGTCAACATCCACGTCGGCACTGAAACCCACATGCAACGTGAAACCATGTCCTCCATCGAGGACAAGCTGCCGCCGACCCGGTTTGTCCGCATCAATCGCTCCACCATCGTCAACATCGAGCGCGTCAAGGAACTGCAACCGCTGTTTCACGGTGATCAGGTGGTGATTCTCCGCGGAGGAACCAAGCTCACCTTGAGCCGGAATTACCGTGACAAATTGAACCAGCTTCTGGGGCGAATGGAGTAGATGCGACCACGTTTCCGGCGGTCTGTGCAGCAGTTTTTATTTTGCACAGACCTTAATTGAATTGGTTCACGCTTTGGCTGGCATCGAAATGTTGCCCATGTAGATTCGAGTCCGTGAAGATTGGTTTGTTGCAGCTCAATTCCACCATCGGCGATTTCTCCGGGAATGTCCGGCGTCTGATGGATGCCTACAGTGACGCGGTTTCGCAAGGGGCCGAACTGGTTGTCGCGCCGGAACTGTTCCTTTGCGGCTACCCTCCGCGCGATTTGTTGATGCGCAGCGATTTTGTTCGACGAAACATTGAAGCGCTTGAGCAAGCCGCCGCCGAAACGGGACACGTGCCTTTGTGCGTCGGTTTTGTGGATCGGAATTCGGATCGTCCGGGGAAGCCGTTGCGCAACTCGGCGGCATGGTTGTGTGATGGGAAGGTGGCGCATCGCCGGCACAAGACTCTGCTCCCCACGTACGATGTTTTCGACGAGGCGCGTTACTTCGAGCCTTCCGCCACGCTCGCGCCGATCCCTTTTCAGAGTCTCACGGTCGGCGTCACGATCTGCGAGGACATCTGGAACGATCAGGATTTCTGGCCCGAGCGCCAGTATCGCCGTGATCCGGTCAGGGAACTGATCTCCCAGGGAGCGAACTTTATCATCAATCTTTCCGCGTCGCCGTGGTGTGCGGGCAAAGAGAAGACCCGGGCCGCGATGTTGCAGCGGGTGGCTTTCGACGAAGGTGTTCCTCTCGTGTACGTGAATCTTGTCGGCGGCAACGATGAGTTGATTTTCGATGGACACAGCATGGCCCTGAACGCCGCAGGCCGAGTAGTGGGGAAGGGCAGGGGATTCGCCGAGGATCTGTTGATTGTCGAAATCGACACCAGTTCGCCAATCGCCAGGACGACAAGCCCGGAAGCTCAGAGGCCGAGTCCCACCGGACTCGAATGGCCGTGCAGCGAAGAACTGCTTTACCATGCGTTGTCGCTTGGGATTCGCGACTACGTCAACAAGTGCGGCTTCAAGCAGGTGGTGCTCGGGCTGTCCGGCGGCATTGATTCAGCGGTAACCGCAGTGCTGGCGGTCGAGGCGCTTGGCGCTGGCAACGTCATGGGAGTCGCGATGCCTTCCAAGTTTTCCAGTGCAGGCAGTTTGACTGACGCGGAGACTCTCGCCCGGAATCTCGACATTCGTTTCGAGAAACTTCCCATCGAAGCGCCGGTTGCAGCGGTTGAACAGCAGTTCGCCGGGGTGTTCGCCGGCCTGGCGCGGAACGAGGCCGAGGAAAACATCCAGTCGCGGCTCCGCGGACTGACACTCATGGCGCTGTCGAACAAGTTTGGCTCGCTCGTCCTCACCACCGGCAACAAATCCGAGGTGGCGGTTGGCTACTGCACGCTTTATGGCGACATGTGCGGTGCCTTGGCCGTGATCGCGGATGTTTTCAAGACCGAGATCTACCGCCTGTCCCGATGGATCAATCGTGAACGCGAAATCATTCCCGTCAACAGCATCACCAAGCCTCCAAGCGCTGAGTTGCGGCCCAACCAGACAGACCAGGATTCACTTCCCCCGTATGAAGTGCTCGACCAAATCCTTGACGCCTATGTGGTGCGCGATTTGAGCAAGACTGAGATTGTGGCGCTCGGTTTTGATGCGGCTGTCGTGAGCGACGTGATCAACAAGGTGACTTTCAGCGAATACAAACGACGTCAGGCTGCGCCCGGTTTGAAGGTCTCGTCCCGCGCCTTTGGAATGGGACGGAGAATTCCCATTGCGCAGAGATTCAGGACCTGACGCCGCGCCGGGTCAATGCAGGGAGAAACCTGCCTTGGTATCGAACAACACCACCCAAGCCCGGCTCTCCGCGAAATTTACTACCTCGCTCCATTGCAGTGTCCATTTGTCGGAATCGGCGGTGTCCGCGAGTTCGACGCGCACCAGGTGTGAACCGGGCGTCACCGGCAGGCGCACCACGGCGATGCATGGGCCATCGTGGGAAAGGCCTTTGGGCTGGTAGGATTGATCAAGCAAGGACCGGCCATCCACCTGCACCCGCAGGCGCACGGGCAGGCGCTCGCGGGTGACGTTCACCTGCGCACGCATGTGCGGGAGGCGTTTGTCCAGCTCCTCATTGGTCAGCTTCCGGGATTCCACAATCGCACCGTGGTGGTTGAAGGAAACGATCAGTTCCGGCTCGGGCGAATGAGGCGGGCGGTAAGGCAGATTGCTGAACACGAATGTCACCGTGCTCAACACGAACACGAGTGCGAGAGCGGCGGCGACTTGCATGGGTTTTTTGCGGATGCGGGGAGCTCGCGCGTGAGAGGGCTGTAGCTGGAACTCTCTCGCCAGTCGCAGCAACTCATTACGGCTGGTGCGGTCACATTGCACAAAGCGGACTCTCGCCGGGTCGGCCTTGCCTGGGTCGAACTTCGGTTCATGCGTTCCCTCCATGCGTTGGGTGAACCACTTTGTGCCTTCGCGGCAAACAGTATCGCCTTCGCCACAGCCAATCACCAGCACGCCCGCCGCGCCGCGCTGCAAGGCTCGCTCCAGCATGACCGCGCTGACCCAGCCCACACACGGCACCGACTGAATGCGATAGCCAGGCAAGTCCACGGAGTTCCCTTCCCCGTCCGCACCCAGCAGCTCGCCAGCGGACTCCGCGCACGAGAAAGCGATGAATGGATGTTCTCCCCGGGCCTTCCGCGATTCGATCCATGCGAGCAGGGGTTTCTCGATCACGCGGCTGTTGAACACGGGCTGGCTGATCGCCTGTGAATCGCACGAGCCGGTGCAAATCCCACAGCCTACGCACAACGCCGGGTTGACGTACGATTGCACACCAAACTTTCGGCCATCCTCGCGCGCAACCATGGTGATGGCGTTGAAGGGGCAGTCTTGAGCGCAAAGTGTGCAACCCATGCAGCGTGGCAAATCGACCTGTGCCTTCCATTCGGGAGCGCGCCGTTGTTTCGCCATCCACCACGGCACAGTGAGGGCAGTGCCGCCGACGAAAAGGAAGAACGCCCACAGAGCGCCGCCACTCAACCGATCCGTCAGAGCGAACGGCCACAGATACCACCAGTCGATGGTGAACTTCTGCGCCTTGACGGTCATCTGCGCGGGACTGGCGCTGAAGGCTGGCAGCAGCACGGAAAGAAGCAGAAGCGAACCGAGAATCCACAGGGTCATCGTTCGTCCGGCTAAGAAGCGAGAGCGATTGACACGCATCAAGTGCATCCAGATGCCGACGCCCATGGCCAACGGCGCCAGCATGTGGACGAAGAAAATCAGGAAAAACAGGAGCGAGTGGACGCTTTGGTCGGTGAGGAAGGAACGCGAGAGCGGCTCGGCGAAAATCGGCAGCCTGTCGATGAAGCGCGCGGTGCCGAGCGCGGCATGTTGAGCGCGCACGTCCCAGACGAGCCAATAGCCGGTCCAGCCGATGAACCAGAGCAACGACAGCAGTAGCACGCCCGTGGTCCACGCCAGCCAGCGCGGGCCGGTGAAGCGCCGTTGGAACGTTATCCGCAAAGCATGCAGGAGAATGAAGAACAGACATCCGTCCGAGCTGTAGCGATGGAGCGAACGTGTAAGCTGTCCCAGCCAGGAGGACCTCCGGATCGTTTCCAAAGACTCGTAGGCATGATGAACACTTGGCGTGTACCAGTAGAGCAGCACGATGCCGGTCACGACTGCTATCAGGAGACAAGTGTTGGCAATTGCGCCGAGCTGTCCGAAGGGATTGAGCGCGGGTGGAATGAAGTTCTGGATCAGCCGGTCAAGATAGTGCCATCCGTCATCCAGTCGGCGGAGGAGGGTGTCAGCGCGTGTTGCGTGAGGAGGTAAGGACTCGGCCTTGGAGAGAGGAGCGACGCAAGTGGAATTGACGCTCGCCCTCACCCCCGGGGAGAGGGGGAACGAGGGTGCGTGATTTGATGGTTTGTCAGTTGTGGTTTCAGTCGCCGCAGCTTGGCTGTTCGAGTTTGAGTGCAGACGATTTGATGACACGCCAGTAACATCTGCGAGCATTGAAGGTTTCTCCCTCTCCTGGGGGAGAGGGCCGGGGTGAGGGTGGTTGTCCATCACTCTTCACCATGAGTTGTTCGTCACAATGGCTTCTCCGACAGCAAGACTCGCAGGGCTGAGATCAGCCACGACTGCTCGTTCTGGCTCAGGGAAAGCCGATATGCAATGTGGCCCTCCCGATCAAGCAGGAAGAACAGATTCGAGTGCTGAATCTGACCGGATTTTTCATCACGCGAGCGGGCGACGTTCAGCTTGTCCAGCACAGTGTTCACATCCGCCGGGACGCCGTTCACGAAATGAAACTGCGGAGCCTTCATGCCGTAGATCTTCGAGATGGCGCTGCGCAATTCGCCGGTGTCGGCCTCCGGACTTAGAGAGAAAGCCACGACGGCCATGTCGTTACGCTCTTCGGGAGTCAACTGATCGAGCACGGCGCGAATCTTCGTCAGCATCATCGGGCAGGTGGTTGTGCAGGTGGAATAAACCGCTGTGACGAGCACTACACGCCCTTTGAAATCCGAAAGCGCAACGGGCTCGCCATCTTGATTTGTGAGCGCGAAGGGCGGCATTAGCAGTGCGGAACGAAGGCGGTCGGCAGGGAAGGGGAGTTCCACCTGTTTCGCCTGCGAGCGGCCCAAACCAAGCAGGCTCAAAGCGATGGCGCAGACAAGCGCCAGCGCGGCACCCGCCAACGGCGCGAGAGCGCGGCGGCGAGTCTGCCACAACTCTTGCAGCGGCGTGCGCCAGATGAAAAACAGGATGGCTTGGAGGGGCAACGGCTCGGCAAGCATCACCCAGACGGAACCGAGTTGCATCCAGCCCCCCTTTGGATCGAATGTGAAGCAGCGCATCCGGAAGTCTTCCAGGAAATCGCCCCACACGCCGGACGCCTGGGGCGAAAAAGCCATCACCACGATGAAGATTTGGTAGAACACCAATGAGCACAGCGCGAAGGCGGGAAAGCTCGCGCCGGAGAGGAATCTTGACGTCCGCGCGACGAGGCGCTCGGTCGGTGGGAGCGTTGTGGAGCAAGTATTCATTTTGTGTGACGAGTGATCTGTTCCCC
>SXMN01000265.1 GCA_005777315.1 Verrucomicrobiales bacterium
CGCTTGGTGATGGCGTTCAAAAACCTCAAGCCTTGCCCTTCCTGAAGTCGCTGAACCACCGAAATTCACCAGAAATCAGATGCTCGCCATGGCCATTCAACTCTCAACTGTTTTCTCCAATGACTTTCTCACAGCCGTGCGGATCTCGTGCCCTGTTCCTACAAAGTCCTTTACACGCTTCTGGAGGGTTCTCAAAGTATCGGACGTGTCTAAGACATTACCTGATGGCAACGCCATCGGCAGTTCTCAACAACGCTCCCGATTCGCACCTCCACAACCAGGGTGTGCAAACTTGGAAACCGCAATTCGACGCTCTCAGAATTACCTATTGAGCGAGCAAAAACCTCAGGGCTATTGGGTGGGGGAGTTAATGGTGGACTCAACCCTGGTGTCGGACATGGTGGCTTACCACCACTGGGCCGGCGACATTGACCAAAAGTGGCAACGGAAAGCGGTCAATCACCTCCTCTCAATGCAGCTCCCGGATGGCGGCTGGAACATCTACTACGGTGGTCCGGCGGAGGTGAATGCGACAATTAAGGCCTATCTGGCTTTGAAGCTCGCTGGAGTGCCTGTGACCGATCCCCGTCTCTTGAAAGCTCGAGAAGTCGCCATGCGCATGGGTGGCGTCCCTCGGATGAACACATTCTCCAAGCTCTACCTCGCGCTCTTGGGCCTCTTCCCTTGGAAGTACGTGCCCACGATACCCTGTGAAGTCCTGCTGATCGGCAAGTGGTTTCACGTGAATTTCTGGGACATGAGCAACTGGAGCCGCGCCATGCTTGTTCCGCTGGCCATCATCAATCATTTTAAGCCCACGCGCCGGCCCAAGAACATCGCGCTCGATGAGCTTTACCCGCTGGGTTACCACGAGCGTGACCTGGCGCTGCCGCCGGACCCAGAATGGTTCACATGGCGAAATTTCTTCCTGTCACTCGACAGACTTCACAAATTTGCTGAACTCTGGGCGCAGGCTGGGATCCACCCGTTCCGTCGCCGGGCGCTGAAGAAGTGCGAACAATGGATGCTTGAACGTTTCGAAGGCTCTGACGGCCTGGCCGCCATCTTTCCGGCGATGCTCAATGCACTCATCGCACTGAAAGCCTTGGGATACCCTGACGATCATCCGGAGGTTAGGCGAGCCGAACACGAGCTGAAGAAGCTTGAACATGAAACCGAACATTCGCTGCGAATCGAGCCCTGTTTCTCTCCGGTGTGGGATTCAGCAATCGTTGCCATCGCCCTCCGCGAATCAGGCATCCCGGCTGAGCACCCAAAACTCGTCCGCTCCGCGCACTGGCTGATGGACAAAGAAATTCGCTTCCGCGGAGATTGGATTCATAAAAACCCCGCCGATGTCGATCCGAGCGGCTGGGTTTTCGAGTTCAACAACAAGTGGAATCCTGATGTTGACGACACTGCGATGGTCCTGCTGGCGCTTCGCTTGATTCCTACGGACAATCCAATGCGACGCGACGAATGCTTCGCCCGAGGCATGAAATGGATGATGGCTTTCCAGTGCAGAGATGGCGGCTGGGCGGCCTTCGACAAGGACTGTACCAAGGGCATACTGGAGAAGGTTCCCTTCGCAGACCACAACGCCATGCTTGATCCGGAATGCGCTGACATCACAGCTCGGATTCTCGAACTGCTCGGCTACGAAGGCTACAGCGTTGAACATCCACAGGTGAAGAAGGCGCTTCGCTACCTGCGCGAACAGCAGGAAGAAGACGGCTCCTGGTTTGGACGATGGGGTGTAAACTACATCTATGGCACCTGGCAGGTGCTTCGCGGATTACGCGCCCTGAACATCAACATGAACCAGCCGTGGATCATCAAAGGACGCGAGTGGCTCGAAAGTGTCCAACGCGACGATGGTGGATGGGGTGAACGCTGTAACACGTACGACGATCCCGTCTTCAAGGGGCAGGGACCGAGCACCGCTTCCCAAACCGCCTGGGCAGTCATGGCGCTGTGCGCATTCGATGATCCAAATCACCCTGGCCTCAAGCGTGGCGTTCAATATCTCATAGACACTCAGAATCCTGATGGCTCCTGGACTGAGCACGAGATTACAGGAACAGGATTTCCCCGCGTGTTCTACTTAAAGTACGACATGTACCGGAACAGTTGGCCCCTGACAGCACTCGCCACCTATTCGCGGATATTGGCAGCGCACACCCTTATATCCAACGGGCACAATTCAATCGCGGATCGTGAGATGGCTCTGCCGTGAGCCCTCCAACACAGTCCGGACAGCGACGACGATAGTTCAGCCAATCCCATGCCCTCACCGACCGCTCTTCTATTCTTTGCGGTCAAGGAAGAAGCCCGATTCTTCAAAGCGCCGTCACCCTCTGCTTTCAGGATTGAGACGCATTTGACGGGCATGGGGCGACGGAATGCTGACGACTGTGCCCGCCGTACATTGAGTCAAATTTCGCCCCTTTTGGTAATTACTTGTGGCTTTGCAGGTGGACTCCACCCAAACATTCAGCCGGGAGCAATCGTCTTCGATGCAGATGACAC
Organism: Verrucomicrobiales bacterium; assembly: GCA_005777315.1. GTDB lineage: Bacteria > Verrucomicrobiota > Verrucomicrobiia > Limisphaerales > F1-12-MAGs170 > F1-120-MAGs170. The sequence goes on from SXMN01000265.1 coordinate 2,530, forward strand.
TTTTCCTCGGACTGCGAAGATTGCCGCTGCGGGTGGACTGTCGATCCGGTTTCACTGCGCGGATCGCGTGGCAGTGTATTCCGCCGAGAAGGGGCTCCTCCGCAAAACAACGCTCGCTGACGCCGTCGAAATGGAATCAGGCATCATCCGGGAGATCTGCAAGGAACGCGAAATCCCGAGCGCAACACTCCGGGTAGTTTCAGATGCGGCATGGGAAGACCTTCCATTGGATTTCAACTCACTGTTGACACCCGGCTGCAAGCTGGATTTCCGGAAACTTACACTGGCGCTAGTCCGGTCTCCTGGTCGAATCCCACGGCTGATAGCACTCCAAAGAAGAACGAATTTCGCCGCCAGACGTCTGGCGGAGTGCCTGCACACAGTTCTATCAGGAGGCGCTGCCTAAAATCGTGCTGATCCAGCATCGCGGCGCGATCCTTCAGCATTCAGGCACCACATCATCGCGGCGAATCGTCGTCCTTCGGCAAACCCAACCCTTCAATTGATCCCAACAGGGGCAGCCTTGACACCGCAGAACCAAACCTTGATCAATTCAGGACAGTTTGAGATCGATCACCATCATGATACCGTACGCGTTCGCGCGAAATCCACTCCGAGAACACTCCGCGACCCATTTCGGAACATTCTGCCAATGAAACGAACTTCAAAATCCACCCAACTCAAGCTTGGTCTCATCCAAACGAGCTGTTCAGCCAACGTTAATGACAACCTCAAGAAGACACTCCGTGGCGTGGAAGAAGCAGCCCATCGAGGCGCAAACATCATCTGCACCCAGGAGCTGTTTCGATCTCAGTACTTTTGTCAAAGCGAGGACCACGAAAACTTCAACCTGGCCGAATCGATTCCTGGCCCCAGTACTGTGGCTTTTCAAAAGCTCGCCAGCAAACACGGAGTCGTCATCATTGCATCTCTCTTCGAAAAGCGAACCGCCGGTCTCTACCACAACACTGCGGTCATCATCGACGCCGATGGTTCGCTGCTCGGGATTTACCGCAAAATGCACATCCCGGACGATCCGCTGTACTACGAGAAATTCTACTTCACTCCCGGCGATCTTGGCTTCAAGGCATTTACCACGCGGTTTGGCCGAATCGGTGTCCTGATTTGTTGGGATCAGTGGTATCCCGAAGGAGCGCGACTCACCGCGATGCAAGGGGCGCAGATCCTGTTCTTTCCCACCGCCATCGGGTGGCATCCAAAAGAGAAGGCAGAATACGGGGTCCGACAACACGGCGCGTGGGAAACCATCCAGCGCTCCCATGCCGTTGCAAACGGCTGCTATGTCGTTTCAGTGAACCGCATCGGATGCGAAACGCCCATTGGCGGAGACGGCATCGAATTCTGGGGCCAAAGCTTCGTCGCGGGCACTTCGGGCGAAATTCTGGCCAAAGCAAGCGTGAACAAGGAAGAGACTCTCGTTGTTCCCGTGGATCTCAAGAAAGTGGATGTCACCCGAACTCATTGGCCATTTCTCCGGGACCGCCGCATCGATGCGTACGGAGACTTGACGAAGCGGCTGATCGATTAGCGAGAAGACAATCGTCGTGACACCAATCCGGAGCGGGCCAAATTCAGAAAAATCCGGCACATGAAAATAGCGTGGATTACCGGAGCCGGCGGCTTGATCGGCAATTACCTCCTCACTGCGGATGGTCGATCGCATGCTGGCTTCGCAGCAGTCGGTCTTACGCGTGGTAAGGTTGATCTCCTAGATTTTGCCGCTGTCAGCAGTCTGTTCCAGTCGGAGATGCCAGACCTGATCATTCACTGCGCCGCGTTGAGTAAAAGCCCGGAATGCCAGGCTTCACCTCAACTTGCCCGTCAGATTAACGTCGATGTCACGCGGCACCTTGCGACACTTGCCGCCAACATCCCTTTCATCTTCTTGTCGAGCGATCTTGTTTTCGACGGACGAAAAGGGGATTACATCGAACCGGATCAGCCAAATCCGCTTAGCGTCTATGCCGAGACCAAAGTCCTCGCCGAACAAGTTGTCCTGGCCAACCCTCTGCATACAGTCATCCGCACTTCACTCAATGGAGGTACATCCCCGCGCGGTGATCGTGGATTCAATGAGGAGTTGCGACGGGTTTGGGCTGATGGGAAATCCACGACTCTCTTCACTGATGAGTTTCGTTGTCCCATACCAGCGGCTGTTACCGCGCGAGCGATCTGGGAATTTGCCGGGCGTTATCAGCCCGGCCTCTATCACCTTGCCGGGGCTGAGAAGTTATCCCGCTGGCAGATCGGACAGCTCCTCGCCAAGCGTTGGCCGCAGCTTAATCCACAAATCCGATCCGGATCTTTGCGTGACTATCAAGGAGCACCCCGCTCTCCAGACACATCTTTGAACTGCGACAAGATTCAACGGATCCTTCCATCCAAATTGCCTGGTCTCACTCAATGGCTTGCCGGGCATCCCGACGAATCCTTCTAGGTTCCAACCAATCGTTGTCTGCAATCCACGTCATCCAACCCTCCCCTGCCCGTCTCTGAGCATCCGCGCGAATACCGCGGAAGAATCGCTCCATCGCCGAGTGGTCACCTGCACATCGGCCACGCACGCACTTTCTGGATCGCCCATGACCGCGCCCGATCGAGCCATGGAACACTCATCCTTCGCAATGAAGACCTGGACCCAGATCGTTCGAAGCCGGAATTTGTCGAAGCGATGATCGATGATCTGAGATGGCTCGGCCTCGTCTGGCAGGAAGGACCGGATATTGGCGGACCATTCGGACCATATAACCAAAACGAACGCCGCCTGCAGCATGTCCAGGCACTGCTCAAGCTCGCAGCGCGAGATCTCATCTACCCATGCACCTGCACGCGGAAAGACCTGACTCTCGCTGTCCAGGCGCCGAATGCTGGGGACGAGGAAACAATTTATCCGGGCACATGTCGCTGCCGGAACCCTTCAGAGTCTCAACGATTCTTGGATCAGATTGCATCAACGAACATACGAACTCGTTACTCGGCACTGGACGCAGCACGACCGCCGAACTGGCGATTTCGCATCCCGGACGGTCACATCATTTCATTCCTCGATGGGCACTTCGGCCCTCAACGATTCATCGCTGGCCGGGATTTCGGAGACTTTGTGGTGTGGAGGCATGACAATGTCCCCGCCTATCAGCTTGCCGTGGTGGTTGACGATGCTGACATGCAAATCACCGAAGTAGTGCGCGGAGCCGATCTGCTTGTCTCCACGGCACGGCAGTTGTTGCTTTATGCTGCACTCGGCCATACGCCACCTACGTTCTTCCACTGTCCGCTCGTGACCGACTCTTCCGGCGTTCGCCTCGCCAAACGACACGAATCATTGAGCCTCCGAAGCCTGCGCAAGAATGGAGTTTCACCTGAGATGGTCCGCAGAGACTGGGATGACGCCTTTCATCGCAAGGCTAATGCTGACCAGCGCCATCAGCGGCATTCGTCAGCATGGTAATGAACCAGCGCGGAATGATTCACCTTGCCGAAGCCCCGGCACTCATCCCAGTGTTCTGGTCCGAGTTTGATGGCTGAATTCGCATTATGAACGACACGGATTGGGCAGAACGCTTTCGCCAGATTTATGAAAGGTCGGTCGAAAAGTACCCCAAGGGGAGCTTCAGACCTGAGACACTATTCACGGATGAGGACGCGAAGTTCCTGACCTCTATCGGGTGTTCAAGGCAAGAGTTGTTCGACTTCGTCGAGGATTGGTGCCAGAGCACGGAACCACCATTCGAAACAGCCCTGGCAATCACGGCGGTGCGGCGTGATTACTTTCTTCAAGTACAGCTCGGGAAACCCTCCGATCGAACCATTTCGATGGCTGCTCTTCCAGCAAAGTCCGCCAAAGTGGACGGCATCGTCTGGTTGCCGCGTATCATCGCCAAGGCCCGGGCCAAGCTGCGCGGTGAAATGCCGGCTGATTTGATGTACGATTGTGGCGGCGACCGGCATTTCCTGCGCAACATGAAGGTCAACCCTGCCGACTTTTTGCGAGAAGTCTGGGCTGCTGGAGATGACGACCGCCGGATTATCGAATTCGTGAAGCGCGAAAAAGCGAAATGCTAGCTTTTTGAGTCAGAGTTCCGCTTCCGGGCGCTTTCCCGCATCCAGCCCGAGCCGAATTTGTAGGCGAGAAGCGACAGCGTGATCGCAGCGCAGCTCCAGCCGAACCAGTCGCCGTGTTCTTGATAGAAGGTTGGTTGTCGGAGAACACCGCTTGGAAGCAGCGGCACCCTGACGATCTTGAAACCCACAGCATAAACACTCAGCGGTGGCGAGTTTGTTCCGAAGTTCACGTCATGAAGCGCGCCTCGATGATCCACCCAGCAAGTAATGCCGTTGTTTGAACACCGCACCAGTGGGAGGCCGTTCTCCACTGCGCGAAACACTGCACCAGCCGCGTGCTGCCATTGCGCGGCACTTTCACCAAACCATCCGTTGTTCGTGAGATTCAAGAGAAAGTCGGTGTCAGTCTTCACGTCTCCGCGCGCAAGGTGTGGAAAGATGTCCTCAAAGCAAATCAGCAACGTGGTCTTCACATCCGGCTTTTCGAGTCGGAACGGAACTGCCCGTTCACCAGCCTTGAATCCTTCTCCTGCCGGCAACAAGTGCCGAAGCGGCGGAATCCAGCGCGCGAATGGAGTGAATTCTCCGAACGGCACCAGTTGCCGCTTGCGGTACTGCTCAACGATTTCTCCTGCCGGATTGATGAGGAAGCTGCTGTTGAAGTAATCCACGTCTCGATCACTTCGAGCGTTCGTGCGGGGCATCGCGTCATCCGCACCGAGAATCATCCATACATTATGCGTTCGGACGAGATTCGTGAGGGCCGCGTACGTCGGCGCGTCATAGCGAAGCAGATTGGGCAAAGCGGCTTCCGGCCATACGAGGATCTGAGGTCGATCCGGGTGCGCAAGAGCTTTCTCAGAAAGTGCGAGAAGCTGCTGAAAGCGATTGCTGCTTTCGCCAGCATTCCAGATCAGGGTTTGTGGAATGCTCGGCTGCACCAATGCCATTGTCACGGTTCGGTCCAATGTCGGTGGCAGGAGCACTCTCCTTGCTCCAAAGACGAGAACAAGCGCTACCACCACCAGCGGGAAAACAATTTCGGCCCTCCACACGCGAGGTCTCTCCGACTGAGACGCCGCCATCCACATCGCGGTCATCAGCGCCACTCCAAACCATGCCAGAAGGAATGAAACTCCGTACACGCCTGTCACAGAGGCAATCTGAATCACCGGAAGATTGGTGAATTGCGACGTCCCCAGCAAATTCCACGGAAAACCCGTCAGGAATCTGCCCCGAATCATCTCCAAGCCCACCCAAATGATCCCACAGAGCAGACACCATCCTTGTCGTTGAGCAAATGTCAGCGCGCCAAAACGCGCAGCCATGTCTCGCCAGATGAACACTTCTGACCAGTCTCGCCGGCCGTCTGGAAAAATTGACCAGCAAAGCCATACCCATGTCCCGAAGTAGAGAGCGACGTAAGCACTCAGCGCGATCCATCCGATAATTGGTGCGACCGGAAATGGAATCAACAAGAGCCAGTAAAACGCCGCGAGAGAATAGGCGAATCCGCCAAGCCATCCTGCTCGAAACAATTTCCACCCTGAGACACCCGCTCCGCAGGCCAAAATCAGTCCAGGGGCGATCCAGGCCAGGCCAGCCACCCGGCAATTAGGGAACGCGCATGCCAGCCCCAATCCAGAGAGCATCGCCAAAGCTGCACGCTTCCACTCGGGACTTCGCCATGAGGGGAGTTTCACGGCATGAAGCTGCACTTGTCTCGATCACCGGTCCCGACCGCCCTCTCAATCGAAGCGCTCATCCTGCGTTCTCGAGTGGCCGGGCGGAGATTTCCAACATGCGCTCGATGGGCAGCCTGGCACGATCGAGAAGAGCTTTGGGAAGTTCGATGCGTGGTCGAAGGTTCGCCATGCAATCGTAAACCTTCTCCAGTGTGTTCATCTTCATGAATCGACATTCATTGCACCGGCAGTTCTCGGTTGGCGCGGCGATGAACTCCTTGCCGGGGCATTCCTTCTGCAGCCGATGCAACATCCCTGCTTCGGTGGCAATGATGATCTGCTTTGAACTCGTCCGCTTGCACCAGTCCACCATCTTCTCCGTCGAGCAAACTTCATTGGCCAGCATACGAACAGCACGCGTACATTCGGGATGAGCGACGAGCGGAGCGTCCGGAAATTGTTGACGAATCCGATTGATGGCAGTGTGGGTCCACTCGACATGCACGTAACAGGAGCCGCGCCACAAGGTCATCTTCCGTCCCGTTTGCTCCGTCACCCAGGAACCCAGATTCTCGTCCGGCACGAAGAGAATATCCCTGTCCGGGGGCGCGGCCTGGACAATCTTCACGGCGTTGCCACTGGTGCAGATCACATCGCAAAGCGCCTTCACCGCGGCGCTGCAATTGATATAAGCAATCGTCCAGAAGTTCGGATTGGTTCGTTGCAACTCGGCCAGTTTTTCGGCGGGACAACTTTCTTCCAGTGAGCAGCCTGCGTCTTTGTCCGGCAGCACGACAATCTTGTTTGGGTTCAGAATTTTTGCCGTCTCTGCCATGAAATCCACCCCGCAAAACACGATGACGTCCGCGCTGGTTTTGACCGCCTGTTGCGAAAGTCCGAGTGAATCACCCACATAATCCGCGATGTCTTGAACCTCTGGCACTTGATAGTTATGCGCGAGGATCACGGCATTGAGTTTCTTCTTCAGAGCCAGAATATCGCGCGACAATGTGTCCAGCCTTGCAGGTGGGATTGCTGGACGAACCGGAAACCGGTCCACTCCGCCCGGTTGAATGTCAGTCGAATCAATCATGGCTTGAACATAGTTTGGCGGGCCGCCATCGGCAATCCTTTGATCCTTCCCAAGCCCTGGCTCCTCCAACCCCGTCTCATCACGCGCGCGATTTCGGTCGGTAGCGTGCCATGAAACCTGCCTCGGTGCCGGCAAGGTCAGATGCCCTCTGGCTCGAAAGTAACGCGCCATAGACGCGCACATCGCGCACCAGCATTTCAAGCCTCTTCGTAAGCGCATCGCCAGTGATCTGCCCGTCCTTCACGTCCTCTCGATCCGCGAAAGAAACAGCGTATGGCAGCGCCCACGCATAACATTGCCGGGCCACTGTCCGGATTTGGTCCGCGACCGTCAGTCCTTTTTCATGGGATGCCACCAGCGGAACGAAGAGCTTGCCCGCAAACTCAGTCCAGAAATGGTCGAGGAAATTCTTCAACGCTCCGCTCATGCTCCCGTGGTAGTCCGGCGTTCCCAGGATCAAGACATCCGCTCGATCCACGCGCTCCTTGAGCTGGATGTGCTCCACCGTCTCTCGAGACTTTTCCGGATTTAGAAGGTCGAGTGGCTCCATGCTCAGATCCAATGTATCGACGCGCACTCCAGCACGCTGCAAATCCACGCTCACTCGCGACATCACCACACGTGTCGCTGATTGCTTTGCAAGGCTGCCCACCACCATCAAGACATGAAGCGAACGATCAGACATGAGTTCACATTATCGAGTTCCAGTTCTGAAGCAACGCACACATTGAGCTAAAGAAGATCTGAGTGAGCATCAGTCACAATTTTAAGGACCACTTCCGCATGAGCATTCCGGTTGGAAGCGGAAGGCCGCAGATCCTCTAAATTCAGCAAAAGGTCTGCCGCGTTCAGATTTGTCTTCTCTCTTTACTTTTCACCTGCCAAATCCGCTTCCGAACCGAGCGGCGCGCCTGCCTGGGTTCCAAGTCAAACTCCAGGATTGGGGCATCCTATTGTCCCACTGTAGGACAAATACGACAGATGGGTGGTCATTCGGTCAAATTCGGCTGAAGTTTCCCAACCCAAAACCCTCGAAATCACCTCATTTATTACGCCAGCACTTAAGAGGAACGCCGATTGCTCCGATGGGGAGTTCGTAATTTGTTGTATATCATGAATGTTGTATTGACGCACAAAGCTCCAAATCAAGTGGTTGGGAACCGAAAAACGGGCAGAAGCACCCAAGGATTCACCCTCATTGAGCTGCTGACGGTATCCGCAGTTATAGCAATTCTTGCATCTCTGCTCCTCCCAGGCCTAAGCAAAGTGAAGGTTCAGGCCCGTCAAGCCTCATGCTTGAACAACATGAAGCAGCTCCAGCTCTGCTGGCACATGTACGCCAACGACCACGATCGCATCCCGGAGAATTATTATTTTGATCCGAGCGGCCAGATAAATCCCAACGCCTGGATTCGTGGAAGCATGGATGACAACCCGGCCTATGGCCAGGTGGAAGCCGGCAAACTTGATTCAACAAACTCCAACTCAATCGCGACCGGCAAACTTTTTCCTTACAATCAATCGACTGGAATTTACCGCTGCCCCACAGACCGCAGCACCACCAAAGGAGTGCCTCGCGTCCGCAGTTATTCGATGAACGGTTGGATGGGCGGCAAGCCGCTCGCGGGTCAGGATCAATTCCGCACCTTCGCGAAAGAAGCCGACATAAAGGAGCCGGGACCATCAAAGGCTTTTGTATTCATTGACGAGCACGAGCGCAGCATCAACGACGGCTGGTTCGCCGTTGACATGCTCGGCGCCCGTGGCTTCCTCGACGCGCCAGCCAGCCGGCACGATGGAAAATTCACCCTCTCGTTCGCCGACGGTCATGTGGAAACGTGGAAACTAAGAGACTCGCGAACATTGAGCTGGACACGCCTTCCCATCCCGAATACTCCGCTGAACGAAGATTGGAACCGCCTGCGCGCAGCATCATCAAGCGCGTATTAATTCGGAGGACGGCTCGGGCGGCATTCCTGAAGAATCACCCAACGTGATGAAATACTCATTCTATTCATACCTCGCCATTCTGCTTTGCGGACTCACGCTGACTTCAGATCTGGCCCGCGGTCAGGGCAGCCTCACTCCCCCTGGGCCGCCGGGACCAACGATGAAGACGCTGGCTCAGATTGAACCGCGAGTTCCCATAGCCAGTGTCCCGTTCAATATTACCGCTCCGGGAGCTTATTACCTCACGGCGAATCTCCCAGGGACATCCGGCAGAAGCGGCATCACCATCTCCTCGGACAATGTCACACTCGACCTCGCCGGTTTCGCCATGATTGGCGGCGCGGGAGTTGAAGAGGCGATCATCCTCTCGGGCTTCCGCAAAAACATTCTTGTCCGCAACGGGAGCATCTCAGGCTGGCTTGGTGTGGATGCTGAATCCGGGAGCAATTGCACATGGGAGGATTTGCGGATTTCCGACAATTCCGGTCCCGGACTGGTCGCGGGAAGTTATGCGACGATTCGTGGCTGCACTTTTCATGGCAACACCGGCGCTGGTATCTCCGCAGGCAAAGGCAGCACGATCACTCACTCCGTTGCCCGCGCCAACCAGGGCAATGGATTCTCTGTCGGACCAGCCAGCCAGGTGACCTCATCCACGGCGTCACACAATACGGCGAACGGATTTGTCCTGGCGGAGTCCTGCGTAACCAGTGAATGCACCGCCGCGAACAACGCCGCGAATGGATTCACCACCGGCGTGGATAACGTCCTGGATAATTGCGCGGCGCTTTCAAACGGTGTCGTTGGCATCAACACCGACAAAGGCGCGACCATCGCGAAATGCACGGCCCGATCCAATTTGGCCGATGGAATCCGGTCGGTTGGAAACTCCCTTATCAAGGACTCCACCAGCTCATTCAACGGACAGCACGGCTTCAACATCGGTTCGGCGTCGCAAGTCTCCGGATGTGACAGCGCCAACAATCCCGGCGCGGGTTTTGTAGGCGGCGCTAGCTGCCGGTTCACCAGTTGTTCGGCGAGCGGCAATGGCTCTCACGGGATCACCCTGGAGAGCGACGGAAGCGTCCGTGATTGCTCCGCATCCAAAAATTCACAGTTTGGAATTCTTGCTGGTGACGATGCGCAAATCGTGGATTCGAAGGTCTATTCCAACGGAACGGGTCTGCAGGCAGGCACGGGAAGCACCGTTCGCGGATGCAGCGCACTCCGGAACAACAGCGACGGCATCATCGTGTCATCTGAATGCACCGTCATTCAGAACAGCAGCAAGAACAACTTCAACGCGCGCGACGCCGCGGGCATCCGTGCAACTTCCGTGGACAATCTCATCAGTGAAAACCATGTCGTCTCCAACGATCGCGGGATTTCCATTGAAGGCGCGGGCAGTCTCGTGGCTCGCAACTCGGCGGCGAACAACACTCTGAGCTACTTCTTCCAGGCCATTCAGTTCGCGGGCTCCATCATTACCAGCACGAACGATCCGAATTTCAATCTGCCTTGGATTAATATCCAGTACTGAACGGCCCGGCGCTCGAACAATGATGCGTTCCATGATCCAGCTTCTAACTGCAGTAGCCGTCACGGCGCTGCCAGTAGTACCGTGCTGGTCGGCTTCCAACTTTTCTGCCGCCGATTCGTCCTCCTGGTCCGCAAACGTGGGATGGATTGACTGGCGTCACAACGTCTCGTCCGGTGTCGAAATCGATCAGTTCGTCGCCTCGGGTTTCATCTACTCCCCCAACATAGGCTGGTTAAACCTCGGTTCAGGGCGGCCCATCAACGGCATTGCCTACCAAAACAGCACCGCAAGTGATTTCGGCGTGAACCTCGACTCCGAAGGCAACCTCAGAGGTTATGCTTACAGCGCCAATGTGGGTTGGATAAATTTTGAAGCGATCGGCCAGCCACAACTCGACCTTTCAACCGGCCGACTCACGGGCTTCGCTTATGGATCCAACATCGGTTGGATCAGTCTCAGCGGTTCGGGCTACACTCTCCGCGTGGATTTTGTCGGCAATGGTCGCGACTCGGATGAGGACGGAATTCCTGACGCGTGGGAACTCCAGCACGGCAACAGCCTGAACGCCTTGTCTCGAACAGGAGATATAGATGGAGACGGACACACTGATCTCGAAGAGTATCTGGCGGACACCGATCCGGCCGACCCCACCGACAGGTTGAGCATTCTTAAAATGGAACTCCGACCAGGTGGAAACGTATCCTTGACGTGGCGGAGCAGTACCAAGCGCCAGTACGGCATCCAGTCTGCGGGATTTCTCTCTGACAATGGCTTGTGGAACAACCTCGTCCCTCGAGTCATCAGCGGTTCAGGTTCCATCGAAACTCACGAACTCTCCGTTCCGTCGGGTGAGACTCAGGGTTTCTTTCGCCTCCAGGTTGTTCGACCGCTGGCTCCATAGTTTTCAGCGGGAGCATCATCCCCAGATTCTCCCGAAGGATTCGCGGTTCAAGAGGCCTCTCTACAAAAGAAAAAAGGCACCCCGAACAGTCAGGGTGCCTTTGCGAAATCTGTAAATCCTACTTCGCGCCGAGGATGGCGTCCTTGGCCGCCTTGGCGACGCGGAACTTGACCACCTTCTTGGCCGGGATCTTGATCTCAGCGCCAGTGGCCGGATTGCGGCCGATGCGAGCCTTGCGGTTCACCAACACGAGCTTGCCGAGGCCGGGCAGGGTAAAGCTGTTCTTGGCATGCTTGTAAGCGAGCTGGGTGATCACTTCGAGAATTTCTGCAGCGTGTTTCTTGGTGATTGTGACCTTCTCATTCGAGGCCTTCTCGGAAACTTCAGCTGCGATCTGGGACTTAGTTAGTGGTTTAGCCATAATTTGTTTTTTAAGGTTTGGTGCGTCTTACGACTCGCGCGAATTAAGACGAACAGTTTCGGCTGCGCAAGGACAATTTCATCGTTCGGCCCCGGTAAACCGGGGCTTGCACCACGGCTGTGACAAAGTCATTGGAGAAAACAGTTGAGAGTTGAATGGCCATGGCGAGCATCTGATTTCTGGTGAATTTCGGTGGTTCAGCGACTTCAGGAAGGGCAAGGCTTGAGGTTTTTGAACGCCATCACCAAGC
>SXMN01000266.1 GCA_005777315.1 Verrucomicrobiales bacterium
GACAGTGCTGCTGCGCCGGTTCGAGGCTCTACGTTCACAAGAAGCATTTTGACAAAGTTGTCGATGGCGTCGCGGCGGCGGCGAAGAAGATCAAGGTCGGGCCGGGACATGCCGCTGACACCGAGATGGGGCCGCTCGTTTCGGAAGAACAGCTCAATCGAGTGCTGGGCTATCTTAAATCGGGGGTTCTCGACGGCGCGGAGACTGTCGCAGGAGGCAATCGGCATGGCGATCGCGGCTACTTCGTGAAGCCGACCGTTCTCGTGAACACCAAACCGGGCATGAAAGTGGTGGACGAGGAAATCTTCGGGCCGGTGGTTTGCGCCGTGCCATTCAAGGATGTGAGCGAAGTGGTCTCGGTGGCGAACAACAACAACTACGGCCTCGCCGCCGCCGTCTGGACGCGCGATGTGTCGCGCGCCCACCGGCTGGCATCCGACCTTCGCGCCGGCACCGTATGGGTGAATTGCTACAACATCTTCGATTCTGCGCTGCCGTTTGGCGGCTACAAACAATCCGGCTGGGGACGGGAAATGGGTTCCGAAGCGCTGGAACTCTACACTGAAACCAAGGCGGTTTGCGTGCAGTTATGAAATGAATGTTCGATGGTTCAAGCTGATGTTCGTCTGTTGCCTGTGTGCCACCATTGGTTCCGCCGAATCAGTTGAACTCACCGTCCTGACCGTCGATCAAGCGAACGGCCACCCGATGCCGGCGCGGGTTCACCTGGTTGACGGCAACAAGAAACCGATCCGGCCTCCGGCTTTGCCCTTCTGGCGCGACCACTTTTCCAGTCCCGGGCAGGCGACGATCCCCATCGAGCCGGGAAGCTACTCGATCACCGTCGAGCGCGGACCCGAGTGGTCTGCAACGTCATCGCAATTGGACATTCCCACAGGGGGCATCCGAACGAACCTCACGTTCGCTTTGCAACGGCTGGTTGATCTCTCAAGCGAGGGCTGGTGGTCCGGCGAGACGCATGTCCACCGTCCGGTGACTGACGCCGAACTCCTGCTGCGCTCCGAAGATTTGCACATCGCACAGTTCATCACGTGGTGGAACAAGGTGAACCCATGGACCAACCAGCCGCTTCCGCAGATCCAGCCGGCCAGAGTGGATGGAAATCGTTTCTTCCATTCCCTGGCCGGCGAGGATGAGCGCGACGGCGGCGCTTTACTTCTCTTCAATCTCGGTGCGCCCGTGGACATTGTGGCCGGCGAGAAGCACCATCCTTCTTCCCTGAGGTATGCCCGGCTGGCGCGTGAACGTGGCGCGTGGATCGATATTGAAAAGCCTTTCTGGTGGGACACCCCCATGTGGATCGCAAACGGAATTGGTGATTCGGTGGGGCTGGCGAACAACCACATGTATCGCGATGGTGTGTACGAGAATGAAGCCTGGGGTCGGTCTCGCGACCGCGAACGACATCCTGGCGTTCTTGGCAACGGCAACTGGACACAAGAGATCTATTACCATCTGTTGAATTGCGGCATCCGAATTCCACCCTCGGCTGGAAGCGCCAGCGGAGTGTTGCCGAATCCGGTGGGTTACAATCGGGCATACGTCCATCTCGACGGCGAGTTGAGCTGGGAGAAATGGTGGACCGGTTTGCGCGCAGGCAGAGTCTTCGTGTCGAACGGTCCGTTATTGCGCTGCCGCGCCAATGGCGAGTTGCCTGGAGCCATTCTCCGTAGCGCGGCACCGTTAAAAATTACGATCAATGGCCGACTCGATTCACGCGAACCCGTGCGCGTTGTGGAACTGGTTCGCCAGGGCACGACTGAGAAGATAACATTACCGACAACCTTCACGTTGAAAGAAAGCGGATGGTTTCTTGTCCGAGCACTCGGGACGGCGACAAACACATTTCGCTTCGCATCGACAGCGCCTTGGTATGTCGAAATCGGCGGTGGCGCGATGAAGCCGCATCGCGAATCGGCCAGGTTCTTTGCAGATTGGTGCCGGGAGCGAATTACGATGCTGGAGAAGCTGACGAATCTGAGTTTATCACAGCGGGCTGAAGTCCTTGAGCCGTGGCGAATCTCGGAGGAATATTGGAGCAGGAAACTTGCGGCGGGGCAGTGAGCGCCACTCTCCGTGCCGAAGCAGAGGTGGGCAGAAGACGGAGTTGAACACGTCCCGGACTTGGATTGCGGTCTCTTGGCCCAGTTCTGGCTAGCAAATCCGCATAACTCAGGCATCGTTACTTGTGAACAACCAGTCAAACAAGCTCGGGAACGCCTCGAGAAGGTCAAAACGGAGAATTGGGGGAAAGCCATCCCCCAAACGTTTTAGCGCAGAAGGAGAGCAGAAGGGGTGAAAAATGAAGCATGACTCAACTCAAAGTGCCGTTGGTGCGCAGCTTATTTCAACAATAACGCGCTTGGTTTCCATCGTCCTCATATTCGGATCAGGGACATTGCCTAGCCAAAGCCAACCCGTCATTAATGCCGGAGACCTCTTCAATCAGGTCGGCCAGTACTATCGCGCATACTCCAACCACTTCGATCCCATGGATATCAGCGGTGGGACGGCGTACATCGTGCCGGGGGATCTGATTGGGTCGGCTGGACCGGACCAATTCTGGGATTTCTCCACGGGGCCGAAGGCCAAGGTGCTGCGATTTGATTACGTCTCTCCAGCGGGCGTCGAGGCGTCGACAGATTTTCCAGAGGCCAAAATCGCCGAGAAGATGACCGATGAGCTCGACGGATCGGTTCAGTGGCTTTTCTTCGAGCAGGTTCCAGGTCAAGGCCGAAAGGTGTATGGGTTTTATGCGGATAACCTCCTATTTACCCCATCAAACGTGTTTGTACCCCCAATTCTTGATTTCCCGGATCGCATCACTTACGGGCTGGAATGGACCACCAGCACGGTATTCGAAAATGACCTGAGCATCAATGATTCGGACCCTGATGATCCGGAAGGCGGAGGACTCTTTAACATCCGGCAGCAGACCACTCTGAGCAGCAGATTCAAAGTCGATGCCTACGGCACAATCGTCCTGCCCGATTCGCTTGGGGGGTTCAGACAAGGCCTTCGAATCAATGAAGATCAGACGATCGACATCGCCGTCGATCTGGGAGAGGGGCAGTTCCAACATATCGAAACAGATTACACCCGGAACTACTACTGGCTGATGCCGGGACTTGGAATTGTCGCTCAACTAAACTCAACACAGCACTCCTCGCCAGCCCCGGACAATTTTTCGAGAGCGACAGCATTCCTCCGAATGTTCGAGACAAATAAGAAAGCATCCACGGGTGGCGGCTGCAACGATCCCGGCTCGGTCACTGATCTCAAGATTCGCCTGGATGGCGGCAGCATTCTATTGACTTGGGCCAAGGCGGAATGCGCCTCCCAGTACCGGGTCGAATACACATCAAATCCATCGGTCGCAGGATCCTGGACGTCCCTCGGTGCGCCAACTTCCAATTTGCGCTGGCTGGGCGAAAACACCGCCGCCGATCAGATCAGGTTCTATCGGGTCGTATCGCTCAAATAAGGAAGGCGGCAGTTCGACACGCAGTGAATTGATTGCCCGAAAGTGAACATGATGCAAACAGCCAGGTTCACAAGACTGTCCCATAAGAATTGGACTGCGAAATACCTGCAGCCGCCTGGGTTCGAACTGCTCGGTGTCGCTCGAAAATCGGCAGCTCCTGATGGACGGGTTTCACAGTGCTGGTTTGCCACATCGCCAGGTTTTACTCTGATCGAGCTCCTGGTAGTCATTGCCATCATCGCCATACTGGCCTCGCTGCTCCTGCCGGCGCTTGCGAGCGCGAAATCAAAGGCACACCAGATCAATTGCGTGAACAATCTGCGCCAGCTTGGGCTCGGTTTGGCGCTTCACATTTCTGACCACGGTTACTATCCCGTTTTCAATCAGGATCCGGGCGCTGGCTCCACGAATCTCTTCTGGCACCAGGCTCTCTTCCCCTACACCAATGCCGGTTGGACAAACAACCTCTACCGTTGCGGCGATTACAAGGGACTGACATTCGATGGAAACGACGGCAGTGTGCCGCTCGGAAGCTACGGGTACAACGCCAACGGCGTGAAGTACACGCCAAGCGACCTTGGACTCGGAGGCGCTTTATCGAAAGTGGTCTTCAGTGGAGATCTTGACCTCGCAGGTGGAGGGGTGCTCCGTATTCCTGAATCCAAAGTGAAGGCTCCTTCGGACATGATCGCTTTGGGCGACGCGAATCTCTCATGGACGCCAGCCGTGTTCCTGCGCCAGCTCTATGGCATGGATACCACCAAGGACGGTTATGACGGGTGGGCTTTGCTGGACATCAACGTCCGGAACCTTGAAGAAAGGCCGTCGTACGCCGGAAGCGCGGGTGTAATTCGCGCCACGCGCAAACGACATGGAGGCCGTTACAACGTCGCCTTCTGTGACGGGCACACCGAATCAATTCGCCCGGATCGGCTGTTCAAGAAGGACGATTCGACTCTTCGGCGCTGGAATAACGACAATGAACCTCACACCAACAAGCTGTCGCCCCATTGAATCACGGCAGTTCCTCCACTGTGATTTCTTTGTACCAAGCTTCGGCTTTTCCACCGCCGTGTACCTGAAGCCCCATCTTTCCCCACTGAGGAATTGAATCTTCGGGTTCGGTGTAATCCACTGTCAGGACAGAATTGATCCAGGCACGCACCCGCTTTCCTTCAGCCCGGATGACATAATCATTCCAGTCCTGGAGCCTGATTACTTTGTTGATCGCTGCAATGTCGGATTTCGCGACAACTTTGTTACGCCTTGATTCGTCGTAGATGCACCCCCACCACTCGGGGCCACCGATGTCCACCTGGTAGCCAGCCATTTCGTTCGGGGGCTTCTGCGTGCGCTGGCTGCGGATTTGGACGCCTCCATTGACGAAGCCTTCGGTGCCAACCAGCTTGAACTTCAATCGCAGCACAAAATTGGTGTAGTTGCGGGTGGTGGCCAGGAATTCATTTCGCGGCACCGTCGTGGACAACGAGCCGCCCACAAATGCGCCATCCTGGATGCGCCAGGTCTTGTTGAGATCACCATCCCAGCCTGAGAAAGTTTTCCCGTCATCGATCCGGACCGGACCGCGTGAAGCACTTTGAAAAGTGGCACATCCTGTGAATAGCAGAGCTGCCAGACAGGATGGAATGAACAGGGAGATGGGTTTCATGTGCATTAAGCGTGAATCGAGATTGGTTTGGATTCAACCAGCTCATCGTCCGGATTGCGAGTGGATTTCCATTCCAACAAAAGCAGACACGTTGACATGTCAGGAAACGCCCCGTACGGTTGCTTGTGATGAATTCACTGTTTTCTTCCATGCTGGAGCTGGTTCGGCGCACTTCCGTCGAAATCCCGGATGATGTGCAGAGGGTCATTCTGGCTGGGCTTGAGCGGGAGAAGAAAGGGACGATCGCCGAATCCGCGATGAAAATCATCGACCGCAACATTCAGATGGCGCGGGAAAAGTCACAGCCCATTTGTCAGGACACTGGAAGCATCCTGTTTTACGTCGAGTGTCCTGTGGGCTTCGATCAGATCACTTTCGAGGAAACCTCCCGTAACGCCGTTCGCGAGGCAACCCGGAAAGGTTATTTGAGACAAAACTCCGTGGACTCGATTACCGGACGAAACGACGGGACAAATGTAGGGCCTGGTTCGCCGACGATCCATTTTCACCAGCACCGGTCGTCGGAAGTGTCCGTGCGTTTGATGCTGAAAGGCGGCGGCTGCGAGAACGTAGGCGTACAATATTCCCTGCCGAACGAGAAACTGCAGGCAGACCGCGATTTGAAAGGCTGCCGCAAGGCCATCCTGGATACCGTGTTGCAGGCGCAGGGCAAAGGCTGCGGGCCAGGCGTCCTCGGTGTCTGTATTGGCGGCGATCGGGCGACGGGCTATGAGCACTCCAAACTGCAATTGCTCCGAAAGCTGGATGACCGAAACACGAATCCTGAACTGGACGGACTTGAGCAGGAGATCCTGCAAACGGCGAACGAGCTCGGAATCGGGCCGATGGGTTTCGGCGGCAAGACTACTTTGTTGGGTGTGAAGATTTGCGCGGTGAATCGAGTGCCAGCCTCATACTTTGTCAGTGTTAGCTACATGTGCTGGGCCTTCCGACGGCAGGGTGTGACATTGAATGACAAGGATGAGATCGGAACGTGGCTTTACTGAAGTGCGTTTATGTTGAGCGGTAATTCGGCTGGTGTCCTGATCTTGATCTTGTTCATGCTCTTAATCCTTTTCTCTGAGAGAGCAAGATTAGGCTGCACTTCGTGAAGCTGTGTGAGTCCGGGGGTGAAAGTCCCCTGAGTCTGGGCGGATGGTCCGCTCGGAATTCAACGTGAAAACAATGAATGGAAAGGTCTAACCAACCACCCAAGACCGAGGATTGCTTGGCGGAAGGAAAGCC
>SXMN01000267.1 GCA_005777315.1 Verrucomicrobiales bacterium
CACATAGTGGCCCTCGCCCCTGTCGCCAACCCACTCACAGCAGGGAGTGCCGCCTTCAACTTTCGCCGAGACGCCCTGGAAAATGTCCTTCACGAACGGCCACGCCTTGGGCGAGCCGCCAGGCATGATGCTGGGGCCGCGCCGGGCACCTTCCTCGCCGCCGGAAACACCGGTACCGATGTAAAGCAGCCCCTTGCTCTCGACGTATTTCACGCGCCGGTTCGTGTCATCGAAGAGCGAGTTACCGCCGTCGATGATGATGTCGCCAGGTTCGAGATGCGGGATGAGTTGCTCGATGAATTCGTCCACCGCCTTGCCGGCCTTGACGAGCATCATCACTCGGCGGGGTTTCTTCAGCTTGGAGACCATTTCCGCGATGGACCGGGCTCCGAGGACCTTGGTGCCCTTCGCTTCCTTCGCGAGAAACTCGTCCACCTTCTCGACGGTGCGGTTGTAAGCCACGACAGTGAAGCCGTGGTCGTTCATGTTGAGGATGAGGTTCTGACCCATCACGGCCAGACCAATCAGTGCAATATCGCCTTGTGGTTCCATGTTATGAAAGTGTCAAAGAGGACGGCATCATAACGCATCAAAGGGGGCCTTCCAGAAGAAAGTTGAACGAGAAGTTTACTCGCGTCCTCGCGCGGCGAAAATCCAATGCCTCCACCCGACGATTGCGTGTGATCCATCCCGGAAGGAGGAAGTAAGAGTTTCGGGAATGAACGAATCAATTACCGACAAGACTGTGGGACAGCCGGCAAATCTCGAATGGGGCACGCGTGCATCTGTTGCGTTGCTCGCCAGGTCAGGGGCCGCTGCGTTCATCCTCCCGCGCCCGCGCCTTGCATTCGCGCCCACGCGACGCCCACCAGGATTCGACCTTTATCCTGCGGTCTGGTCAGTATGAGCAGCCGGGCCGATCAACTCCTGTACTGCTGCGAGCAGTTCTGGAGTCTCGAAAGGCTTGGTCAGCGATTTTGCCGCTCCGCCGGCACGGGCGATTCTGAGGTAGCTTTCAGGTCCCACTCGTCCTCCTCCAGACATTGCGATCACTGGTAGTTTGGGGCGGATTTTCCGCAAAGTCATGATGAGTTCCACGCCGTCCATTTCTGGCATCACCATGTCAGTGATGATCAAGTCCGGCTCCGCGTTGGCGAGCAGTGCCAGGGCGGCGCGCCCTCCGGTGGCTTCAATCGTTTCGTAGCCGGCGTGTTTCAGGGCGAGACCCATGATCAACCGCACCGCTTCGTCGTCATCGACAATCAGAATTTGTGGGGCGGTGTTCAGGGTTTACGCTCGGCGGGGTTCATCTGCCGTAGGATGGCCTGGCAGACTTCCTCCATCGTGTATGGCTTGGGCAACAGTTGCTGAATGCCTGCTTCTCTGGCCTCGGCAAACAGCTCATCCGTCAAATTTCCGGAGGTAAGGATCACCGGCAGGCCAAGACGCAGCATCGTTATTTCATGCGATACATCGATGCCGGACATACCGGGCATGTTATGGTCGGTCACCATCAGATCGAACGAGTTCGGGGCTGCACGAAGCGCAGCAAGGGCTTCCGCAGCCGTGGTGAAGCCGGTGACACGGTAACCCCACCTTTCCAATACATTCGTGGCCATGAGCACCAGCTCCTCCTCATCGTCGAGGAACAGGATGCGCAAACCGTCGCTGTCCGCCAGATTGGGGGGCGGCGTTGCCGTCGTAATGGTGTCAGGAACGTAGAGCTTGAAAGCAGCGTCATGGCCAGGTGGGCTGGCTGTAGAGATGGTAATTTTCTCAGGATTCATGATGTCTTGACGTACTATTTTATTAACGAGTCCTTTTCCCGTTCCAAACGGGATCGCCGCTTTCAGATTCTTTGGTCAGATTGTTAAGCCAACTGTATTCTTAGCGCACCGGCTCCGAAGGCAAGCTTCCAAAAGGGTGAAAAAAGGGTGAATCGGGAGGTTAGCTGCCTCCGGAAGCGAAGGCCGATGACACCCCCTGATCGGCGGCTCACTCTGCATTCGCCGAGGATGGACGCAGGCCACCGTCGGATTACTCAGAGCGCAAGATACTTTTGGACGGCTTCCCTGCGGGAATGGACGCCCAGTTTCGCATAGAGGCGTTGGAGGTGCGAATGGACGGTGTCCTTGCCTACTCCCAGCTCGTCAGCAATTTGCTTGTTGCGCCTGCCACTGATCAGGCAGGCCACGACTTGCTCCTCACGAGCGGTCAGAACCAATGACTCCACTCCGATGGTCCGCCTTGCCTGGAAAACACCCGCCAGCGACTGAAGAGCGGATTGCGAGAAATGGATGTCTCCCGCGTAAACATCACGAACGGCTTTCTCAAGCTCTACAATGCTGGGTGGTTTGGCCAGGTAACCCCGGGCACCAGCGTGCAGGGAATCAATCACCAGCTTCACTTCGCAGTATCCGGTGAACATGATGACACGGAGATCTGGGCACATGGCCATTAGTTTGCGAACGCAGTCGGGCCCATTGAGTCCAGGCATCCGAATATCCATCAAGACCACATCGGGATTGACGGTCGGGATCAATCGTAATGCGGACTCACCTTCCTCGGCCACACCGCAACAGAAGGTGCCCGGCAGGAAGTCCAAAGCCGCTCGAGTCGCCGAAAGGACGGTCAGATCGTCATCCACCACGAATACGCCGATCGGGCGGCTGGGTTCGGATGCGTGCTTGCCACTCATGATTGTTAACTCGGAGCTGTCCTCCATTTGCTTTGAGCTGTGCAAGTTGATAGCAAAGAGGGAAAGAGAATGTCAAAGTAATTGCAACTAGTTCTTGCTGAACCTGCACGGCTGTGACAAAGTCATTGGAGAAAACAGTTGAGAGTTGAATGGCCATGGCGAGCATCTGATTTCTGGTGAATTTCGGTGGTTCAGCGACTTCAGGAAGGGCAAGGCTTGAGGTTTTTGAACGCCATCACCAAG
>SXMN01000268.1 GCA_005777315.1 Verrucomicrobiales bacterium
ATGCACGGCAACGTCTGGGAGTGGTGCGAAGATTGTTACGTGCCCAGCTACTCGAAAGAGAAGCAGATTGACCCGACCGGACCCGCAACGGGCAAAAAGGTCCAGCGCGGGGGCGGTTGGTCGAGCGACTCGAAACGTCTGCGTTCAGCGGCTCGTGTTGGCCGCGATCCGGTGGCGTACCGCGGAGGCTACCTTGGCTTTCGCGTGGTCGTCGAAGCGCACCGGACTGGATCGAGAGCATCGCGCCCGGCGCTGGAGCGGTAAGCAAGGGTAGCCAAGGACCAGATTATGAATGACTCCGACCGCAGATCGTTTCTCAAGAGCGTCATGCTTGGCGCTGGATCCGTGGCCCTACATCCAGCCCTGACGGGATCGACGGTGCAAGCTGCGGAACAACCGGAGCCGCTCCAGGCGATCGAGTTCGAGAACGTGCTGGGGGCGTACGGACCCTGGGCGAAGAAGATGCTGGGAGATGGACCCGCGAAACTTTCGTTTCTTCGCGATGACTTCAACCGTGCGGGAATTGACGCCTGGCGAAAGACGGCGAGGGCGCGACTGCTGGAATGCCTGGCGATGCCCGACTCGGGCGGAATCCCGAAGACCAAGGTCGTTCATCAGGTGGAATTCGAGGGCTTGAGCATTGAGCAATTGCAGTGGCAGTTGCCTTACGGCCCACCGACCAAGGCGATGTTCCTCAAACCCGCCAATGCGAAGGGCAGACTGCCGACGATCCTCGCTCTGCATGACCACTCCGGGAAGAAGTATTTCGGACACCGGAAGATCAGCCGTGCGAGCAGCGACGTGGATTCGCTCATCCAGCAACATGTGGATGAAAACTATGGCGGCGTCTGGTGGGCCAATGCGATGGCACGTCGCGGTTATGCGGTGCTCGCGCCCGATGCCTTTCTCTTTGGCAGCCGGAGGGTCCGTTTGCCAGAGGTGCCCCGGATCATGAGCGGTCTGCTCGTGGAAGGAAACCCGGACAACGCCCTGGATATCGTCGCGTACAACCGCTGGGCGAGGCTGCACGAGCACGAGGTCGCGAAAAGTCTGCTGTGCGCCGGCACCACGATGCCGGGTGTCGTGGTTGGCGAAGATCAGCGAGCTCTCGATTACCTGTGCTCGCGCGAGGATGTCGATGTCAGTCGTATTGGCTGCTGCGGGCTGTCCAGCGGCGGCTTGCGTACGCTCTTTCTAGCCGGGTTGGACGACCGCATCGCCGCCGCTTGTTGCGTCGGAATGATGACCACCTGGCGGGACTTCTGTCTCAACAAGAGCTACACCCACACTTGGATGATCTATCCGCCGGGTCTTCCTCGCGACCTGGACTATCCAGAAATACTCGGCCTGCGGGTGCCGCTGCCGACCTTGGTGCAAAACGCCGAACACGATCAGCTCTACACGCTGCCGGAGATGCAACGCGCCGATCGCATGCTCTCGGACATCTATAAGAAAGCCGGCGTGGAGTCACATTACCAATCCGCATTCTATCCAGGGACGCATCGGTTTGATCTGAAGATGCAAACGGATGCTTTCACCTGGTTGGATGCAAAGCTGGCAAAGAAGTAGGAGCCAAACAATGAAGATACACCTCGTGCAACTCGTCGTCGAAACCGAATTGTCCGTGAATTCCGGGAAGATAAAGTGTGTCCTGGCCGGCGTGCAGGCGGGCGAATGGGTGGTGTTTCCGGAAGCAAGCTTGAGCGGCTACTTCCCGGACGATCCCAATTACACCAGCCGACTGAACGCCGCCGAAATCGAGCAGGCAATCGTTGAGATCCATGATCTCGTTCGCGTCCGTGGTTGCTTTTGTGTCTTGGGAACTGCCCGGCAGTCCAAGGGGAGCTGGGAAAATGCGGCGGTCGTGCTGTGTCCGACAGGGCCCGCGGAGACCTACGCGAAGATCCAGCTCTCGGCTTTGGACGCGAAGCATTTTCGGCCTGGACCGTTCGTGCCCGTTTATCACATCGATGGCGTCCGCGTCGGGATCCAGCTCTGCCGTGAACTGCTTTTTCCCAACCAGTGGGCTCAGCTCAGGCAGGCCGGCGTTAAGATGGTGATTCACCTGAACAATGCCATCAAGCCGCACGACGCAATTTGGGAGCATGTGCTGATCACGCGGGCCTTGGAGCACGCCATGTACGTATGCAGCGTCAACAATGCCGCTTATCCCCAGGAGCTAACGAGCTACCTGGTGGCGCCGAATGGCAGCACGCTGCTCAAGGCCGCCCCGCAGACTGAGGAAGTGCTGACGACGAACATCGATCTTGCCACCGTGGTCCAAAACGTCGGCGAGCGGAGTGATTTTTGAAAAGGAGAACATCACGTAGCCGCCGACGTGAGGAGGCGGAGCAATGCCGTGTTGCCAGCAATCGATCCGCCTCGTTGCCTCGGCGGCTACGAAGGCATGGTTCATGGCAAGGAAGTGTTTCACCGATCATCGACCGTGCGTTGGTTCCGAGCCACCGGGCCGATCCCAGAAGAGCCATAGAAAGAAGAGGCCAACCAGCGGCAGCAATCCCGTCAGCGCTATTCCGTAATCGAAGGATTCTGTCTTGTCCGCGAGCCGTCCAAAGAGCTTTTGCAAATACGATGAGGGCAACCAAGCCACCAGGCTAAGGAGTCCGGTGACTTTTCCTTGATGCCGCGCGCTCAAGTCCTGGGTGAGGGAGTAGTAACACGGGAAAAGGCCCAGCGCGCCCGCGCCGACCACCAACAGCATGCCGAGGAGCAGCCAGCCTTTGGGCATGAAGGCCGCCACCGTGGTGAGCGAAGTGAGCAGCGCGCAGCATCCATAAACGAGGGAGCGCGACCCATGCACCGTGAAACTCCGCTTCACCAGCCAGAGTGACGCGGCGCCCGCACCCAGGCAACCGACGTCAGTCGCAATGTAATAGAGTGAGTTGAAGTAAAGCGCCTCGGACTCGCCATAGCTTCGGCCTTCTTGCAGGAATTTGGGCAGCCAAGAGCGTATAATTTGCCAGCAGATGTTGATGCAGGCAACGATCACACAGAGCACAAGAAATCTTCGGCTATACACGATGCTCAAAAAGCTGGCTTCGCCGCCAGAACGGCCCGCTTCTGAGGGTGCGGTCATGGAGTTCGGAGCGCTTGGCTCGGCCGGCGGTGCAAAGTCCGACTTTCGCAGCAGCGCGAACCATGCGATCAACCAAAGCACGCCAAGGCTGCCGATGACGAGAAATGGTTTTCGCCAAAGACCGGGTTCAGTGCGTCCAACCAGCATCCAATTCATCAGCAGCGGAGTGAGAATAGCGCCGAAGGAAGCACCGCTTTGCAGGACACTGTTTCCCATCGTTCGTTGATCGGGTGATAACAGGCGCTGCGTGGTTTTGAGCGCGCACGGCCAGTGCCCTGATTCAAAGAATCCCAGCAACATTCGGCAAATAAGCAGTCCGGCATAGGTTTCGACCATTCCCGTGAAAAAACCCATCGCTGACCAGGCGATGACCAGGCAGGGATAGAGCCAGCGCACACTCCACTTGTCCGCGATGATTCCAAAGATGAAACCGCCCGCGGCAAACGCGTAGCCGAAAGTCATCTCGATATTTCCGTAATCCTCCTGGCTCAGGCCGAACTCGCGGGTGACGCGCGTGGCGACGTTTGGCAGCGTCTGCCGGTCCATATACATGAGCATCGAGGCGCAAAGGAGAAGCCCGCAAACGCTCCATTTCCAAGCCTGAGATCGAGCTGGAAGCGGGTCGCTCATCCCTCCCACGACTTGCCGTCCCAAGCGATGACGCGTTCAAGGAAGGCGACCGCGTCATGGGTGAACACTTGGAATAATGTTTCCCCCTTTTGCGCCGTCGCCTGGGTCGGATCCCCAATGTGACCCGGCTCCGTTCGCTCGCGGGTAATCCAGCCACGCGTCGCAGGACTAAACGCGTTGCCGAACGGAACCGCCTGGGCTTGCTTCAAATCGCCGACGAGATGCGGCGCTATCCGAAGGACCATCGAAGTTTCCCATTCACAGGCATGGCCCATCTGCTGCTGCTGGATGTTCGCGTCGACTTCATCGGGTTTTCCTCCGAGATGCCAATACGTGGCAAAGAGAAGCAGCAAATCGTTCCGCTGGCGATGCTTCTGGCGGATCTCAAAGACTGCTTGCTTGCCGGGCACGTCATTGCCGCCGTGGCCGTTCAGAATCACCAGCCGCCGGAAACCGTGCTGAATGAAATTCTCCAGGAAACCGGACAGCAGATCGAGATAAACGCGTGGCGCGGCCGAAAGTGTGCCTGCAAAATCAAGATGATGATCCGAATTGCCAAGCCACAGCAATGGAGCGAAGAGCGCACGGTCATTCATGCGCTCCGAAACTCGTCGAATGATTTCGCCAAGGAGCATGCTGTCGGTGAAAAGCGGCATGTGGCGGCCGTGTTGTTCGAGGGCAGCGACCGGGAAGACCACCGGCGTGTCTTTGCTGAGCGATTTGACGGCGGACCAATTGAGATCGGTTAAATTCATGGTGACATCGGAGAACAGGCTGCCCTGGAGTTGATCCCCCGCGCAAGCTGCGAAGCGCAGACTGACTAAAAACGTGATTTCAACTGAAATGCAGAACAAAAAAAGAGACCGGGCTTGCGCCCGGTCTCTTGATGTTTGTCAAGCCCAGCGCGCTCGCCGCCAGAGCGCCGACCTGTAGGAAACTCCGACGAGAAATCGGACCTGGGCAATGCTGGACGATCGGTTTCTGATCACAGATGGGAAGTTATTGTTTCGCTCGAAAGAACTTCGCAGTCGCGTTTCGGTTATTGTCTTGCGCGGAAGAACCGTGCCGCTCCCGTTGTTGCTGAAGTGTAGGGGCTCTTGGCACCGGCTACGTCGGTGAAAGTTGCGGTGATCGAATCCGCGGCTTGGAGCGTTCCGGTGTAGGTAATCTCAATACCCCCTGCCGTTTTCGTGATAGTCAGGGAAACAGGCGGAGGAGCGGGAGCATCCCCTGTTATCGTTATGCTCCCTGATCCGGTCGAAAAAGTGGAGCCAGAGGTCTCGGTCCAAGTGTCGGGAAAACTGTCGGGGTAAGCTGCGTTGAGTTCAGCAAACGTGTGTTTTCCCAAGCTCAAGCGAGTGCCCTTGATGCTAACGGCTCTAAAGGTATTGTTCTGATGCAACCACATTCGACCATTCAGTATAAGAGTTCCGTGCGGGTTGTTAATGTCATAAAGAGTTTCCAACGCGCCCTCAGGGCCGATCGTTATGTCGTTTGTACCCAGAGAACCTTTTCCCGAACCCAACAATGGCCCTGACACAACATTCCATTTCCCTGAAAACGTGTTCGCGGTTCCGGCGATGTTCAGGTTGTTTGTCCAATCCGACTTGAACACGTTCTCCTCGTTTTGGTAGTAAGCGATCAGGTGACTCCCAGTCAAAAGCGCATCGATCCTGTAACCACGATCCAGGTTGGAATTCCCCTTGATCGTTGAATCGGCGGCAATCGTCATCTTTCCTTGAATCACCACGGTCCCACCGTTGCCTGTGCCGAGTTCGCCGCCGTTCATGACCAGGTTCGGGAAAAAGACCGTGCCAAAGTTTGCATCTTGCTTGAAGCGCAGCTCCGCCACGGGTTCATCCGCGGCATTGTTGGGGTAGTAGCCACCATCGCCATCGATTCTCAACTCCGCACCAGGAAACGTTTCAGCCGGGCTGTTATGCGGGCTGCGCATTCGGCCCCCGGCTGGAATGATGTAGATGTTCTTCGGATTTGCCGCGGCCGAAACCGAGGCGGGGTTGCCGTCGCTCCAAAAGCCATCCGTTTCCCAGTCTTGGTTGACCGCGCTTTGACCTGACCAAGCAATCAGTGGGCCTGGAACCGGATCCAACACCGTTATGCTCCCTGATCCGGTCGAAACAGTGGAGCCAGAGGTCTCGGTCCAACTGGCGGGAAAACTGGCGGGGTAAGCCGCGTTGAGTTCAGCAAACGTGTATTTTCCTTGGCTCAAGCGAGTGCCATTGATGCTAACGGCTCTAAAGGTATCGTTCTGGTGTAACCACATTCGACCATTCAGTATGAGACTTCCGTGCGGGTTGTTAATGTCATAAAGAGTTTCCAACGCGCCCTCACGGCCGATCTCTATGTCGTTTGTGCCCAGAGAACCTTTTCCCGAACCCAACAATGGCCCTGACACAACTTTCCATTTCCCTGAAAACGTGTTCGCGATTCCGGCGATGTTCAGGTTGTTTGTCCAATCCGATTTGAACAGGTTATCCTCGTTTTGATAGTAAGAGATCTGGCGACTTCCAGTCAAAATCGCATCAATCCTGTAACCACGATCCAGGTTGGAATTCCCCTTGATCGTTGAATCGGCGGCAATCGTCATCTTTCCTTGAATCACCACGGTCCCCGCGTTGCCTGTGCCGAGTTCGCCACCGTTCATGACCAGGTTCGGAAAAAAGACCGTACCAAAGTTTGCATCTTGCTTGAAGCGCAGCTCCGCCACGGGTTCATCCGCGGCATTGTTGGGGTAGTAGCCACCATCGCCATCGATTCTCAACTCCGCGCCAGGAAACTTTTCAGCCGGGCTGTTATGCGGGCTGCGCATTCGGCCCCCGGCTGGAATGACGTAGATGTTCTCCGGATTTGCCGCGGCCGAAACCGAGGCGGGGTTGCCGTCGCTCCAAAAGCCATCTGTTTCCCAGTCTTGGTTGACCGCGCTTTGACCTGACCAAACAATGACTGAAGCAGCACCGTGGGTGGCTAGGGTGCCCGCAGCCAGGGCGTAGATTGTGGCCGCGAGAGTCCTGATTGTGCGTGTTGTGATTTGCATAAGTTCAATGGGTTTAACTCATGAGACAATAACATGCTCGATTTGACTCTCCCATGAGAATTACATGGAGATTCCGCCTTTTGGATATGGATAAAGCGATTGCATCAGGTGTGGTGAATCCTTTTTGGCGAGACTCCAAAACGACGTCGAAACTGCCGGCTCAAATAGAGCGCGTCGCTGCAACCCACCGCATCCGCCACCTGTTTGATGCTCAGCGAAGTCGTGCTCAAAAGGCGACGCGCTGTTGTCCGGCACGTTCTGGTTGTCGTCCGGCACCATCGACGAGACTGGCAAGCTCAACGGCCAAGCGATCAGACCCCGGGAAAGGCAGAGGGCAGTCGTGGAAAAAATTCTGAGACACTGCGTGCTGTGGAAAGAAGAATCCGATCGAGGCCCGCCGCAGGTTCAGGGGAGAGCCGGAGGCTGAAATAGTAAAAAGGACGAGAATCGGGGCACCCGCAGCAACATCGGTG
Source organism: Verrucomicrobiales bacterium (assembly GCA_005777315.1). Classification (GTDB taxonomy): domain Bacteria; phylum Verrucomicrobiota; class Verrucomicrobiia; order Limisphaerales; family F1-12-MAGs170; genus F1-120-MAGs170. The sequence continues at coordinate 7,256 of SXMN01000268.1, forward strand.
AAACGTTGCGGAGACCTCCGAAGGCTCCCATTTGTCTGCAAACTCAACTCCACGTCGGAATCCCGTTATGAATAAATCCACTTTTCGAAGAGGATCATGGGAGGATCGAGCCCCTCAGTGGGCCGTGGACGGCCCGCCGACGGGCCACAAAGGCGTCAATCTCCGAACAATCTCCGCTTCTCATCGTTTTCTCGGCGTTCTTTCTTACTCCAATGCATCTTCCAACTATCGTGGAACTACGATCTGTAATGCGGCAACGGCGAAGCCGGTCTGCCGAAGGAATCGGCGCCGGATGCTGACAGCTATTTTCATATGCTCTGACCTCAGATGAGATGGGGCGGACTGAAAAAGCAATGGCGAGTTGAAATCCCTGCGAACGGGACGGTATTCAGGCGGGCGAGCGGATGGGCGCCAGGGGCACCGGTTGCGGGGCAGTGTGCGGGAGAGGCTCAGTG
>SXMN01000269.1 GCA_005777315.1 Verrucomicrobiales bacterium
CACGGCGCGAACGGCGGAGCGCGGACGGCTCCCGTGAAAATCGGGGAGACAGTCGCCCAAGCGGCGTTTTTCTTGTCTCCAGCCGCTCCGACAAGCCTTGGCCTCGTCGTAACGTGGGAGTTTTGAAAGAGCGTCCCATGACTGGAATTTGTCCAAATGCCGCCACCGACGCATTGCCCACGGGCTTTTTCGTCGTGGACACGGCAAACCGGGTTCTTATCTGGAACCGGTGGATGATCCAACAAACCGGACTTGAACGCGTGGCTGCGATCGGCCGGAACATTAGGGAACTTTTCCCCAATTCAGGATTGCTTGAATCCTCTCTCCTGGAATTCCGCAATAGCGCCGCATCATCCTCGAGCCCCCACAATCCGCACGGATATCTCATCTCCATCCGCCTCGCACCAGCTTCATCCGCGGGCCATTTATACATGCGGCAGGAATGCCAGCTCGCCCGTTTGGACGACGGGACTGGGGCCCTGGCGGTTACAATCCGTGATGTCACGGCCCAGACTGCAAATCGCGAACGGATCATGTCGCTTCTGAAAGAAGCCTCAACCACCCGTGATGCCGCTATCGCGAATGAAAACCGCTATCGCGCGCTTGTGAACAATCTCAAGGAGGGTGTTTTTCAAACGGACGAAGCCGGCAATTGCACCTTCCTCAACCCGGCCTGGTTCGAGATCACCGGCCATGACGTGGCCCGGTGCGGGGGAAAATCATTCCTCGATTTCCTCCACCCCGATGACAGAACTCAGGCAGCCGGGCTTTTCGACATGCTCTCAAGCCGTAAAAGAGATTCTTTCCGGGTCGAGTTGCGACTGTCGCACCACAATGGACGTCCGCGCTGGGCGCAGATTTTCGCGCGTCCCTTGTTGAACAAGAATGGTGAATTCACAGGGATGTCCGGCACGCTGTCCGACGAAACCGAACGGCGCCAGATCGAACTCTCGCTTCGGGAATCCGAACGGCGCTTTCGAGAAACCATCGAGAATGTCCGTCTCGTTTCCGTGTGTCTTGACCTCGAAGGCAACATCATCTTCTGCAATGAGTTTCTCACGACTCTCACCGGTTGGGATCGCGAGGAAGTCCTCGGGCAAAACTGGTTTGAACTCTTTGTTCCGCAGGATCGCCCAGACCTCCGGGAATCCTTTCTGAACTCGATGCGAAGCGGGGATGTGCCCGCTCATCTCGAACATGAGATCGTAACTCGCGAGGGCGGCAGGCGTGTCATCGCCTGGAACAACACCCCCTGGCGCGATCTTTCCGGACGCGTGATCGGCACTGCCAGCCTCGGCGAGGACATCACCGACAGGAAGCTGGCGGAGGAGCAGCTCCGGCTCGCGAAGGAGGCAGCGGAGGATGCAAATCGTGCCAAGAGCGAGTTCCTCGCCACCATGAGTCATGAGATCCGCACCCCAATGAATGGCGTGCTCGGTTTCACCAGCCTCCTGCTGGATACACCGCTGGTCCAGGAGCAGCGCGAATACGTCGAAACCATCAGGACAAGCGGCGAAACACTGTTGCACCTGATCAATGAGATTCTGGACTTTTCAAAAATCGAGGCGGACAAGCTGGTGCTGGAACATGTCACGTTCGACCTCGGCACATGCCTGGGCGACTGCCTCAAGCTCGTGCTGCCGCGCGCCACTGAAAAGAATCTCAAACTTGAACTCCGTCTGGATTCCAGAATCCCGCAAGCCGTCGTGACCGATATCACTCGCGTGCGACAGGTCATGCTCAACCTCCTCAGCAACGCGGTCAAATTCACCGGCAAAGGCGGAGTCTTCGTGGATGCCAATTTACTCTCGATCGGTAAATCCGATCTGAACCTGGAGATCAGGGTGAGCGATTCAGGCATCGGCATTCCGGAAGACAAACTCCAGAAGCTCTTCAAAGCATTCACTCAGGTGGATGCCTCCACCACACGGAAATTCGGCGGGACAGGACTGGGCCTGGCGATATCCAAACGCATCGCCGAAGCCATGAATGGCGGCATTTCGGTTGAAAGCCGGGAAGGCGCCGGCACCACCTTTATCTTCCGCTTCATTGCTCAAATCAGCACTGAACTGCCCCGGGAAATCACCGCGCCGTCCACGCATGTTCTCGTCTCCGAGCCTGCTTCCCAACCGCCGACTGCTTCGTCGCCTGTCCGCTTGCTGCTGGCCGAGGACAATGTGGTGAACCAACGCCTCACCATCGCCATGCTCAAGAAGCTCGGTTACCGCACGGATGTGGTGGCTGATGGCGCGGAAGTGCTCGATCTTCTCTCTCGCCGCCATTACGACGTGATTCTCATGGATGTCCAGATGCCGGAGATCGACGGCCTTGAAGCCACGCGCCAGATCCGCTCCCGATGGCCGCGGGATCAGCAGCCCTACATTATCGCAGTAACCGCCAACGCCATGAAAGGCGACGACCAACTGTGCCTCGATGCCGGCATGAACACCTACCTCAGCAAGCCAATCGTGCTATCCAAGCTTGACGCCGCACTCCGGGCCGCCGTCCAGAGCGTCAGCAGCAATCCAGTCGTAGCAACCCGGCTCGCAGCCTGAGCTTCTCCAAGTTTTGTAGCAGCGCGAACAGGCGCGGAAAGGAATGGCTCCTCCATTCCCGGCGGGAAAAGCAGTCCTGACAACGTTCCCCTCCTTCGGTTCCTCCTTCAAACCTGCCCAAAACTCATTCCGAGACAGCGTCGCCCCTCGATCTTCACCCGTCCCGTGGCAAAGGCCGTCAACGCCGCGGGATAAAGCGAACGTTCCGCCTGTTGAATGCGTTCATGCAGAGAAGCAGGCGTGTCGGCGTCGAGCACCGGAACCGTCCGCTGTGCAATGATCGCTCCCGTGTCCACTCCGTGATCCACGAGATGCACCGTGCAGCCGGTCACTTTCACTCCGTAATCCAGCGCCTGCTTCCACGCCTCGAGTCCTGGAAATGAAGGAAGCAGGCTCGGGTGAATGTTGATGACCCGGTTCTCGAATGTGCGGAGGAATTCCCCTTTGAGAATTCGCATGAATCCGGCAAGGACCACCAGATCCACTCTCGCCGCTGCCAGACGTTCGATGTAGGCGCGTTCCGCATCGTCATCGAGCTTTGTCCGGAAACGTCCTGGCGCAATGAATTCCGCGTCAAGACCGCGTTCTCTCGCCCGGGCCAGAATTCCTGCCTCCGCCACATCCGCAAGCACGACCGCAATTTCGAACGGACAATCCTGCTGCGACGCCGCCTCCGCAATCGCGACCATGTTCGACCCTTTGCCCGAACCAAGCACGCCGAGCCTGAGTTTCTTTTCGTCTGCCACGTGGGATACTTAGCGACCGCGCCAATGCAGAGACAAGCCGAAAGCCCGGCCTGCTCTGACGCCCCGCAGCTCAATGGTCCCATGGAACAAGCATTTGCTTTCCTCCGTTCCCTGCTCAGTTCATGCTGCTCATCAATGAACCCCGGCTATTCAGTCCAACCCCGGCTCCCTCCGCCGAATTTGGAGGCACCTTGCCATTGCCTCCAAACGATCATTGCCCCAGGTCACTCTCAACCATCCTGAGACATGAACGAACCAAAGCCCTCCGGCAGCGACAGAGAATTCATGCGACTTGCCGCCTCCACATCCGCCATCGAATCATCGGCTTCCATTCTCCGAAGCAACCACCTCGGGATATGCACCTATTCGTACGGCATCCACTGGAGAGCAGCTCGAGAAGGCAATTCCAGCGCGAGATTCAAAGATGTCCTGGGACTCCTGGACCATTGCAAGAAGATCGGCGCGGGTGGTGTTCAGGTCGGGCTCACAAAGCAGGATTCAGATTACGCACGCCTTGTGCGCGCCAAGTCCGAGGCGCACGCGCTTTTCTACGAGGGTTTGATCAGCCTCCCCAAGGATGATTCGGATCTGAGCCGTTTCGAGAAAGAGATTGCGCTTCTGAAGGAAGCCGGAGCGACGGTGATTCGCACCGCCTGCCTGTCCGGCCGACGCTACGAGACGTTCGATTCGACTGAAGCATTTAAGGATTTTGAACGAAAGTCCTGGAACTCACTCACGCTCGCGGAACCGGTGATGCAGAAACAGCGTTGCCGCCTTGCCGTTGAAAACCACAAGGACTGGACGGCCGAAGAACTCGTCGCCCGCCTCAAACGGCTCGGCAGCGAATGGATCGGTGCCTGCGTGGACATCGGAAATAACATCGCCTTGCTCGAAGATCCCACCACCGTCGTGGAAACTCTCGCCCCCCATGCATTCACGACTCACATCAAAGACATGGGAGTCGTCGAGTGCCCGGAAGGATTTCTTCTGGCGGAAGTTCCCCTCGGCAGCGGTTTCCTGGAACTTCCCAAGCTGGCCAGCCGCTTGATGAAGGCGAATCCCAAGATCCGGTTCAACCTCGAGATGATAACCCGTGATCCACTGCTCATCCCCTGCCTGACGGACAATTACTGGGCGACGTTCCCGTCGGCACGAGCCTCGCAGCTCGCCGTTGCGGTTCGCATGGTCAAAGTTCATCGGCACCTCGAACCACTGCCCAGAACCGCCGGACTTAACCTGGAACAGCAACTGGCGATGGAGGAGAATAACGTTTTGAAGTCCCTGAGTTATTGGAAAAAGTCGGTCTCCGGCTGACGGGAAGACATGTGCTGCTCGTCAAAACGCGACGATTCGACCCGACCGAAATGTTAATGCGCCAATCCGTGAACATTACACCGCTCCATGAAACGTGAGAATCGAGCAGTAATTCAGAATCGATGGCTCCGGCAGCTGGCCTGGTCGGGCGCCGGTTTACTCGTGCTCGTGGCGGGTCTGATGGTTGCGAGAGTGTTCTTCTTTGCCGGCCCATACCTGCCGGCGCAGCCAATACCCGTCTCGAAGCTTCTCGATATTCATTGCCACACGGCGGGCATCGGCGCGGGTGGAAGCGGCTGTTTCATATCGAAGCAGATGGAGACGAGTTGGAAATTGCGCCACTATCTGAAGGCGTTCGGAACCTCTCGTGAAGAACTCGAAGCCAAGGGCGACGCCCACGTCATCCGGTCGCTTTCCGAACAACTCGGCCGGAGCAAATACCTCGGTCAGGCCATCGTTCTCGCCCTGGATGGCGTGATGGACGAGAAGGGTGAACTTGATCGCACACGCACCGAAGTTTATGTGCCGAACGAATTCGTCGCCCGCGAGGTGGCGAAGACAACCAACCTGCTCTTCGGCGCGAGCATCAATCCCCATCGAAATGACGCGCTCGAACTCCTCGTGTGGGCGAAAGCCAACGGCGCAAAACTCGTGAAATGGATTCCCTCAATCATGGCCATCGATCCGGCGGACGAGCGGCTCACGCCGTTTTACAGGAAGTTGATCGAACTTCGTCTGCCGCTGCTATGCCATGCCGGACAGGAACGTTCGTTCACACACGCCAACGATGCCCTGTGTGATCCTGAGCGGCTTCGCCTGCCACTGCGTCTTGGAGTCACCGTCATCGTCGCGCACATCGCTTCGACCGGTGAAAACTCGGGCGAGCGGGACATGGATCGGCTTCGCCGCCTTTTTGCGGTGTATCCGAATCTCTACTCGGAAATCTCTTCACTCACGCAGGTGAACAAGATCGGTTACCTGCGAGAGGCGCTCACGCGTCCTGAATTTCAAGGCCGTCTTCTCTACGGCACCGATTTTCCGCTGATCAACACCGCCCTCGTTTCGCCTTACTTTTTTCCTCTCAATCTCACACGCGAGCAGATGGCGCAAATCGCCACCATCGAGAATCCCTGGGATCGCGACGTCGAGTTGAAACGTGCCCTGGGTGTGCCGCAGGATTTATTCGGACGCGCCCGGCAACTTCTCCAGTGACTGCGCACCGCTTCAGTAGAGTATCGGTGGCGCGAATTGCGTGGTCCAACTGAGTCTTCGGCACTTATCTCCCACCTGTGACACCCCACGCCATTGACTATAGAGAAACGCGGGAACTGATGCTCGACAACGTGCTCGCTCTTTATCGTGCGAATGAATGGTCGTCCGCCGGGAAGCCGGAGCTTCTGCTCAAGGCCCTCCTGGCGTCTCATTCACTCGTCACCGCCTGGGACGGTGCCACGCTCGTCGGGCTGGGCAATGCCATCTCGGACGGCCACCTGGTCGTCTATTATCCGCACCTGCTTGTGCTGCCTGATTACCAGCGTCAAGGAATTGGAATGCGGTTGATGCGGATGCTGATGGCGCATTACGCAGGCTTCCACCAGCACGTGCTCCTTGCAGACGGACGAGCACCTGAGTTTTACCGGAAGTGCGGATTCGAGCGCGCCGGCAAGACGGAGCCGATGTGGATTTACGCCGGGAATGATCATTGATGGCGCGAACGGGCCTTGCGGTGGACACTGCTTCGAGATGCTTTCCTGCCATGTGAGTTTTCTCCCCGCATATTTTCTGATCCCAATGTGAGTTCCCGCTCGATCAGTACCGACATTTGTCCGATCCGCCCTCCGCAAGTTCATCGGCAGGAAGTTTCTGATTGTTCATATCGGCATATACCGATATGTAGAGTTCGCCATGAACGAACTTGTTCTTTTTGCCCGGACGATTTCCGATCCGACACGCGTCCGCATTCTCGCGGCGCTGCGCGGGCGTGAACTGTGCGTATGCGAGCTTTGCGACGCGCTGGAGATCAGCCAGTCCACCCTTTCAACCCACCTTCAGGTCATCCGTGATGCCGGGCTGGTGAAAACGCGCAAACAGGGCAAGTGGATTTACTACACGACGGAGCCAACCTGGGAATCGTTCCTGGAATCTGTCTTCGAGTTCTTCACCAGGAACCTTCGACGCGATGTGCGTGTTCAGCGTGATGCGGGGAGAATCAAGAAGCGACTCTCCGAACGGGACGGGGGCGAATGTTGCCGGGGCTTTGAACAGCAGTGCTGCCCGCCACGAAGGAGAAACCGATGAAGAGGCGCTTCTTTGCCGAGTTTTTCGGAACCTTTGGCCTGGTGTTCGCGGGCACTGGCGCGATCGTGATCAACCACGGCAGCAACGGAGCCATCACTCACGTCGGAGTTGCCCTGACCTTTGGCCTAATCGTTCTGGCCATGATCTACGCTTTTGGGGATGTCGGCGGCGCGCATCTTAACCCGACGGTCACGACGGCATTCGCCTTCTCCGGCCGCTTTCCGTGGCGCGAAGTGCCCGTTTATATTGCCGCTCAACTCTCCGGCGCCGTCGCCGCCAGCGGCCTGTTGCGTGTGCTGTTCCCGTCAGACGCGAAGCTGGGTGCAACCCTTCCCGCCGGCTCCGCGATGCAGAGTTTGATTCTGGAAATTGTCCTCACTTTTCTTCTGATGCTCGTCATCTTGAGTGTCTCCGCCGGGTCGAAAGAAAAGGGCATCACGGCGGGCATCGCCATCGGCGCTGTGGTAGGATTGGATGCCATGTTCGCCGGCCCCGTTTGCGGAGCCTCGATGAACCCGGCGCGTTCGATGGCGCCGGCGATCATGAGTGGACACTTGGATGCGCTTTGGGTCTATCTGGGCGGCCCCACACTGGGAGCTCTGCTGGCCGTGCCCGCCTGCTGCGTCGTCCAAAAGCCTGGATGCTGCGCCCCCGCCGGCACAGGGGAAACCTGCTGAACACTTTATGAAACTCTCAGAATTCAAAGCGCGCCTCGCCCGGCACCCTGATTTGAACCTTCGCTTTCACCTGCCCAATAATCAGATGATTCCGGCGCACGCGCACGTCACCGAAGTGGCACGAATCGACAAGCGGTTTGTCGATTGTGGAGGAACCTTGCGCAGCGATGCGTTCTGCAGGCTGCAAACGTGGGTCGCGGACGACACACTCCACCGGCTCAAGGCGGGCAAACTGCTCGGCATCCTGCAAACGGCTGCAGTGATCCTGCAAACCGAGGACCTCGACGTGGACATTGAGCATGAGGTTGGTTTTATCAGTCAGTTTCCGCTCGACACCCTGGATGCGTCCGACGGCGAGCTCGTTCTGCGCCTTGGCGAGCGACACACCGCCTGCCTGGCCGAGGACCGATGCAAACCGCCACAAAGTGTTAAGCCGTTCAACAGCCAGGCTATCCACTTCAAACCATCATCATCCAAATCAAACGGACCATGAAGAAACGAGTTTTGTTTGTCTGCATCCACAACAGCGCCCGCAGCCAGATGGCCGAGGCGTTCCTGAATCAAATCTGCGGTGACGAGTTCGAGGCGCATAGTGCGGGTCTTGAACCCGGAAAACTGAACCCGATCGTTGTCGAGGCTATGCAGGAGATCGGCGTGGACATTTCACGTAACCAGACCAAGGCGGTGTTGGACTACGTCAGGTCTGGCACGATACTTACCCACGTCATAACCGTTTGTGACGAGGCAAGCGCTGAACGCTGCCCGATCTTTGTCGGCATCAAGAAGCGGCTCCACTGGGGCTTTCCCGACCCGTCCAGCTTCCAGGGCACACACGCGGAGAAACTCGCCGGCACGCGCACCGTTCGCGATGCCATCAAATCCAAAATCGAAAATTGGTGCGCTGAAGTCTGCCCGACGGTTTGAACGAAGGTCCGCCCCCGGCAAACCTTCAGCCTAACCAGAGTCCCGCAGAACATGGATGAGCAATTAGCAAAACTGGGGTTGGCCAGTGCATCCGCAAGTTGTCGGTGAACCTTGCTGTTGGGCAGGAGCGCGGTTGTGTGCGCAGCACCAGCCGCAGCTGGTTTGGCGTGAGGGCGAGCCACCGATACTGCTGCGACTGGCTTTCAGCACAGTCGCGCTCCACCGACAACTTGTGGATGCACCGGGGGGGCACCGTTGTTTGCATCCCCACCCAAGCAGTAGTGTTGTAGCTCAACGAAATCGAGAAAGCTTTGGTTTTAGAGGCTTTTTGAAGGAGGAACTTAGGTTTGCATCGCCTCCGACTGCGGCCAGATCTGCGCCAGCGGATCTTCGCGCGTTCGCCAGACGTGTTTGGCCTGGAGTTCCGGCGGCGGTTGCCCAGCCTATCCCACGGTCTCCTCAGTAATTGTCGCCAGCCAACACGATCGAGTTCACAGGCTCGTCTGAGGTGGTGTGAATTTACCGAGTGTCCCCGGAATGCGGCTCCTGCGGAGGATTCGGTTCAGGGGATTGCCTTGAGAAAGAGCACCAGCGATTCGATTTGTGTATCGGTGAGAATCCCCTCGTACCCTGGCATCCCCACGTCGGAAGTTTCAAAGCCTTTGACGATGCGCGCGGCAGGTTCGCGAATGGATTCACGCAAATAGTCATCGTTTGCCATGGTATCCGTGCCGTCGGCAAATTGCCGACGATTTCCAAAAAGGCCTTTCCAGCTTGGTCCAGCCTTCCCAAGCGTGGTGCCATCCGTGGAGTGACACGCCGAGCATCCCATCAGACCGGCCAGGCGCTGACCTTCGCCGGCGCTGGCAGGAATGACGGGTCCGGTTGTGGGGGCGCGCGGCGAGAGATCCACGGTCAACGCATCGAAACCCTCCGCCGACGGATTGAAGTGCGTCATCTCGCGCACAGTGAAGTAGGCATTCTGTTCGAGCTTCATTCCGTTTTCCGAGGACAGACTCCAGCCAAGGCGCATCTGCATCACTGGCTTCATGTCCGGCAGTCCGAGAAAAACACTCTTCCCATCCCGGCTCAGATACGCGCTGCTCGGCGTGACCGTTTCCTGGCCTTTGGAACCGTCGAACTTGTAATGCGGCGAGCCGTAGCTTGCGGTGCGTCGATAATTCCACCGCTCCGCGGAGAAATTTTCCAGCCGAGTCGCCTCCACCGGATCGAGAGCCACATCGAATCTCAGGAGCACCCCCTCCTTCATTGGAGCTATTTCGCGCGGCAACGTGCTTGGCTGGCCCGTGTAACGCAGACGCGCAAGCCCGCTGACTTCCGCGGCTTCTGTTCCCCAGGTTTGAAAGCCCGTCACGTACAATTGACCATCCACAGGATTTACCACGCCGTTCAGTGGAGCGAAGTCGAACGCCCGTGCAAGGCTGACCACCGCGGCTTGAAACGTTGAGGAACGTGCATTGGTGAGGACCAGGAGGAGTTCCGGCCGGTAGTAACCAATATGAATCAACCCTCCGTTCAATGGTCCCATCTTCGCGCCATCGAGCCAGACTTGCGATGCGCCCGAAGCGTTGACCGGATGTGGAATCCACGTGAGCGGCTCCGCAATGGGAGCCGGGTGGCTGTCCTTCGGAAGGAACGATGGGAGGAATCCGTAATACTGCCGGTCTCGAATGATATGCAGCGGCGTGGCCGGGATATAATAGCCCTGCTGGTCGCTCGCGGTGACCAGTCCTGTGCGAGGATGAACGCCAATGAAGGGCATTCGTAATCCCCACCCAAGCACTTCGACAGAACGACCGTCCGCGCTGACTCTCAGCACGGAGCCATTGTGAAGTCCAAGCGTCGCGAATTGCTGCCCACCCTTCGAGATGATGAATGATCCATCGGGCGCAACGCGCATCCCAGTGGCGAACTCGCGCGTCTCGGCGGTTTGCGCGAATCCGTTGGAAAACAATTCGTGCCGGTCCGCCTCGCCATTGCCATCCGTATCGCGCAGCCGCCAGATGCCGTTTCGATCGAAAACGAACAGCTCCTCATTCCGGACAACCATGCTCAACGGCTCGTGTAATCCTGAAGCGAAGCGCCGCCACGTCACGCGTTCAAGGTTTCCGCGCAGGCCGGAGATCATCCACACATCGCCATCAAACGTGACAGCAGCGGCCTTTCCTGACGGGAAGAACGCCAGGTCCGCGATGCGGACGTTCCGCCTCCAGGGATTATCGAATGGCAACGGGATTGAATCCAACACGTAAGCGTCCCTCTCACGGGCGGACTTTCCGATTGTTGAAACTTCCTCCTTCCAGCGGCGCGCAGGTTTCGATTTCCAACCGTTCAACTTTTTCAGTTTTCGTGGTGCCGCACCCAAACTGAACGTGACATCAAGTTCCAGAGGCCATCGCGAAGGGCCGAAACGAACAACTTCAACACCGTTGCTTTTGATCAACTCCACATTCGATTTGGAAGCGGATTTCAGGCTGTCGAGGGCGATTTGCACGGACGCAGGCCCGGACTCAGTTCGCGTTCCGAGCACGAGCCAGAGCGGTTGGACCACGTGCTCGATACGAAAACTTCTCCTGATTGAGACTCCTTGAGCGTCAGGAGCCGAGTCGATGCGCTCGCGAATGGCGATGCCGGCCACTTCATACTCCAGCGACACTCCATCTCGCAGAAGTTGCACCGCCTGGAATTTGCCGAGCGCCGGGCTGATCGCTCCTCGCCCGACTTCACGAGCGTCCTGTCCTGGGTCGCGCGGGTCTTCAAGCTTGATAGCATCGCCAGCCTGCCAGCCGGGATGGACGCCATTGACAATCCACGGAATGCCGACCAATTGGGGCAGCCGGGTCTGGCCTTCCTTTACCTTTTCGCCAGGGCTGTGGTAGGAGATTTGAGACATGGAAACTGGCGTGACGGGACCGCCGGTCCAAATCGCGGAAACTCGCAACAGATCGACGTCGAAACAAGCCCAAGCTTCGTTACCGAGCGAAAGAATCAACCCTCGGGGCGTCAGGTTGTTCGTCGGCCAGCCCGCACCGAGAGATCGAGCGTCCAGCACCGAGGAGAAGAACGGGAAATTGGTTTCCACGAAGCTGCTCCAGGCTGGCTGCGGCTTGAGTTGCGCAGCGCCCAGGCTTGCCGCCAAAAGGCAGAGTAACGAAGCGAGCCGGGAGAAGATCCACGGACTCGATTTCCTGAGCACGTTGGAAAGCATGCCGCGAGCTTAACGCCATTGGTTCTGGGGAGAAAACCCATTTTATCACGCAATTGCCTCCGCAGTGGCTCGCCGACGGGACAAAAAGGCTTACTCAGGAAATGTGGCGCGGCGCGGTTTGTCGGCTCCGTCTGGAAGGTGGCGAAAACTCGCTTTTGATAAATTTGGGGCTTCCTTCACCACCACAGATAATTCTGATTTGGAGCCTTGTTGGAAGTCTTCGCCCAATCGGTCATGTCTTTGGGAGTTTTGAAATAATCAACGTGGAGATCGCCGTAGAGAATGTTGTAGCGGGCCTGTCCGCGTTCGTTATGCCAGGCGCTCTTCTTGTCGCGCACATCGCGGGCAGGCCACCAGTTCCAATCACCCTGAATGATCTTGTTGACGGCGCTCTGTGCGATTTCGGTGAACTTCATTGGCCGCGACTCCGGCTTGCCAGCCGCTTCCGGGCTCGAATCACCCGTGACGTGCTTGGCGGCATAGACGTCTATCGCCCACTGAACCAGATAACTATTGCCCCAACCATTGTAACAGGTCTCTTTGAAGGTGGGATAATAAGCGTCTCCCCTGTCCGCCGGACACTGGAACACTTCGACCGCGCTGATGTACTGGTAAAGGGGCCGGTTGGTCGCCTCAGTCAGGCCTCCGTGCGGAGGGTTGTCCGTGATGCCCTTCTTGCCCCCGACGTTGCCCCATGAATTGTGGATGGGAAGATACTCTCTCGAATCGTCGGCGTAGAGTTGAAACGCGAGCCCGATCTGCCGGTGATTGCTGACACACTTGATCTGGTGGGCCTTCTTCTTGGCCTTCGCCAGCGACGGCAGCAACATTCCCGCAAGGATGGCGATAATCGCAATGACGACCAGCAGTTCGATCAACGTGAACGCATCGGCCATTCGGTGGCAAGCCGGTCGCATGAAAGCCGCCGGCTGCGGTTGATGAAGAATAGCGATGCTCATGGCAGATGCGGACGGGTTGATGATGAACAGCGCATTCCATGTCACCAAAATACCAAGCAGGGTCAAGCTCCAATCCCAAATCGGACTGCCGTTGAAATCTCCCGAGTTTAATAATTCGTCAACACTCCGACCCGGAAGTATTCAAGCGGCTGACTATTGGTCAGCACAAAATTGGTCTGCCCCCGTGACCCGGTCGCCAGCAGATTCCAAGTCGTGGCGGGGGCGAGCGCTGTTGTCTGGTAAAGCTGATATGTCAGCAGGTTGAGACTGTTGCCAATTTCCAGTTCGAAGGTGTTCTCCCTGGCGGCGCGCGCGGTGATGACCGGCTGCGGTGGTTCCAGGATAAAGGGAAGAATGCACACAGGCGCAGCAACGGTAAATTTTTTGCCAGTGTCGCTCAACTGACCGTTCTCGGAATTGATGGCATACAGCCGGACATCATTTGAAGTCTGCCCCGCGACGATGCAGTAGGCGCCTGTCGGATCGATGGCGAAATTGCGCGGAGTTGCCCCCGTGGATTGTTGCTGCACCTGAGTGAGCGTCCCGTCTTCTGGATTCACGGTGAACACGGCGATGGTGTTCTTTCCACGATTGGATCCATAAACGAATTTTCCCGAGGGATGCACCACGATTTCCGCCGTAGTATTCCCACCGCTGGTTGCTCCCGGCAGCAGCGTGCTCACGGTGTGGAGAGGACTCTGAAAGGGAGTCAAGACGCCATTGGCCGCGTCGTAGTCAAAACCAATGATCGTGGATTTGAGTTCGCAAATCACATAAGCGCGCTTGTATTCCTTATCGAAGGTCATGTGCCGGGGCCCCGAGCCTTTCGCCACTGCCACGAACGGTATCGTGTTGGTGACAAGGGTTCCTGCGGCTGCGTCGAAGACGTAGGAGCGGACCTGATCCAGCCCTTTGTCGCAAACGAATGCGAAACGGTTGTTCGCGTCCAGCGTGGTGCAGTGGGCAAGCGGCCCGGTGCCCGGATGTTTGACAGACGCCGAGGCAACACCCAACTGACCGTTGGTCAGAATTGGGAACACGGTCACGCTCCCGCCACTGTAATTCGCCACGATCACGTTTCGACCACTGGCGTCCACCACCACGTGAGCGGGCGAGGCTCCATTCGACGAGCGCTGGTTCAACCGCTTCAGCGTGCCGTTGGTCTTGTCCACCGAAAACGCGACCACTGCCGCCCCGCCTTCATTCACCGCATACAAGAAATTACGGTCCGGCGTCATGGCGACAAAGGAAGGATCGGTTGTGCTGACCGCCACGCTGGATGCTCCGAAAGTTCCCGTGCCCAGATTCAACGTCGATTTGTAAATCGCGCCGGAGTAGGTCCCGATATAGAACCGCTCCAGGCCAGCTGAAGGTTCATCGGCGACCAGTTGAATTCCGAATGCGACAAGGCCGATGGCGAAGGCAAAGAACCGAGGGATTGGAGTGGTCATGAGCAATCAATATCCGGATCGGCACCGTTTGTTCAACACTTACAGAAACAACATTTCTGCGAGACGCCGCGGATGATTGAGCGTGTAAAACCAGCCTGGCATCGATGTGTTCAGCACCATCTTCTTCGATGATGTCGGCTGCAATTGGCATGAAGCGAGTGTCCCCACGCAACAATGGTTTTGGCAAGTCGTGGAATCGCCACATTGAATTGCCGCCAGCGCCCCCGTCGCCATCAAATGCACACGGCTGAATGCGGAAGACAAAGATCGATGATGAGAAACTTGATGAGCCTCAGTTTACCGATAGCCAATCTGCGTGATTTCCCTCGTCTCGATCTCGGGCGCATATTTTTTGATCGAGTCCTTGATCTCATCCGCTTTGCCGACGAGCACGAAGCGGAGGTCGTTGCGGGGGAAGTATTGCTTGATGATGCGCTTGGCGTCTTCGAGCGTGAAGAGGTCGATGCGATTGAACAGCTCGTTGATCTCGCGGCGGTCCAGGATGAAGAAGTCCAGTTCGGTCAGCAGCGCGGCGAGCTGGTCGGATGTTTCAATACGGTTTGGAAACTGGCCTTTGATGTAGGCCTTGGCCGATTGAAGCTGTTCCGCACTGATTCCCTCGGTGTGCAACTTCTCCAGAACTTCGAGCGCCATGTCGATGGCTTGAACGGTCGTGGCGTTTCGAGTGTAGGTGGAGATGGCGAACGGCCCCGGAGCCTTGTGCTGCTCGAAGCTTGAACGTGCTCCGTAGGTGAGCCCGGAGTTCACCCGCAGGGCGTCATTGAGCATCGAGGTGAACCGCCCGCCGAAAAGCGTATTGATGATCTCGATACCGACACGGTCGGGATTTGTGCGATCAACGCCGGTATTGCCGATCATGAAGAAGGTTTGCGTGGCATCCGGCTTGTTGACGAGAAGGAGCTTTCGTCCGGAGGCGGCCGGCGCAACTGGCACTTGTTTGTGAGGATGTTTTCGTGCGGAGGTCCAACCACCAAATCTTGCTGCCAGTTTCTTCTGCATGTCCGCGGCAACGAAATCTCCGACGACGGCGATGGTCACGGTATCGGGCGCATAGTGATCGCGGTGGAAGCTTTCAATATCCGTGCGTTTGATCGCCTCCATCGAGCGTTCGTCTCCCACGGGCGAGCGTCCGTAAACGTGGGTGCCGAAGAGGAAGGACCGGAAGTAGCGGCTGATCACAGCTTGGGGCTCGTCCTTCTCCTGCTTCAGACCGTCGATGCGTTGCTTCAGCAGCTTCTCGATTTCGGCTTCGGGAAATGCCGGAGATTGCAGACAGTCGGCGAGCAATTCGAGTCCGGTGTCGATGTCCTTGGCAAGGAACTCTCCATGGGCGCGGGCGAAGTCGAGGCCCGCATCGAATTCGAGCTGGCCACCGACGAAGTCCAGTTCGTTGGCAATCTGGGCAGCGGTTCTTGACTTGGTGCCGCGACGCAGCAGCTCGGCGGTGACCGACGCCAGCCCCTCTTTTCCGGCTGGATCCTCGATGGCTCCGGCGCGCGTAAGAACGTTGAAGCTGATGATCGGCACTTCGCGCTGTTCCATCAGCAGGAGGATGAGTCCGTTCGGGAGTTTGGTGCGGGTGTAAGCTGGAAGTGTCAGTCGGGAGGCCGCTTCCGATGTGATCATGCTGGCAAGCAGGGCGAGTTGGATCCAGAGAAGTTTGAGGGTGTGCAAGCGGCTCACCGGGAGCTGCCCTGTGCATTCGCACGCGCATCGGGACCATGAACCTGGGAGCGCCGGCGTCCCGCCTGCGAGTTGTTGTGGCGAAATTGGGAACACGCCGGCGAGACGCCAGCACTCCCAGGTCCGGTTCATGGGGAGCAAGGTTGGGTTCGCTGGTGATTTCATTGTTTCGCCTCCGGTTCAAGCTCGGGCACGAGGGTCGCCACGGTCCGATTTTTCTCGGTGAAATACTTCACTGCGACTCGCTGGACATCCTCGGGGGTGACTTTCGAGATCGCGTCAGCCGCGCTGGTGATCAAATTGTGATCGCCGAAGAATATTTCATAGCTGCCGATGAGTCTCGCTTTGGAGTCGATGTTTTTTAGTTCGCGATAGAAGTCAGCCAACAACGCATTCCGACTTTTCTGGAGCTCGCGATCGTCCGGCTTTTCCGTCTTCAAACGATCGATCTCCTCGTAGAGCGCCTTCTCGACCGCTTCCGGAGGGATGTTTTCGCGGGGCTGAACGGAAACCATGAAGAGCGTCGGGTCAAGGGCGAGTTCCATGCTCCCATTGACTTCGATCGCGAGCTGATCCTTGTCCACGAGACGTTGATAGACGCGGGAGCTTCGGCCGTAAAAGAGCAGCGTGCGGAGAACCTCCAGCGCACGGTAATCTGAATGAGACGTCGCGGGCACGTGGAATCCTGCCATGAGCATGGGAAGCTGCGCGAACTTGTTGAGCTTTACGCGACGCTCGCCTTGCTGCTCCGGCTCGGCGGTCGTGACCGGTGGCGGAGGGTCGTGGGGAGGGATGGGTTCGATGTATTGGCGGGCGAGCTTGAGGATGCTGGCGAATTCGACATCGCCGGTGACGACCATGACGGCGTTGTTCGGCGCGTAACCCATCTCGAAATGCTTCTTGAGGTCCGCCATTTTCCAGCCCTCGATATCGACCATCCAGCCGATGACGGGCCATTGATAGGAATGTGCGGTGAAGGCGGTGGCCCAAAGTTGCTCGAAGAGCAGACCTGCGTTGCTGGCTTCGACGGAGGTGCGACGCTCGGACGCGACAACACCACGCTCGGATTCAATCATCTTGGGATCGAAGGAGAGGTTCGCGATGCGATCCGCTTCGAGGTCGAAGATCAGTTCGAGCGCTGAGGGAGGGAACCAATCCTGGTAAACGGTCACATCGTAGCTGGTGAAGGCGTTGTTGCGGCCACCAGCGGCTTCCATGACGACATCGAATTGCCTGGGTCCGTATTTCTTCGCGCCGTTGAACATCATGTGCTCGAAGAAATGTGAAATGCCCGTGGTGCCCGGACGCTCATTGCGCGAGCCGATCCTGTAGAAGATGTTAATTGCGGCGCTGGGGATCGAGTGATCTTCATGCACGAGGATTTTGAGTCCGTTCGTCAGCGTGTGGGTTTGGACGGGCAACTTCAGCGTCTGCGCGGACAAAGACGCAAGACTGGCAACGAGAGGCGCGGCGATGCAGACGAACGTGAGCAGGCGCGTCATGGGTCGATGGAATTTGAACATAGAAAACGCGGGCAAGATGGCGCTCATTTGAGAGTGTGGCAAATCAAAGAGATCGGGTGAGGTCTGAGGTGCTGCCTCCCGAAGCCGTCGGTAACGAAAGACCTCAAGATCGGGCGTGGCTGAGCGTGGTGCCGGAGCGCGGAATTCCGCGCTCCTTTACCGCCAACTTGTGAATGCATCGGGTTTGCGGTGTTTCGACGTGAGCACTTTGGAGAAATTAGTGGTTGTTTATGGTGAGTTTCAAGTTGCGGACATTCGCGGCTTGTTTCGGAAACGTCATTCATTTAGAGAATGGATCGAGTGAAAGAATTCCTTCTCCAATTGTTCAGACTGTTGCCGTCTGAGTCATCGGCGTCACAAGTCACCCGGATCTCATGCCGCGGCGTCTGTGCGGCGCTGGGAGCTTGCGCTGTGCTTGCGTCATCGGGATGGCGCGCTCAGGCGCAGCCGACAATCACTTCCCTCACCCCCTCCAGCCCGGTTGTGGCCGGCCTGGGAAGCAGGATCGACTTGTCGGTGACTGCCACGGGCGAAGGCCAGCTAAGGGTGAGCGAAATAATAACTTGAGCAAATAGGCTGGCTTTTGAAACGGATCGAGAGATAAGCTCGAAGGATCCGGCTCAAGATCATCATCGCCCAGGTCAGGAGAAAGTATCGGCAATTGTCCGTGCGGATGGACGAGCGCATG
>SXMN01000270.1 GCA_005777315.1 Verrucomicrobiales bacterium
GCTTGGTGATGGCGTTCAAAAACCTCAAGCCTTGCCCTTCCTGAAGTCGCTGAACCACCGAAATTCACCAGAAATCAGATGCTCGCCATGGCCATTCAACTCTCAACTGTTTTCTCCAATGACTTTGTCACAGCCGTGGGGGAAGAGGGGATGTGGCGAAGTTTCCCCTTTGAATTTCGGAGCGGATTCCTATTCTGCGCCGCGTGTCCGGCCAGCCCAATCCCGCCCTTGATGCCAAGACGCGCTACTGCGCCGTGCTCGGGCATCCGATTCAGCATTCGGCTTCACCGGCGATGCAGAACGCGGGCATCGCCGACCTGGGCCTGAACTGGCGTTACCTGGCGTTCGACGTGCATCCAGATCATCTGAGGGCCGCCATTGATGGCGCCAAGTCAATGAAGTTCATTGGCCTCAATCTAACGGTGCCACACAAACTGCTGGCTCTCCAGATGGTGGATGTCCTGGATGAGTCCGCTCGTACGTGGGGAGCCGTGAACACGATTCGATTCGAAGGACGTGTTGCCAACGGCACGGTCTGGCAACCGTTGGCTGAGATCGAGGGGCATGCCGAACTGGAGGTGAGATCGGTGGGATTCAACACGGATGCGGACGCGATTGTGAAATCGATTGAGGAAGATCTGGGAATCAAACTACGCGGCGCTCGAGTCTTGTTGCTGGGTGCTGGAGGGGCTGGGCGAACCGCGGCGCTGCGCCTGGCTGCCGAGGAAGTGGGTGAATTGTTTCTTGTAAACCGCACGGCCAGCAAGGCAGCCGATGTTGCTGGAGAGATCGGAAAACGGTTTCCCGGTGTTGCTGTAAGAGTGGGCTATCCGTCGGGATCGGTGGACTTGGTTCTGAACGGCACTTCCGCCGGACTGAAGTTGAGCGATCCGCTCCCTCTTGATGTGGCGACGTATCCGTTGTCCCGGGCGGCTGCTGTTTATGACATGATCTATCGTCCGGCAGAAACACCATTGATGAAAGAAGGTCGCGCGGCAGGTTGTCGCGTGACGAGCGGAATTGGAATGCTGCTCTATCAGGGCGCGCACGCCCTGGAAATCTGGACAGGAAGAAAAGCTCCCGTTGCTGCGATGCGATCTGCGTTGCTAAAGAATGTTTATGGAACTTGAAGAACGGTCTCAGAACTCATTTCGGCTGGCTCCTTTGCCCAATCCAGACTTGATGAAGCCTGGGATCTCGATGCCAGGCGAACTCAAGTCGCGTCAGGAGCTGCATGTTTGATTCGAAAATCTGGGCTGCAGTGCCTTTTCACTTCTGGTCCGCCGTGCTTTTTCTTTTCGGCACGATGGTCGGGAGTTTTTTGAATGTATGCATTCATCGGATGCCGCGCGGATTGAGTATAGTTTCGCCCCCGTCGCATTGTCCGCACTGCGGCTATTCAATTCCGTGGTACTTGAATGTGCCACTGGTGACGTGGCTTTGGCTTCGGGGAAAATGCGCCAATTGTAGCGCGAAAATCTCAGCGCGTTACTTCCTGGTTGAATTGTTGACGGGGCTCCTGTTTTTGGGAGCCTGGCTGGCGGTTGGGCAGCGTTCGGCGGCGGTGGCCCTTGTTTACTGTGTTCTGCTGGCCGGATTTGTTGTGGCGACCTTCATCGACTTTGAGCATTTCATCATTCCCGATGAGATCACTTTGGGGGGGATTGTGGTTGGATTCATCTGTTCTGCCATCGTTCCAGCCTTGCATCCGGATTGGCTCTCGTGGGCTACACCCGGTCACGCGGAGGCTTTGAAGCGAAGCGCCCTGGGAATGGCCGCTGGTGGCGGTATCGTTTATGCGATTTTACGGCTTGGTAAATTGCTGTTCGGCCGCCAGACCTTCGAGTTCGAGCAAAGCAGTCGGATCATCTTCACCGAAACCGCTCTGCTACTGCCCGGGCAGGAGGTGCCGTATGCGGAGATTTTTTACAGGAGTGGCGACAGAGTTGAGTTCGAAGCCGAAAGATTGGAGATGGTGGATCGATGTTATCCGACGGCGTTGGTTTGCGTAAGCCCCGCGGAACTTCGTTTGGGAGATGAAGTGTTCAAGACAGAAGATGTGCATCACCTTGAAGCCATGACGAACCGGATCACACTGCCGCGAGAGGCGATGGGGCTGGGAGACGTGAAGTTCATGGCTGCAATCGGAGCGTTTCTCGGATGGCAGGCGACGCTGTTCTCTTTGATGTTCAGCGCGGTGATCGGGTCGATTGTCGGCGTGTCATTAATTCTCCTTCGCAAGCAGGAGTGGTCCAGTCGGTTGCCTTATGGTCCCTACATTGCGCTGGCTGCGGTGGCATGGATCTTCGGAGGTAAACAGCTCACGGCTTGGTGGCTTCGGTAACGGCATGTCGCGATGAAATTCACACGTATTTGAGTCGGAATTTTCGCGAGGCTGCAGGCGATCGGCAGTTCAAAACACATCCCCCCGAACGGTCGCGTTTACGATCGCTTTCGTCCGTAGAATGGAGGGATTAGCCCCTGTAAATACAGCCGATAACTCATTGATGATGAGGTCCGCCAGGGCGTTCAAAAAGCAAGCCAACTACGAGGAACTTTTTTGTGGCGCTTTTGTTTTCCTTTGTTAGATTCACGCGCTCCCGACCGGGATGCAAAGTGAGTATTTCAGCACGGAGCCGGTCGAGAACACAATTTTAGACACAGTGACAACGAAGAAGATCATGGTTAAGAAAGCATCTGCTCAGGCATCGCATCGGCCCAAATCCATTGGCTCTGCCACTGCCGCTTCGATACTTGGAATAGGATCGGCGAAATCTTCGCACGGCGGTAAATCGAGAGGGAACGGGGACGTGAAGCCGGAGTGGGCAAAGTATTACACCATGCTTCTGGATCTTCGCGATCGGTTGCGCAATCAGATGAATGGGCTCGCGAAAGAATCCGCTGAGGAGATGGCAAGCTACAGTCTCCACATGGCGGACTCCGGCACCGATAATTTTGATCGAGATTTTGCATTGAGCCTCCTGTCTGCTGATCAGGACGCGGTATATGAGATTGAGGAAGCACTGAAACGGATCGAAAAGGGTACATTCGGCATCTGTGAATTGACTGGAAAGCCTATTCCGAAGTCCAGGCTCGACGCGATTCCTTGGACTCGCTTCACCGTGGAAGCCCAGGCTCAATTGGAAAAGGACGGTGCGCTCCGGCAACGCAGGCTGGGAACACTCGGTTCAGTGGATAGTGTGGGTGCGACCGAAGTCGAGGAGGAAGAAGAGGCCGAGGAACGTCCCGTGAAGGAGAAAGAATAAATTTTATGCCTAGAGAGATAGTGACCATCGAATGCTCGGAGTCGCGAAAGGAAGGCAAGACGCCTTCGCGCTACACCACCACGCGCAACAAGAAGCTCCAGACAGAAAAATTGGAGTTGAAGAAATACAATCCATTCCTGCGCCGCCACACCTTGCACCGGGAGATCAAGTAACTCATGCCACGCAAGACCAATACCGACAAGGCCGGCAAAGAGCGCCGGAATCGCAACGAAGTCCGCACGCCCCGCCCGAAGCCAAAGATCGACTTCACCGTGGACGCCCTGGACTACAAGAACGTCACGTTGCTCAGACAATTCGTGACCGATGCGGGGCGTATTTTACCACGCAAATACACAGGGCTGCCTGCGCATTACCAACGGCAGTTGAACCGTTCGATCAAACGAGCGCGTCAGATGCTGTTGATGAAGTAGGTTTGTGAACACCCGTCCGCCGAATCCACTGTTGGCGGGTGTTTGATTCTGCTTCTGGTTGGAAGTGGCAGCAGGCTGGTTTGCTGGTCGTGGTGACGCCACAGTTCTGAATTATTTGCAGCCATGACGACAGCCGTCCTTCTAGCGGTTTACTCCTGCCTGATTCTGACGGCCTCGCTTGTAGGAGGTTGGATTCCGCTGTGGATCAGGCTGACCCATACGCGGCTTCAGGTCGCAACCAGTTTCGTAGCCGGTCTGATGCTGGGCGTTGGTTTTCTACATCTGCTGCCGCATTCCTGGCAACAGCTTCAAGACATTGACCTGACGATGCGCTGGGTTTTTGGTGGCTTCGTGGCAATGTTCTTCATCCAGCGTTTTTTTCATTTCCACCATCACGATGTCCCGGAGGAATCTCCAGAAGTTGTGCTGGAGCACCTGCATTCACATGAGTGCAAGCATCACCATGAACCGGCAACGCTCGCGGAAAAATCAGCCCACCATTTGTCCTGGGCTGGTGCGGCTGCCGGATTGACGATTCACACTTTGATAGACGGAATCACTCTCGCCGCGAGCGTGCGGGCAGAATCGGGAGTCGGAACGACGCTCGCGGGGCTTGGGGTGTTCCTAGTTATCATACTCCACAAACCTTTTGATGCGATGACGATTGGAACTCTGATGGCGGCTGGTGGATGGCCACGGGGAAGAAGGCACCTTGTAAACGTGCTGTTTGCGACAGCCATTCCGGTGGGGGTGATGTTGTTCACACTTGGAATCAACCCACTGGAACCACAGTCCGGTCTGTTTCTTGGCGCAGCCCTGGCGTTTGCAGCCGGGAGTTTTTTTTGCATTGCGGCGAGTGATCTTCTGCCCGAACTGCAATTTCACGCCCACGATCGAGTGAAGCTGTCGCTTTCTTTGCTGGCAGGCATTGGGCTCGCTGTACTGGTTGGCAAACTCGAGCATGACGGTCATCACCAGAACCAGAAAACCGGCCAGATTCAAAAAGCCAATTCACCGGGAAACAAAGCGCCTTTTTGAAGCCTTGCACGATTGAAGTGTGAGAAACGTCGTCATTTGAATAATTCCTGGCATACACTCTTTGGAGATGATTTCCCCCATCGCCGATCCTAGCGGAGTCGCAACGATCAGGCGCATGCTGCCATGGGCCGCAGTTTATGGACCAGCCTCGATGTCTGTGGATGTTTTTGAGATGCGCGGCTTCCTGAAACCCGTTGACGTTGGATGGAGCTGGTTGCATAAGCACACTTCAAATTTGTGATCACCGCCTCAGAACCGACTGATGCCCGTCGAAGTTCATTCTCCGCTTTGCTCCTGGGTGCAGTAGGTATCGTTTACGGGGACATTGGCACCAGTCCGTTGTACGCCCTCAAGGAATGCCTCTCTCCAGCGAGTCCGCATGCGATGCAGCCTACTTCCGGCAATGTCCTTGGCGTGCTCTCGTTGATCATCTGGGCACTGACGATACTGGTTTCCATCAAGTATTTGTCCTTCGTGATGCGGGCTGACAACCGTGGAGAAGGGGGGATCCTGGCGATTCTCGCTCTGGCGGTTCCGGATCGTCAACCTTCGGGGAGTCAGCGGAAGTTAAGGGCCGGTTTGATCGCGCTGGGCATCTTTGGTGCCGCATTGCTGTATGGTGACGGTATTCTCACACCGGCCGTCTCCATTCTGAGCGCAGTGGAAGGGTTGAATGTGGCGACTCCCCTGTTCAAATCTTACGTTGTTCCGATCACTGTGGTGATTTTGATTTTCTTGTTTGCTTCCCAACGTTTCGGCACAGGAGGAGTGGGGGCGGTGTTTGGACCTGTGATGTTGTTTTGGTTTTTGACGATCGCAGTGCTGGGAGTGACGGGAATTCTGAAACACCCCCAGGTTGTTGCCGCAGTAAACCCATGGCATGGCATTTCGTTTTTTGCTCAGAATGGTTGGGCGGGCTTTGTGGTGCTGGGGTCGGTTTTTCTCGCGGTGACAGGAGCGGAGGCTCTCTACGCAGACATGGGGCATTTCGGTCGGAGGCCAATCCATCGGGCATGGTTCATCATTGTGTTTCCCGCGCTGCTCCTGAATTACCTGGGCCAGGGGGCAATGATCCTTCGCGATCCATCTGCGGCGGTGAACCCTTTTTATCTGCTGGCCCCGTCATGGGCCGTTTTGCCGTTGGTGGTTCTGGCGACGATGGCGGCAGTCATCGCCTCCCAGGCTCTGATTTCAGGAGCGTTTTCTTTGACGATGCAGGCCATCCAATTGGGATTCTGCCCGCGGATGAGGATTGATCACACATCCTCCAAGGAGCGTGGGCAGATCTATGTTCCATATATCAATTGGGCTCTGATGCTTTCGTGCATCGGTCTTGTGATCGGTTTCGGGAGTTCGAGCAGTCTGGCGGCAGCGTATGGCATTGCAGTGACTCTCACCATGGTGATCACCACTGTTTTATTCTACGTTGTTGCACGGTATAGGTGGGGATGGAGTTTCTGGCTGGCAGGTTTGGAGGCGGGCGTGTTTTTGGTTATCGAACTCGCATTCTTCGGAGCCAATGCCTTGAAAATTTCGCATGGAGGTTGGTTCCCGCTTGTGATGGGAGCTTTGATTTTTACATTGATGATGACCTGGCAACGTGGACGCCAGCTTCTTGCAGAGAAGCTTCGCTCGGGTTCATTGCCGCTGAATTTGTTCCTTGCGGATATCAAGTCAAATCCTCCTATGCGGGTGCGGGGGACGGCGGTGTTTCTGTTCAGCAATTCAGATGGAACCCCGCTGGCCCTGCTCCACAACCTCAAGCACAACATGATCCTGCACGAGCGCGTGGTAATTCTCACGATCTTGACGGATGACATTCCGCACGTGGACCCGGCGTCCCGTCTGACGACCGAAGCACTTGGGGACGGTTTCTACCGTGTGATCGGCCATTATGGATTCATGGAGGATCCTGATGTTCCTCAGTTACTAAAGGGCTGTGCAGTTCAAGGACTGGAGTTCAACGAGGAGCGGACAACGTTCTTCCTGAGCCGGGAGACATTGATTGCCACTGCCCGTCCAGGGATGGCAATTTGGAGGGAAAAGCTCTTTGCATTCATGGCGCGCAACGCACAGAGGCCCACCGAGTTCTTCCGCCTGCCTGCCAATCGAGTGGTGGAACTTGGGATGCAGGTTGAAATTTGATTAAAACAGGGGGCGGCGTTGGAATTATTTTTGATCTTCGATCCACCACAGGCTCAGATTTCCTGCCCTGTGAAGCTGAACTTCACTGGGAGTTGGAATTGAAGAGGGTCGGTGCTATCCCCGCGAATTCAAAACGACCACGAATTAATTCCCCAATTCGCGGTCGCTTTGAATTCGTTGAGCGACCTTAGTTCTACTTTGTTACTTGAGCGAGGCGTTTTTCTCGCTGTCGCTTAGCGTGTGACTTCGATGCTTTGAGGCGTTGCTGGTGTCGCTGAACCAAATCGGACATCACCTCCGCATGCGTGTGCCCGCGTCTTGGTA
>SXMN01000271.1 GCA_005777315.1 Verrucomicrobiales bacterium
ATGAGTTGCCGCCTGTTTTCGCGCCGCAAGGATTGCGGCGCTCCAGGTTTTGCAATCGCCTCTTCAATCTCCAATGCTTCGTCATCATCTCCCGGTGACCTCCACCTGCACACCCTGGGTCGCTGACTTGTCGAGGAACAACGCGCGCTTGCCCCGCGTACCCTGGTGGATATTGGGCGCCACCGGCAGACCCATCGGCGGCAATGCCTCGTGGGCTTTGCCGACATCATCCACCTGGAAGCAGAAGTGGTGCAGGCCCGGCCCGTTCTTCGCCAACCACGCCTGGAGCGGATGATCCGGGGAGAGCGGCTCCACGAGCTGGAGTTGGGTGTTCCCGAGATCGAGATGCGTGAGCCGCACGGTGCCACCGTTCACGACCTCGCTGTAGAGCAGTTTCAGTCCGACGCGATCACGCCACGTCGCCAGCGCTGCTTCGGTGTTCGGCACCACGATGGCGAGATGGTCGAGTCCGCGAAAGCCATGATTGGAAATTGTTGATTGTTGATTGAGGATCGGAGTTCGAACGGAACGACCGCGGCCTTGCGCGGTGAGCCGGGAGGATGCGATGATTTTCTCGAGTTGCGCCGCTTCGTCCAGCAATCCCGCTACCTTGCGTGAAGTAATCAAGCCCGCTTTGACCGTAAAACGGAGCCATCCGGACGTTTCGACCAGTTCCTTAAGGACGACGCCCAGCTTGTGAACAAAGTCCGCCTTGCTCTCGGCAGCCCGTCCTTCGTCGTAGTTCGGCGCGGGGGAAGTGCCAGAGCGAGTGAGCTGACCCGCGACATGCCGACCAAGTCGTGAATCAGGCAATGCATCGATTAGTTTTCCGATGCGAGCCGCGAACTCCCAAAGCCGTTCCGAAAGTTGTGCGGGGTTCATGCGAAACAAATCTTCAATCTCCGTTCAACATTCAACAATCTCCATTCACTCCATAATCAGCACGGCCTTGTGCAGGGCCGCCGGGTTCTCGTGGAGCCTCGCGAAGGTCGGCACGCTGTCCCACATCGGGATCCTCGTCGCCACGCGCGGATACTTCACCGCGCCGCTGGCGAGCAGCGCAATGGCTTCAGGGAAGCAGTTCACCGAGTTGCGTGAGCCGAGCAGGTTCACTTCCTTGCGAGTGAAATCGAGGCCGGGCAGCGTGACACCCGTGCACTTCTTCACCAGGCCGACGATGACCACCCGCGCGCCGGGTGCGACGAGATCAATCGTGGATTCCACAGCCTTCGGACTGCCGGTGGCCTCGATGACAACATCCGCGCCTTCGTTGCGCGTTTGCCCGAGAACCGTTGGCAGCAACTTGTCGTCAGCGGGTAAGGTCTCCGCGCCGAGTTCACGGGCGAAGTCGAGGCGTTCGAGGTTGATGTCGGTGATGACCACGCGCGCGCCGCGATGTTTGGCGACTTCCAGTATCGCCAGACCAATCGGGCCTGCGCCGAGGATGAGGCAATACTCACCCGCCGCCACTTCGCCGCGCCGGCACGCGTGGATGCCAATGGTCAGCGGTTCGGCAAAGGAGGCTGTCACGGGATCGAGTCCGGCGGGCACCGCGTGAATGTTCGCCTCGGGCACCACGCACAGATCGGCGTAACCGCCGGGACGGTGCAGGCCGATGAGGCAAAAGTTCATGCAGCAATTCGGTTTGCCGTGCCGGCACGGATAGCAATGCCCGCAACCCACCA
The DNA here is from genome assembly GCA_005777315.1 of Verrucomicrobiales bacterium. Lineage (GTDB taxonomy): Bacteria > Verrucomicrobiota > Verrucomicrobiia > Limisphaerales > F1-12-MAGs170 > F1-120-MAGs170. Next base: position 1,686 of record SXMN01000271.1, read on the forward strand.
CGGGCTCGATCACCACGAGGTCGCCGCGTTTGAACCGGCTCACGGCGTCGCCGACCTCGGTGATCGTGCCGCACACCTCGTGGCCGCAGACGAGCGGATACTTTGTGTAGGGATTGCGCCCGCCGTAGTGTTGCATGTCGCCGGCGCAGATGCCGGCGGCGATGGGTCGCAGGATGACGTCGCCCGGACCGCACCGGGGCGCGGGCCAGTCGCCCACCCGGATTTGCTGCGGCGCGTCGAGAACGAGAGCCTTCATTCTGTGGAAAAGGATTGGAGAATGTTGATTATTGACTGTTGATTGAAGATCGACAGACACGCGGATCGAGCCAGAGCAATCTCCGTTCTCCAATCAACATTCATCAATCTCCAATGGACATTCATAGGCCGCCTGGTTTGCTTAGCGCTTCAAGATATGCAACGCAATGTCGTCGGTGAACACCGGCCAGTCGCCCACGCGGAGCTGCTGCGGCGCGTCGAGAACGAGAGCCTTCATTCTGTGGAAAAGGATTGGAGAATGTTGATTGTTGACTGTTGATTGAAGAACGACAGACACGCGGATCCAGCCAGAGCAATCTCCGTTCTCCAATCAACAATCATCAATCTCCAATGGACATTCATAGGCCGCCTGTTTTTTTCAGCGCCGCATAATGCGCAGTGCAATGTCGTCGGTGAACACCGGCGCCCCCAGCGTCACGACGCCGGGCCCACTCACACGAACATCGCCCGACGTCTTGCCCGTCTTCGTGTCGAGCCACTCGGCCTGCCACTTGCCGGCGGGCAACTCGACTTGTAACGCCACCGCGCCATCGCCCGCTTGCATCGGAAACGGACTGGCCGTGCCCCACGCGAAATTCACCTGCGTGTCCGTGCGCGCCTGCCACGGCGTCTGGAAACCGTTGCCACGGAAATACTCGGCCTTGAGCCCAAGGCTGGAGCCGTCCGGAAGATGGAGTGCCCCCGCCGGAACTGGCGCCTTGGCGAGGCCACTCGCCGACCACCAGAGTTTCGCCGCGCCCTGGCCGCCATTGTAGAAGTATTCCAGCTTGAGCTTGAGCTTGCGGCCCGCCGTCGCCGCGAGCTTGCCGGTGTGCTCGACTTCGGATTGATCGACCCACTTGTCGATGACCAACTGGTCGTCCACCCACAGTCGCACGCCGTCGTTCGAGACCGTGTGGAAGGTCAACTCTCCCGTGACCGGCGCATCAACCAGGCCCGTCCAGCGCACGCTGAAGGGCCCGGTCGCCGCCGACTGGCGCACGTAGATCGCGTAAGCCTTGCCGGGTTCGACGAGCGCCCGCGCCGTGCCGCTGGCCGGGATGCCGCCCTTGATCACGGAGTTGTCCGGCTTCATGCGCACGAAGTCGAAGCCGTGCATGAAGTCGCGCAGGATGCGGAACTGCCGGCGCAAGGTCGGGTTGCCGCCGCCCGGCTGCGTCACCGGATACTGATAGGTTCCGTCCTCGTGGCCCACGGTGAACGAGTAATCGAGGTGATTGAACAACGCGCCGCCGGCGATCAGGAAGTCCCACGCTTCGCCGCGATAGACCGCGTCGCCGGTGCCACGAAAGCCGGTTTCATTGTCGCCGATGGGTTTGTTCAGCGCCCAGTTCTCCGCCACCACATCGGGCGGCGTTGCGTAATGGAAGTTGAAGAAGGACAACGCCGGGTGCGGGTTCGTCACCTTGGCAGAAGCGTTGGCGATGTTCCACGAGATGAGGAACGGCTGCGGCCAGTCCCTCATCGCGGCGGCGAGCACGTCGGTGATGTGCCGCTGCCAGTTGTCCGGCACGGGCGGGTTGGTGGCGTAAGGCTCGTTGACGATCTCGAAGGTGACGTTGTCGAACTCGCGCAACTCGGCCGCGAACTTCCGCACCATCGCCTCCTGCACGGCGAGCAGGCCGCCGGACTTGTCGAGCGTGAGCGGCTCGTGACGCGAGATGGCGCCGAGGCCGTTGACGTTGTTGCGCGCGTTCATCGGGCAGATCGTCCACATGGACTCCTCGTACATCGGGCAGAAGAGATTCACTTCGACGACGACGCCCTTTTTCGCGGCGTAACCGACGAAGTCCTTGAGACGTTTGAAGAAGGCGTCGTCCCAGCGCGTGAGATCGAACTTGTTTCCGCCATCCGCGTAACCCGGCTGATCGCTGCGCGCCCACGGGCCCATGAAGCGGCCCGGAGCGGGGTCCAACGTGTTGGCGGCGATGCCGAAGTTGCCGCCGGTCTCGGCATACGCGCCGGCCCAGAGTCGGGTGCCGTTGAGTTTGTCCTTCGCCAGTGTGTCGAGGTATTTGCGGTAGTCGAAGTCGAGGTTCAGCACCGCGCCGTAGTGCTCGCCGGACGTGATGATAATCGTCGGCTTGCCGCGCCAGAGGAAGTAACGCGGGTTGTCGGGATGCAGAGAAATGGGTGCGGCGCGCAGGCCGGCAGTAGCAAGCAACAGAAGCATGGCGAGGCTAGTGTGTGCAGGTGTAGTCTTCATGCGATTGTGTTTCCGATTTGAAGAGACGGCATGGGTGAGGGCAAGGGAATGGAGGCAAGGGAATAAAAACTGAAACAATCATTGTTTTCGAACGAATTCATTCCTTTGCCCCCATTCCTTTGCCGTTGCCATAGCACAGCGTCACCAACTGCAGTTCCGCGTGATTGAGGTTAAGCCACTGGATTCCCCGCAACGGCAGACTGCGCAGCAGTCGTTGGATCTGGATTTCATACGCCGCCATTTCGCGAGCAAGTGCTGTGACTACAAAACCGACGTCATCAGCATGACACGCCAGTTTGTGCGTGCCGAGTTCGAGACCGTCGCGCGTGACCTGCAGCCGACGTTCGCACCGTGCCTTGCTGCCGAAGAAATGCACCAGCGCCTCCTCGTAGAGACGCGCCTCGAGAAATGCGCCCCAGTCACCCAAAAGCGCCGTCATGCGTTCGACCAAGGCTGGGCAGCGCTCCGACAGCGGCTGCCAGCGGTCCTGCGCGATTGCTATCCTCCACCTGTCCACACGCGAGAGCGGCGACCGCAACAAACGACCGACAACTTTGGGTGAACGGAAGTTGAGCAACTTCACCCGGTCCGTGTTACCGAGAATGGCGTAGTGAATCCCTTGCGCGTCATGTTCTGGCGCGAACGCGGCGACGGTTTTGCACTCATAGAGCATGCGGTTCACCACGAGGTCGAAACGATAGCGCTTGGAGAAATCTTCGTGCGTCAGAGTCACGGGCACTTGAGTCTGGACGTCCGCGAATCCTTCGGCACGCAGCCGGGTGGCGACATCGTTTTCATAGACGCGCTCGTCGCACAGGCGGCCAAAATGATTCTGCGCGGCATAGCTGCAACCCATGACCACCCGATCAATGGCGTCAAACTCCGCGTCCGTGAGTGGAGCAAGAGTTATCGGGCAATGGATTGGCATGGGGGGAAAGTGGCAAAGGAATGGAGGTAAAGGAATTGGTATTCGTGGATTGAGTCTGAGGAACTGAATCTCCCCTCTTCATTCCTTTGCCAAGAATCAGGTGTCATGTTTCTTCTTCGTTCACGAGTTTGGTTGCGTCTTGAACACGTAAGGATCGGCCTTAACCGGGTTCACCAGTTTCCCGATGCCGCTGATCTCCAGCTCGCAGACGTCGCCTGGCTTCAGGAAGCATTGAGGTTGGGCGAAGAAGCCGATGCCTTTGCCGGTGCCGGTCGTCATCACGTCGCCCGGTTCGAGCGCAAGGCCCATCGAGAGCCACTCGATCAGCCGGCGCAGCGGGAAACACCAGTCCGAGTTGTCGAAATCCTGTTTGACCTGGCCGTTCACCTTCAGTGAGAGCCGGCACTTCTCCAGCTCGGGAATTTCGTCTTTGGTCACGAGGCACGGGCCGAGCGGCGAGAAGGTGGCGAAGTTTTTCCCCATCGGTTCGTTGTTGTCCTTGAACTGCACGTAACGCGACGAGACATCGTGCAGGATGGTGTAGCCGAAGACGTGATCCATCGCCTGCTCCTGCGTGAGACGAAAGCCGCGTCGACCGAAGACGACGGCGAGCTCGACCTCCCAGTCCACCTGAAACTTCTCGCCCGGATGCCGGATCGCCTCGCCGGGGCCGATCACCGTCCCGGGCAGCTTCGTGAAGAAGCGCGGATCGGCCAGCAGCTTCGCCTTGGGATTCTCCTCGACGTGGCCTTTGTAGTTCAGACCCGAGCACCAGATTTTTCCGGGACGCGGAATGGGCGCGAGCACCTTGACCTTCTTGAACGGGATGAGCGCTTTCGGCTTCGCGTTGGCCACGGTCTTCTTCGCCAGCGCGAGCGCCGGCTTGCCGCCACGGATGAGTTGCAGCATGTCGGCGAACGGCAGCGTCACAAGCGCGCCATCGCGTTCCGCGCCGACGTGGGTCTGTCTCTGGTGAAGGAAGGTGTAGAGTTTCATTCGCGGATCACTTCAGTTCCAGCCAGTCCCCCGGCCGGAGCACGAGGCTCTCGCCGATCTTCTCGCCGCGTTTCACCGCCTCGCCGTGGAGACGCTGGAACTCGTGCAGGTCGGGGTTGATGTCCGGGTTGATGTAGTGACAGGGCAGGATGGTTTTCAGCCCGAGCCATTGCGCGGCGAGAATTCCTTCGCGTGGGCTGAGTTCGCCGGTGAGCATTTCGCCCGGCATCGGGAAGCGATGCAGAATCTCCAGCGGATTGGCGATGCCAAGCGCGCCGATGGTTGGTTGATACAGCTCGGCCTGAAGCTTCATGTCGCTGAAAAGCGCGGTGTCGCCGTAGTGGTAGAAGCGAGGGCCGCCACCGAGATCGATGACGAACGCCATCGGCACGCCGCTGGCGAACGTGCCGTCCGGCAGCTTGATCTGCGACCAGTGATGGCACTCGACCGGTTGCACCTCCACGTCGGCCACACGGACCTTGATGCCCCAGGTCGTGATGCGGATCTGCTCGTGCGGCACGCCTTTCGCCACGAGATACGCGCGCACCTCGCCGCCGCAGATGACCGGGCAGCCGTGCTTCTTCGCGATCTTCTCGGTGTCGCCGAGATGATCGATGGCCGCGTGCGACACGACGACGAGATCCACCTGTTCGAGCTGGTCGGACTTCACCGGATTGCCGGGGCAATCGTCGAGGAAGGGATCGACGAGGATGCGCCGGCCGTTGGTGTGGATCAGTTCGTAGGCGGCGACGCCGAAGTAGCGGAGGCGGGGGAAAGGCATAATCTTCAATGGCTCGCTTTGGTGATCAGGAACACCCAGTTCTCCGTGTCCGGCACAGAGGGCGTGGTCCACGGCGCGCCGCCTGTAGCCGCAGCGAGTTTCACCGACTGCCCGGTGCGTGGGTTGAAGCGTTCGACGGCATAAGCGCCGTTCGCGAGTTGCACGGTGGCCGTGCCACCTTGGCGAAGATAAACGACGTAGCGCCCGCCGGGTTGCGCGAGACACAGCGCGGCGGCGATGGGTTTGCCGCCTTCGATGACGGGGAGTGCCTTGCTCTCGCCGGTCACGAAATCGGGACGCGGTTCCAATTTCCACCAGTCAAAGCGCTCGAAGAACATCCGCATCCGTCCGTAGCCGGCAAGCATTGTCATCTCATTGTTGCCTCGTCCGGTGATCCAGCCGCCCATGCCGGCGACATTTGCGCGTTCGCCAGTGGTTTGATAGCCGCCAGCCATGGTCATCTCCCAAACCAGGCGGACGCGGTCCTCGGCGATTCGTGCAGGCCAGACGCGCTTCCCGCCCCAAGGATACGGGTAATGATCCTCGTAACCGTATTCCTCGTTGATGATGGGAAGGGGGCGGCCCGCCGCAGCCTGGTCGTTGCGCGCCTTGAGCAAGAAGTCGTAAGCGCCATGCTCATCCCAGCTCTGGAACATCACGTAATCCACCCACGGCGACTTGCCGAACGGAAACCGTCCGGTTCCGTGGATGCTGGTGGTGTGATCGTAGGGATCCCATTGTTTCACGAGAGCGCCCATCTTGTTTGCCCACGCCTCGTCGCGGCAGAGGTGCCACTCGTTGATCAAGTCCCACCACACGTTCGCGAAAGCGCCGAAGCGCGCGACGCAGTACCTGTAATAACGCTGCTCGTCGGCATTACCCATGTTTGCCTTGCCAAACGGGTCCACTCCCTTGTCGGCCACATCGAGCGGGAAGATCAGCGAGACTTGCAGGTCACGGCCGCGGGCGTGCGCGAGCATCCGCTCGGTTTTGCGGAAATGATCCAGATTGAAACGGGAGACGTCGTAGCCAGGATTTTCGATGTCGAGTGGACGCGCAGCAGGCCAGGGTTCGAGACGATATTGAAAATCGTCGTTGCTCACGATCATCGGCTCCTTCCAACGCATTCCACTGGCAGTCCGCCCGCTCAACGCGACGCGGATGCGGTTGACCTTCAGACGGGTCAGGCGATCGATGCTTTCGCGGATGATCGCATCGTCCTTGAAACCAAGCAGCCAGTAGGCGGTGGTCGAATTGTAGAAGAAGCGCCCGCCGCCGCCATCGCGGATGAAATGAGCGGGATATTCCCGGTCCACGCGCACGAGGCCGGGACGTTTGCCGGCGCGCGCGGTGAACTCGCCGGCGTGCCTCAGCTCCCTGCCCCCATTACGGAACGAGACCGAGTATGTGTGCTTGCCCGCCACGGTCGGCATGAAACGGATGCGGAACAGGCGTCCATCGTCGCTGTCGCAGAAACCGTCCACCTTGAGCGCCATCGCGTGGTCGGGTTTGAACTCGCCATCGAAAGCCGCGTCAACGAAGGGCTTGCCAGTGGCCGGGGCATCCAGCGTGAGAGTGACTTCGACAAAATCGAACCGATCCACGCTCCGGGCAGATTGCTTGAATGAATCCGCGAACGCGCCGCACGAAAGCAAGCCGACGGCCAGCAGGAGAGGGAATAGTCTTTTCATGTTTTGGCGCGGGCGAGGTTCATGGATAAAGCCGTGAATCAAGCATCCGCACTTTTGGTTCGCGTCGAAGCTACAGGTTCGGATCCGCTGGTTGATTTAGCCGGTGTGCAGGATCATGTCGCAGGGAACGGTGGCTGCGGATTGCCGCGCCAGGCGGTTGGCGAGCAGCCGGTCACGCGGTGAAACGCCCTGGTAAACTCGTGCTGCCGGACGTAGCCCAGCTCCTCGGCGATTTGTTTGATGTTCAGGGGCGTTTCCAGCAACAGGTTCTTTGCGATCTGGATGCGCGTCCGCAGCGCCATCTGGCTCGGTGAACATCCGAAGGCGGCGGTAAATTCCTGGCGCAGTGAGTTGTAATTGGGCATCGCGCGAATCCGTTTGCTGAACTCACCAGGATGCCCGGCACAGTCCTGAATCATCTGCCACAGCCTCATCAAATCCGGCCTGGCGGCGGTCGGCATGACGGGCGCCGTGGCGGCTCCCATGGCCCAACGATGTATGTTTACCAAAAGCAGACGAAGCCAGGCCGACTCCGCAACGGCGTAACTTGGCCCTTGCTGCGAATGCTCTCCGGAAATGCGCATGAAGAGCCACCGAAATGTTTCAGTCTGCGGCGATGTCAATCGCCATGATCGCTTGTCCGGCGCGGCGTGTCGCAACCAAGGGAAAGCGGTCTGCAATTCCGGCAGCGCGACAAAGTGAACCACCCAAAATCGTGGGCTTTGGTTTTCATTGTTCCAATAGCCATGCTGTTCACCTGGGGCTTAGTGCAACAGGCTTCCTGCCGCCGTGGATACCAGCCTGTCGGCTTTGCCTGTCAGGCTGTCATCATCCGCCACAAGGCACAGTTCGTCGAATGGATGGGCATGCCACTGACAGAATCCCCTGGGTTGAGTGGTGACGCATCGGATGGAAATCGCACGAATAGAACTCCATGGATCCTTCGGATTCGGAACAGTCAACGGGCCTGGTGTCCCTTCCAGTTCCCGGGCCATGCGATATGATTTGGCTGCCGATGACACGAGACCAAGGTAGTACACCTTGGCGTCGCAAGCCAAGATCTCAATGACTCCGACAGCGCACTTGTTGAGGGGACCACAACTTCATGCTTGGCGAATCTTAGTTTCCTCTGGTCTATTCAGACGTGCCCAATGTTCCGCGCCAGCCAGGCAAGATAATCCCTCCGCTTCGTGCGGACGCAACGCCGGGAAGAGGCGTGACAGCAGACGTAGAATTCCTTTTCGCATGAGTTCCAGTCAGACAAACCCAACCAGCAGCTCTCCCAGCACGGCTGGTTCAGGCGATTCAAATCGCTGGCCTCCTCAAATCAAATACATCGTCGGCAATGAAGCCTGCGAGCGCTTCAGCTATTACGGAATGCGGAGCATCCTCGCACTCTACATCACGGGCACCCTTCTCCAGACCAAGGACAAGGCGACGACGATCATTCACCTTTTCGGCTTCGCGGTGTACTTCACTCCACTGCTCGGCGCATGGGTGGCGGATCGTTTTTGGGGCCGGTACAAAACGATCTTCTACGTTTCGCTATTTTACTGCGTCGGCCACGGCGTGCTGGCCACTGCGGATTTGTTCGCCACTTTGGACGCGAAACTTCTGTGTCTCTACAGTGGACTGGCACTGATTGCGTTCGGGTCAGGCGGCATCAAGCCTTGCGTCTCCGCGTTCGTCGGCGACCAGTTTCGAGATGAGCAGTCACACCTGTTGGAGAAGGCCTACGGCGCCTTCTACTTCTCGGTGAACTTCGGCTCGTTCTTTGCCTTCCTCATCATCCCCTGGATCGCCCGCGAATCCGGCTATGGCTGGGCGTTCGGCGTGCCTGGAATCCTGATGGCGCTGGCAACGTTGATCTTCTGGCTCGGCACCCGGCACTATGTCATGAAGCCGCCGGCGAAAGACACCCGGACGGCGGGCTTCCTGACGGTCTATCTGGCAGCATTGAAAAATTTTAACCGCAATAACTGGTCCCTGAATCTGGCGGTTCTCACAAACTTCCTCTCAAGCCTGGCGCTGCCCATCCTCGCGATACCGCTCATGGTCTATGTTTCCTTGAGCCACGGGGCGACTCCTTTCGCGAGATTCATCGGACAGCTCACAGTCGGAATACTGGGACTTTGGTACTTGCTGCTGCTGGCAGGCAGTCTTCTCAAATGGACCGATTTGCCGGACACATTCTGGTCGGCGGCCAAAGTCCGGCACAGTGATGCGGAAGTGGACGCGGCTCGTTCGGTCAGCCCGATCCTGACCGTGTTCGCGTGGATCCCAATCTTCTGGACGTTGTTCGAGCAATCCAGTTCCACCTGGGTACTGCAAGGCTCGAAGATGGTGCCATGGACTGTCTTTGGTGAGCCTGGCGGACAAGGTTCCTGGACCATCGGCCCGGAGGAAATGCAATCCATGAATCCGCTGCTGGTGATGTTGCTGATTCCGATCGTGACTTATGGACTTTATCCACTGATTGAGAAACTGGGAGTGCGGGCAACATTGTTGCGGAGGATGGCGGTGGGGATGTGCCTTGCCGGCGCTTCCTATCTGATTGTGGCGTGGCTGCAAACCCAGATTGTTGGCGGCGTGAAGATGAGCGTGATGTGGCAGACCGTGCCCTACATCGTCATCACGATGGCTGAAGTGCTCGTGTCCATCTCCGGACTTGAATTTGCATTCCGACAGGCCGCGCCGTCGATGAAAAGCACCATCATGAGTTTTTGGCTGCTTACGAATGCCGTGGGCCAGCTCATCATCGCGCTGGTCACATCACTGGGAGGGAAGCACGGCGACGAGTCCGTCAGCCGGGGCCGATTCATGCTTTTCGCACTGCTGACATTCGCCGTGGCGGCTCTGTTCACCATCATCAGCGTCAATTACAAGAACCGCGATGGAACAACTGCGAAGACTTGATCAAAACTCCCGATGTCGGGTTGCAGAAGCCCTGTCCAACGCGCCCGAGACTCGTAAAAATCTCCGAAGCACCAAGCTGATCATGAAGTTGAGCCTATCTCTGGCCGTTTGGTTTTTCACCTTGATTGCCCATGCCGCAACGGGTGCGGACTTGCTGCGCGAGATCAACACCCTGGCTGGAATTGGGAAAACTGGACGATCCGGGGACGGTGGACCGGCTCAATCGGCACAGATCGGCAATCCTTTCGGGCTGGTGCGCGGGCCCGATGACGCGATTTATGTCTGCGAGGTGGACAATCATATCATCCGTCGGATCGCCCGCGACGGAACGATCAGCACCGTGGCTGGCAGCGGCAGGAGAGGATATGCGGGAGACGGAGGTCCGGCCTTGGAGGCGGATTTGAACGAACCTTACGAAGTTCGATTCGACGCGGCGGGAAACATGTTTTTTGTCGAGATGAAGAATCATCTGGTCCGAAGAGTGGACTCAAGGAGCCGGTTGATCTCGACCGTGGCCGGGACAGGCCAGCCCGGCTTCAGCGGCGATGGCGGACCTGCGACAATGGCGACGTTGAAGCAACCGCATAGCATACAGTTTTCCCCGACCGGAGACCTCTTCATCTGCGATATTGGCAATCACAGGATCCGTCGTGTTGAAATGAAGACGGGTCGGATTGAAACTTATGGTGGCACCGGGGAGCCAAAGGCCACGCCTGAGGGTGGGAAAATTCACACGGCTCCGCTCAACGGTCCACGAGCGCTGGATTTCGACCGGGCCGGGAACCTCTGGCTCGCTCTGCGGGAGGGCAATATGGTGCTTAAGATCGACCACGAAACAGGCGTCGTTCAGCGAATTGCCGGGACAGGGGAGAAAGGTTTTGGAGGAAATGGCGGTGCTGCCCTCAATGCAACCCTATCCGGACCCAAGGGCCTGAGTGTCGGTCCTGATGGCAAAGTTTATCTTGCGGACACTGAGAGCCACAGCATCCGCGTGATAGATCCAGGACGGAGGACGATTGATCTGGTAGCTGGAACCGGCGCGCGAGGCGACGGTCCGGACGGTGAACCGAAACGATGCAACCTTGCAAGGCCGCACGGCATCTTTCTTGATCGAGATGGAACACTCCTCATTGGCGACAGCGAGAACCATCGAGTACGAGCGGTTCACATCAAAAAATACTCCGGTTTTTGAGCTGTGACGGATTTGGAAGACCGCCTGCCAACGCTCGAACGATTGATGAGAAATTAGGCTGGCAATAGGACACATTGCCAGATAGCGTCGGATCCACACCCAACAAAAGCGAGATTGCTTATGGAGATGGTCTTTAGTTGTCCTCATTGCAAACAGCAGCTCGAAGCTAACAGTTCGATGTCTGGCAGTCATATTCACTGCCCTGCATGCAATGTCTCAATTACAATCCCCCAGCCCGACCCCACCACGGTGAAGACGGCAAATCCGATGGCCTCTTCAGCCGCGGCGAAGGAGGAACACCACTTTCAGGTGCCACTGCACGAAGGGCCTTCGGAAATCCTGATCCAGAAAGCGCGACCACCATTGGAAGTCTCAGCTCGCGAGGGGGACAAGAAGATCCGGGTCAAAACAATCCGCCGCACGGATTGTGTCGAAGTGGGTCGGGACCGTTTCGACGAGATCGTGTCCGAGTTGCTGAACAAGATTGGCGAACAAAATATCGTCAGCATCACTCCCATCGCATACACGCATCTCGATCTGGGGTCACGGCAACTCATGACCGACTTTGGCGTGATGATAATCTTCAGAGGCTGATCTACAGGGAGTCTTCCAGACACGTCACCACTGGAAGCCACGAGTGCCAGAGCCCAAAAATCCTGCCCCGTGAACGGAGGTAACCCGGATTGAATCCGCAGGGACGCCGGGACCGTATCCAGGTCATTCCACCTTCCGGGCGCCATCGAAGCAAAAGCGTCCTTCAGGATAGGACGAAATTTCATCCTGAAATGACTCTTCCGACACAGTCTCGTAACAATCCGAGTCGATGCTACTCGTGTGAATGCGTTACAGAACACGATGTCGATCACGCAGAGGGAGCCGACGGCGGAAAGCAACAAGCTGGCGAAAATACCGTTGAACCTGGAGATCTGGGTGTGCGAGCGGGAACTCCTCTGCCTTGCTCTCGATGCAACCCACTTGGCTCGATGGACCGGAGAAAAGCTGCAAATCACTCCTTCACGTGTCACCCGCCATTCTCAAGCGGCGCTGGCAACCATGCTCATATACTCGTACGCAGTTGGACGTTTTGCCTCCCAGGAGATCGAAGCCGCATGCACGACGGATCTTTCACTGGCTTATCTGAGCAATGGAAACCCGACTGAATGGGGCACTCTCAGGTCATTCCGCCGCCACCACAAAGACTCTCTCATCGGCGCTCTGGCATCACTGATGTTCGAGGCATGGAAACATCAACGGACGACAAGGAGCCCCGGTCTGGTCGCCACGCCGGATTTCCAGGCTGAGGCCAGCGGCCGTGTCCATGAATCCGCTCGCCTGGATTCAATGGCTCTCGATGACTGACCGGCGGAGCTGAAATCCGGCTCCCCGGAAGACTAGCTTTACTCTGCGTCCCACTTCAGACAGTCTTGGGCCTACCAACCACCCGTGCGGCAATGCCGTAGCCGAAAACCGGCTGCACCTTGGCTGACATGGGAGGTTACTGGCCATGTCTCAAAGCCAACATCATGACCCATCTCTCCACGTGGCGATCCTGTATCGTCGCCATACCCCCGTCGATGAGCAGCTCCTGAACCTCATCGAGACTGAACTCGCGGCTCACGGCTACCAGGTTTATGTGGACCGCCACCGCTGCTTCGGCATCGAGTGGGCGGCGGACGTTGATCGCCAGCTCCGCCGAGCTGACGTCGTCGTGCCTCTCCTTTCGGAGGCTTCAGTCCAGAGTGAGTTGATCGCATTCGAAATCGAGACGGCCAATGAAGCCGCTCAAAAGTCCGGCAAACCTCAATCGTTTCCGGTGCGAGTCAATTACGCAGGGCCCCTGCCAGATCCCCTCGATAACATTCTTTCCACCAAGGACTGCCTTCACTGGAACGGTCCGCAAGACGACGCCCGCGTGCTCGCTGAACTTCTTGACCGTTTGCGTCAGTTCATCCCGGCGCACCCGCCGGTTCACATCGTGGTCAGCAAGGGATTGAGGCTGATGCCGCGCAACGAATCAAAACCCGCCCATGTGCCATTGGAGTCCGTCGGAGGTGCGATACCCTTGAATTCGGAATTCTACCTCATTCGTCCCCCGGACGGCGATGTGTGCGCTGCGCTGACGCGGAATGACAGCATCATTCTCATCAAAGGGGCGCGTCAAATGGGCAAGACCTCCCTGCTGGCTCGCGGACTCCAATACTCGCGCGACCGCAACGCGAAGGTGGTGCTCACCGATTTTCAGAAGTTTAATGCCTCGAATCTCGAATCCGTGGATGCTTTTTATCTGAGCCTGGCCGAATCGGTTGCCGACCAGTTGGACCTGCCGGTCCTGCCCGCTGATGTCTGGGATTCGCGCCGCGGACCGAATGTCAACTTCGAGCGATACGTCCGGCGTGAAGTTCTTGCCAAGTTGAGCGCGCCTCTGGTTTGGGGGCTTGACGAAGTGGACCGCCTGTTCTCGACCACGTACGGGAGTGAAGTTTTTGGGTTGATCCGATCCTGGCACAACGAGCGCGCCCTGGACCCCACGGGCCCCTGGGCTGGCCTCACGCTCATGATCGCGTACGCCACTGAGGTGCATCTCTTCATTCGCGACATGAACCAATCCCCGTTCAATGTCGGCACCCGCGTGACACTGGACGATTTCACCCTGGCTCAAGTAGCGGAGTTGAACCTACGCTGTGGCAGCCCTCTCAAATCCGAAGAGGAGGTTTCTCAACTTTACGCATTGCTCAATGGGCAGCCTTACCTGACACGGCGCGCCCTGAACGAACTCGCACTAAAGCGCCACTCTCTCGATGAATTCGCCACCCTGGCTTCCCAGGATCACGGGTTGTTTGGGGACCACCTCAAACGAATTCTCATGTCGCTGGCAAAGGATCCGGCGCTGCGGGATGTCGTGCGCCATATTCTTCGCGGCGAGGCCTGCCCTTCTCAGGAGAGCTTTTACCGATTGCGCAGCCCTGGAGTTCTATCTGGAGCCACACTCCGGGAAGCGCGACTGCGTTGCGAACTCTACACACGCTATCTTCTCCAACACTTGCTCGAAGGCTGAAATTGCCATGTGCCGGTGGAAATCCCTCGGCGTGATCAGCACCTGACAAAATGCTCCGTCGGGTGCAAGCGGTCAGCCTGCTTGATCATGCAACCTCACCCCATTGCCCGGTCGGTCAGGGAACACAGCCACGCCTTTGTCGAGATACACACCTTCTGCAATGTCCTTCGCAATGAGCAATGCCCCGTCCATGTCCACAAAATCGAGCAGTGGCAGCAACATCCCAATGGCGGAGATGCCAACGCTGCTCTCATTCATGCAGCCGACCATCACTTTGAGTCCGAGCCGTCGGGCTTCAGCAATCATGCGGCGGGCGGGAGTCAATCCGCCAGCCTTGGTCAGCTTGATGTTGATCCCGTGGAAATGCCCGGCGCAGCGCGCCACATCTGACTCCACCAAACAGCTCTCATCCGCGATCACCGGCAAAGCGGACTCGGCAAACACGCGCTTCATGCCAATCCAGTCATCGGCCTCGAGCGGTTGCTCGATGAACTCGACTCCCATCGCTTTCAGTTGCGGAGCAAAACTGATGGTCTGTTCCGCGGTCCACGCCATGTTCGCATCGACGCGGAAGATCGCGTCCGTGTGCTGGCGCAAGGCTCGAACGATCTCGATGTCGTGGTCGGTGCCCAGTTTGATCTTGTAGATCGGCCAGCCGGGAAACTCCTTCATCTTCGCCACCATCTTCCCGATGGGATCGATTCCAATCGTGTAATCGCTCACCGGCAAATTCGTAAGCTCCAGACCCCATAGCTTCCACACGGGCTGGCCGAGACGCTTGCCCCACAAATCGTGCGCCGCCTCATCCAGTGCACAAAGGGCGAAGCGATTGTGTCCCAGCGATGGGAAGACGCGCTCCCAAAATTCTTCCGGCGTATCGAACGAAGCAGATTCAATCACAGGCCGCGCCTGCTCCAATGCCGCGCGCATGGCCCCTGCGGTAAATTCCTCGTAAGCATGCGATGACGCGCCCTCACCGTAACCCGTGTGCCCAGCATCCGAGAGTTCGACCAGCAGGTTGTGCTGAACTTCTGTCGTGCCCAGCGAAATCGTGAATGGATGTCGCATCGGCAGGTGAACGCCTCGGAGAGTGAGTTTCATGTCGATTTCAGGAACACCTACCGCCGTTCAAACGTCATGCTGGCAAAATCGACTGAATGAGGTTGACCGTCCTTGCCGCAGAGAAAGACAGCGAACTCATCCGTGTACATGCCCGCAGGCAGCGCGAAGACATGGCGGTTCACCGGTGTGAGACGGTAGTCCACCATGTTCTCCGTGGTCGCGTACAGATGACCGAACTTCTCATGCACGATGATGGGGATGAAGTCCGGACCGTAAACACCGCAATACTTCCGCCAGCCGTCCGGCAGCGTCTCAGGTCGATTGGGAACTCGGACAAACTTTTGCGGACCCACGCTGAATCCCGTGATCCTGCCCTCTGCGTCGCGGTCGAACGTGACAACTGCGTCGTGGTGCAGGCGGCTGCTGAGGTGGAACTTGCCGCCCGCAATGGGAGTCAGATTGCAAGGCTGAGTAGAGAAGTTGCCGATGAGTCTTCCCCCTTCCACTCGGAGTTCCGCCCAGTAGCTTTGCGATTCATAGCTCCCGGCATATTTGCCAAGCGCTGTGGAGTCCGGTGTCGTCCCGGCGGATGTTGATGTTGGCGGTGCCTCGCCTGTCTTGACCTCCAACATCAATGAAAGCGCGAGGTTTCCCAGCCGGCTGACACGGGCTCCAACGATGTCTTCGTTTGCGAGGATCACCACGCCCAACTGTGTCTCAGGCTAAAACACCAGCGACGTCGAGTGGCCATAGACAGCACCGCTGTGGCCGACCGTACGATGCCCTCTGAACTTGCCAACGACGAATGCCAGACCAAACCCCGCGTTGTCATCGAATTGTGGTTTCCACATATCCGCCAGCGTGGCGGGACGAAGCAACACGCCTTCGCCTCGCATGGATCGCGAGAGCATCACGAGGAATTTCGCCAAGTCTGGCGCAGTTGTGAAGAGGTTGCCTGCCGGAATGGTACCGAGATCGAAGAGCGGAGCATCTCCATGATGGAACCCGCCCTTGCCATCCAGGTCGGCGATCCGCATGTGGGAAGTAATCACCTTGCCGCCCGGAACATCGCGCTTCAGCCATGCCGATTGATTCATGCCGAGCGGATTCAGAATTTTCTCACGCTGATACTGCTCGAAGCTCATTCCGGTCAGCGTAGCTACGATGTGGCCGGCGATTGATGGCGCGATGTTCGAGTATCGCGTTTTAGCTGTGGGCTGTGTGGCGAGAACACAATCACGGAGGCTGGCACAAGTCGCCGCGAGACCTGGCTCAGAATCGTCGAAGTAACTGCCTATTGGTGACTCTCGCTGAAGCCCGCTGCGATGACTCAAGAGTTGGCGCATCGTCACATTCGTCGCACCGCGAAACGGCTGCACCGGCATAGTGGCACCAGGCAGGGCAGAAACTGGCGCATCGAGATCCAGTTTACCCGCCTCGACAAGCTGCAGGACGGCAATCGCGTTGAAGAGCTTCGATATGGAGCCGGCACGGAACACACTGTCTTTCGACGCTTCGCCAAATCCGGCGGCGTGAACGAGGCGCGCGCCATCCGTCAACGCCAGTGAGATGCCGCCGATGTTCCAGTCGCGCATCTCGGCCCGCACGGCGGTTTCGAGTCTCGTGATGGCGGCGGAGTAATCGATTTCTGCAGCCGTGACTGACAATGTGGCGAAGAGTGAAGTTACAAATGCGACTTTGACGGACGCAGTAGATCGCGCCCATGAATGGTGAAGCGATTGGAGCGCCGGTCTCCGCCCCGGCACGCGAGAAGATGTCGCTTGATTCGCGCCGGGTCGGAGACCGGCGCTCCTGCTCGGAAAGAGAGTGATCGGTTTCATAGGGTGACGTGAGTCTTTAGCGCCGCCAGCAAGCGATCAAGCATCTCGTTGGTGTGTCCTGCACACACTGCCAGCCGTAGCAAACCATCCGGTCCTACGCCACTATATGCAGGCATGTAAGGCACGAGGATTCCAATTGCCTTCAACGCCTCGTGGAGTCGCCGCATCTGCTCGGCTTTACCGGTGGTGAATCCGATGTTCGCCGTCGAGTCGGCGGTGACCTCCAATCCCATCTCGCGCAAACCATCCCGAACCCAGCGGATATTCGCACGGAGCTGCCGTCGAAGCTCCGGCTGCGCGATGCATATTTCCAACGCAGCCGCGGAGCAGCCTGCCACGGACGAAGCCGGAGCGCTGGCACCATCAAAGTAATGCGACGACGCCCGCGCCTTCGCTACGAAGTCTCGCGTGCCAGGCACGATGCCGCCGAAACCGCCCAATGCCTTTGCCAGAGTTCCACATACGCTCAACGAAACACCATCGATAGGTGAGCCACCGTTCACGTGCTGCCAAAGTCCAACTTCCTCGAAGATGCCACGCCCGTCCTCGCCCAACACTCCGAAGCCGTGGGCATCATCGACATGCAGACCCGCGGGAGCGAAGTCCTTCAAGACTTTTAGATAGTCACGGACGGGTGCGATGGCTCCGGTGGCAGGAGTTACTCCATCCGCGACGACAATGGGGCTTCCGTACTTGGGCAAATGTTGCCTCAATTGTGAAGCGAGATCAGCGGGATCACGATGTCGGAAACGATGAACAGGCTTTCCCGCAAGCCGGGCGGCTTCCACGACACAGAAGTGCGCCGTCTCGTCCAGGAACAACGCCGACGCTTCGGATGTGATCGCCGGGAGGACGATGTGATTCGCGACATAACCCGACGAGAAATAGAATGCGTCCTCCGTCCCAAAAAACCGCGCCGCCAGTTCCTCGACCTTCAAGAGCAGTGGACTCGTGCCAAACCCGGCGCGGGTAGTAGCCGTATGAACGCCATACTTCTTCAAAGCATCACACCCTGCCGCAATGACGGATGGATTCCCGTGCAGTCCAAGGTAACTGGTGCCGCCAAAGTAGAGATACTTCACACCGTCGATGACGACCTCGGGACCAGGCGGTGACTCCATCAGAGGCGAGGTCATGGCATCACTTGCACAACGAAGTGATCAGCAACCCCAGCGGTGTGCCGATGATGTAACCCCAAAGGCCGATGAGAAGTCCGGGCAGCACAAGCCGATGCCAGCCCTTGGACATCGCCATGGCAGCGGCCGTGGGCGGACCGCCGATTGTGGCGTTCACACTGAGCAGCAGATCTTCCAGCGGCTGGCGGCAGAGCTTTCCCACAACCAGCGTGAAGACCAGATTTGTAAACGCCATGATCCCGCAAAAAGCGAAGAGCACCGGGCTGTTGACCAGCACGGTCTTCAAATCCGCAGGGAGGCCGACCGTGAAAAGAAAAAGGTAAAGCAGGAATCCTCCGAGCTGCTCCGGGCCATTGATCTTCGACATGGAGCGCGCGAAGAGCGTGGACACGACGAGTGACAACCCCGTGATCAGCACGAATCGATTTGTGAGCAGAGTCTTGCCCATGAGCACATACCAATCATCGCCTGCCGCCGGTGCGAAGGCCGAATCAAGATGCTTCTTGGCAAACATCGCGACTCCGGCAACGCCGACTGCCACGGCCAGCGAAATCGCGATGTCCATCACAGTCACGTCCTTGTGCTCTGCTGCTGTTGGCGAATGAGTTGCAGCCGCGCCTGCCTTCACCAATACATTGGAAGGGTAATGCCGCTGAAAGAACCCGTTCCCCGCAATCCAGAGCAACACGAGAAACACAGAGGCCATCACCAGATTGTCCGCCACGATGAGTGCCGAGATGAGCGAGCCTGCGGCTCGTGTCGATTCGCTGATGGCTACGAAGTTCACCATGCCGCCGATGTAACTCCCGGTCATGATGCCCGCCGCATTCTCCGGCTCCAGAACCTGCTGTCGGAACAGCCCAAAGGCAATCACGGCACCGAGCATCGTGCCGACGCTGGCGATGTGAAAGGAGATCATCATCTTCCCCGTGCTGCGGGCAATGCGCATGAAATCTGCGCGGAACAGCAACAGCGGCAGCGCCACCGGCACAAGCCACGTGCCGACGAAATCATAGGCCGGTGCCTCCATCGGAATGACGCGAGTGTTCGACAGGAGCATGGCCAGCAACAGAGCGACGACGGGCGCGCTGAGTTTCTCCGCCCAGCTATGGCGCTTCTCCAGCCATAAGGAAAATGCTGTCCCCGCCACCATGATGGAGAAGAGCGGCCATGTGTCGTCAGGAGAGAAGAGCGTCATCTCAAATACTCCGTATCACAGAAACTGTACGCGACTGAAACCGCATGAAAAGGCAAAAATGAACTGGTCATGCAAGTTCGTTTGTAGCCGAATGATCCAGCGGCCACAGTTCAACGCATGGCGTTTGCAATGGAGAGGCTCCATCGCTTTGCTGCCGCTCGAAAAGCGGCCTCGTGCTCCGGCCAATCGTGCAGAGTCGCGGGGTCGAAGTCGGCTCCGCACGGCCAGACGATCGTATGAATCTCCGGATCAAGTGTGACCTGTGCAAAAACCGCCGGGTCGCGGAGCGGGCCATAAAGCTCGCCCTCAAGAATCGGCTCAAAATCAATCGTGCGAGCCAAGCCGTCGTTGAAGCGCAGGCGCAGCGAATAAGGCCCGATGCGCTCAATGGAGGTGATACGGTAAATGGGATGATTCATGGCGCTACACTACTGTAAAGGCGTGATGGGGGAAGGCTTGCGGCCCAGCTCCAAAAGTTGCCAGTTGGAAAGCAATTCCTCCGTGTGAAGTTCCGCCCACGCCTCGATAAGCCGTTGCTGGCGCTGCGGAATGAAACCGATGATGAGCGCCACCGGCGAAATGGAAAACACCGCGACGTGCTCACCGTGGTAAGCGTGAAAGTGCGGCACGTGATGGCGCTCGGAAGGCTCGGAGAACATCCGAATGATGATTCCGTAAAAGCGTGAGAGTTCGGGCATAACGTTCGTTCCTGGGGAAGGCTATCGGTTTCGTTTCTCGTGGCAGCACGCAAACGCCTGACAAACCCAGGCGAACCCGAGACGGATCACAATTGCTGATTGAGAAGAGGCCACCCGTCGCGAGATCAAGAATCTGAAGCCTCATTGAACGGCTTGTTTGATCTGTTTCTTGGCATCCTCCCAGTCTATGAAGCGAGTCTTGCCTTCGGTGAACAGACGCTCGCGCTCTTCAAGAATATCTTTGTGCCATTGGGGCACCTCCAAACTGGCCTCTTCACGGCAGACGTCATCCCAAATGGCCTCTGGGGCCAGAATCTTCTCGCGCCGGGGTAGTTTGCAAACCATGTCTCGTCCTTATTTCTTTGCCGGCTTAACCTCCCTCTTCCAAACGCGAACGCCCGGATACTCAGGCTTTTGCTCCAATGAAAAGGTCCACACTTCGGCATTCGTAATCCAAGCCACTCCACCCTGACTAGCCGTGCCCGTGACCATCTTACCATTCTTGTACGTCCCCCCATCAAAAACATGCTGCCCTTTGGGAATCTCGAATGCAATAGACTGGTTTGGCTTGATATTCCTCTCGACTCGATCACCGGCAACCTTGTTGGTCGACGTTTGAGAAACAGTGAGTGACAAATCCAAGTCGGCTTGGTTTGTGACCGTGATTGAAACTCGGTTGGTCTCAAAGGACTTGTCTTGAGCCGGCAAGTTGACACCAACAGCAAGCAAAGTTAGCACGATTTGGATGAGGATAAATCGTAACATCATGTCGCAATTATTGTTGTAGATATGCGGCCATCACCATCTGACTTCAAGCTAAGACTAGGCTTAACGCCCCAATGCCTTCGGCTGCGCCTTTTCCCATTCCTCGCGTGACACGGTCTTCTTCTCGTGCAGTTGGACGAAGGTGCCTTTCTTGTTGCCGACGACGATGTCCGGCAGGCCGTCGCCATTCATGTCGCGCGCCACGACTTGCACGCCAACTCCTGAGTTGTCGTCGATCAGGTAAGGAATGAAGTCCACGCTCTTGTCCTCGCCGCGCACGAGCTTGAACCAATAGATCACCGCCTTGTCATTGCGGTCCGGGTCGCCCATGCGGCCATGCGACCAGAAACGCTTG
Organism: Verrucomicrobiales bacterium; assembly: GCA_005777315.1. GTDB lineage: Bacteria > Verrucomicrobiota > Verrucomicrobiia > Limisphaerales > F1-12-MAGs170 > F1-120-MAGs170. Next base: position 22,782 of record SXMN01000271.1, read on the forward strand.
CCCGTCACGATGTCCTTGAGGCCATCGCCGTCCATATCCACCAGCTCGATGGCGTGCAGCTCGGAGAACTTCACGCCGTATTTGTTCTCGCGCGGCTCCTTGTTGATGATGATGTGCTCGCGGAACTTGATCTCGCCGCCCTCGCGGTATTGCTCATACCACGCAAGGCCAAAGCCGTGCGCCGCCAGCCCGGTGATGATGTCGTTGAGTCCGTCGCCGTTCACGTCGTAGGCGTGCATTTGCGAACCGCCCACACCCATCGGCTGCTTGTGAAGCTTCCACACGGGATCGCCGGCGAGGGATGCCGGTTGTTCCCACCAACCGTCCTTCTCCAGCAAATCCTGTCGTCCATCGCCATTCACATCACCGACTCCCATACCGTGCGTGAAATTGCCATACTTGTTGTTGGGTGAAATTGCATGAAACGCCCACGGCTTCTCCGGCGCGCTCCAGTTCGGAGCCGCGTAGCCGTATTGCCCCTTGGTGATGCACACGAGTTCCGGTTTCCCATCGCCCGTGATGTCAACGAACGTCGGCGACTCGTTGTCGGTTTGATCAAAGATCTTGTGCCTCGTCCAGTGTCCTTCCTTGCCCTTCGGGTTCTCGAACCAGGAGGTATCCTGCCCTGGGAAGCCGACGATGAGAATATCGTTCCAACCGTCCTTGTTGAAGTCGAGCGTCCAGACGAAGAAGTTGTCCGAGTACTTGTTGGCGACGCCGAGCGTGCCCTCGAAACCCGGCACCTTCACCGTGGTCATCGGCCCAAGCTTGAGGTCGAAAGTCGTCTTGGAGGGATAGAATTCATGGCGCTTGGTGAAGTCCGGCCCTTCCCACCACCACGGGCCCGAAATGAGATCGTTCTTCCCGTCATTGTTCAGGTCGCCGAAGTTCGCACCTTCGGACCAGAATTGATCATTCAGTTGAATGCGTTTGAAAGTGTGGAGGTCTTCGGCGAAAGCGGGAGTGGCGGCACACGCGAGGAGACTGAAAGCAAGGATCGCCGGAAACCCGGTAGGGCGAGGTGTCCTCACCGCGCCGTGGCGTTGGTGGAAATACGGCAGTCCTTTCGACGTTCGCGGCGGGCTGAGGACGGCCAGCCCTACCTGCTGGTTCGCAACGAGGCTCGTTTCTTCGGCTGTTATCCTGAAATGGCGGAGCGTTGTAAGGATTTGTCTTTTCATAGTGTCATGAATTGCTTGTCGGTATTCGCACAGGTTGCGCTTGCTGGGGCTACTTCTTGTTGACGCTGTTGTAGGCAATCTCCATCCACCGGTTGGCGTTGATGAATCCTGATCCCCAGTCTTTCCACTTTTCCGGCAAGCCTGCGGCCTTGACTTGTTCCAAAGTCTTCCCATCCGCCACGGCTTTCTTCATCAAGTCGATGGTTTCCACCAGCATGGTCCGATAAGTCTGCAAATCAGTCTTGGTCGCAAGCGCTCCGTGCCCTGGAATGATCCGAGTTTCGGAGGGGAGCAGTTTCAGCGCGGCATCGATGTTCTTGAGCAGTCCTGGGACATCACCCCCACTGCCCAGATCCACGAACGGAAAACGTCCGTTGAAAAACAGATCTCCCAAATGAGCCACTCCGGATTTGGTGAAGTAAATAATGGCGTCGCCATCCGTGTGCCCGGGGCCGAGATGAATCAGGCGGATTTCCTCATCATTGAAATGAACGGACATGGATTGATCGAACGTGAGCACGGGCAACGCTTCCTTGGGCGTGCCCGACTTCTCGACCAGCCGTTTGCGAACGTTCTCGTGGGCGACGATGTGCCCCTTGCGTCCGAAATGCGCGTTACCGCCGGTGTGATCGCCGTGCCAGTGCGTGTTGAGAATGAACTTGAGCGAGCCCTTGTCGATCTCGGTTAGAGCCGCTTCGATCTTGTTTGCCAGTGGAGCAAACTGATCATCGACAATGAGGATGCCATCTGGTCCGGCCGAGACACCAATGTTTCCACCGGCACCTTCGAGCATGTGGACCTTGCCCGCCACGGCTTTGGATTTCACGACGACATTGGCGAAGTCGCCCTGACCGTGGGCCGGGATGATTGACGAGAGCGAGCACGATATGGCGACGAAACTTGAGAGAAACTGACAGCGAATGGGATTCATGGGGCTGAAGTTTGCCCCTACAGACCGTGTCCGGCAATGCCGAATGTCAGCAACAAGAACTCCGAACAACCTGACTCAATTGGTTGGAAGCCGGTAGCAGGCGGCTTCCTTGTCGTTGCGAACGAGAAGGTATTCACCGGCAAGAGCGGGCGGATTCCATGTTTTGCCGACCAGCGCAGTGAAGCGCGAAAGCTCCCGAAGTTGATCAGGCTGAGGATCAATGAGCACCACGTCTCCGTTCTCAGCCATGACGAGCAGCAAATCCCCGACAATCAAAGTTTGACCGTGCCCGTATCTGCCGTCCTTCCACTTTAACTCGCCGGTCTCGGCATCGAGGCAGGCAAGAATGCCGTCGTCCAGGCCGTAAACATGACTACGATGGAGAACGGGATTGGTAAACTTCGCCTTCAAGCGGTTACCCCGCCAGACGGCTTTCGCAGTCCAGTTGCCGGATGCGTCGCGCTGAATTCTCACCCGTCCGCTGCCGGTGCCATAGCCGCTTGAAATGATCACATCTGTTCCGCTCGCTATCAGAGGCATTGCAACGTGAGGGTGGCCACCGGGCCATGGAAACCGCCACAACTCCTTCCCCGAACCGGCATCATGGCCCACGAGTGAACCTGAGAAGATCAGAATTTGCCGCACACCATCCAATGTCGCGACCAGTGGCGAACTGTATGTGTTCCCTTCCGAACCGCCACTCCATGCCTGTGAGCCATCAGTCGCTTGATATGCGACCATCGAGCGCTCATTACTCCCACCCGCTCCAACGACAACCAGCCCCTCAAGAACCAACGGTGATCCGCTCTGTCCCCAGGATGGGACTCCGGCTTCGTTGAGCTGAAGAACATCCTTGCTCCAGATGGTGCGTCCTGTTCCCAAATCGAGGCAACTGAGCAGGCCGGTCGCACCCTGGACGAATACCTTCGCGTCTTTGATCGAGGGAGTCGCGCGTGGGCCTTCGCCTGCCAGGGCGGTGAAGTATCGCGCCGTCTCTGCGTGCGACCAGATGACCTTGCCGGTCAGCAGATCATAGCAAATGGTCAGTTCCTCCTCACCGCGTTGCTCTTGCGTGATCGCCATCGAACCGGACACGACGAACCCCGACCATGCCGCGCCGACGGGCTGACGCCAGAGCAGCGCTGGAGCGCGCTCGGTCCAATTCGTGGTGAGCCGTGGTCCGCCGAGAATGCCATTGCGATTCGGACCAAGAAACTGGGGGAAATCCGCGGCACCAGAAACCCTGGGTGCCATGTTCGCAAGCGATGCCGGCAGAGGGGCCGTCAACATACGGGAGGCCCATCGAGGTTCGAGAATGGGAACCAGATTTCCCGTAACGCCTCGAACGCGAAACAAGCCAGCCACCGCGCCTATCGCGAGAATGATGCCACCAAGGATGGAGAGCCGGATTTTCCAGCGCATCCGTGATCCAAGAAGCAGCCACAGTAACAATGCAGCCAGCAAGCAGAGCAGAATCTGGGCAACTTGAATGTTGAACTGCTGCTGTGACACGCGAGGCGCGAACCACAAGATGGCAAACGCAATGAATCCCGCGGCCAAAATGATGACGGCAGGCCACCAACGCACGGCAGGGCGGCGGTCAACTTCGGCAGGAGGCAAATCGGCTGGCTCACTCATGGGAAAGCGACAACGGTTCGGCACGAAAGACAATCACACAGCAAACCTAGTGGGGAAAATGGAAAACGACAATGCCCCGGTTTTGGAGGCTCCAGGTGAATTCCATCGTAAAGAGCCGCCAACTGGAGTGCCACGTTCCATGCCACCGGTAAACGGAGCGTGGCGTTCAGGCGTGAGGAAGGAGCTCTTTCAGCGCTGTGATCAATTCACCACTTGTAAACGGCTTGCTGAAGACGCGATCGGCTCCAAGCTTTGAAGCCACCTTTAGATAGCAAGATGCGTTGATTCGCCCTCCACCCGAAATGGCTATGAACCGGGGTTTGGGCTTAAGTTTGGCCATCTCCATCAAGGTTTCTATGCCATCCTTCTCCGGCATGACGATGTCACACACGATCACATCCGCCGGATTTTGCTGTTGAATCTGAAGCGCCGCCATTCCATTGCTCGCCGTCGCCACGGAATATCCGGCACGGGCCAAAACCTGAGTCAGAGCATTTTGGAGTGTCGCGTCGTCCTCAACTACCAGAACACTTGGCATCTTGGCCACAGAGGGAAGGTCACTCATGAAATAGTTGTTTCGCCATTTGAAACAGGCAGAGGATACAAGTGGAAGCCACTCTTAAACAAGTCGCGAACAAAATACCACCAGGTGTCCTGATCTTAATCCTGTTCATTCTCTCAAGCCTTCCCGGAGCGATTACGATCAGGATTACCAGCGGGATCAGGATCCCGCTACAAAACTTAGCGTCCGAGTGCCTGTTCGACTCGTTGAAGCGTCTCGCAAGCCACTACTTTGTCGATGTCGAGAAGGGTCTTGACGGCTCCCCGCACCTTGGCCATGCCGAGGATATAACCTGTATCCAATTGTAGTCCGAAATTGGGTGGAGGTTCGATATCTCCCGACTGGAACGTGGCCACTTCCTCGACTCCATCGACTATGAAGCCAATCCTCGGCCTGCTGCCATTCTCCAACTGGACCTCCACAATGATGACGCATGTCTGGTCTGTCATCTCGTGGCTGCTCAAATCAAATTTGACCCTCATATCCACGATCGGGATCACTTTTCCTCGAAGGTTCACGACACCTTTGATGTAAGTCGGAAGCTGTGGCACGTAAGTGATCGACATCGGCCGGATGATCTCTCGAATCTTGAGAACAGGAATCCCGTAGGATTCGTCGCCAAGGAGGAACGTCAGGTACTTGCCAGAAGCAGCCTTGGTGGCTGGACCGGCGGCTTCAAGAACTGCGCTTGTCATAATGTTCGTCGTTAAGATTTCAAGTGGTGCCTTCATCAAGGATATCTAGTACTCCGTCAGTCGTGAGTTGATGGGTCAAACAAATTGAGCTTGTACTTTGGATAAGCGTGTCTAATTGGAGTAGATGCCAATTAAGTATCGCATCCGTTTGTCACCGCCAGAACGCGAACAACTCATGAACATC
>SXMN01000272.1 GCA_005777315.1 Verrucomicrobiales bacterium
CGCTGGGAGAGGGAGAACCTCTCGCTGCGCATTCTAAATCCGTGGCGGCCTTCGTTATCGAAAAGACAGGCGAAGGTAACTCCCTCTCCCAGCGGGAGGGCCGGGGTGAGGAGGGCTGCTTGAACCTCAATAAAGCCCCCTCTCCCCAACCGACGGGGAGAGGGAGAACCCGAATCGGATCTCCCATCTTTCCTTAATTCAACGGCAGTGGGGCCGGGGTGAGGGAGAATGCTCCCAACTCAGTCACAGGCTGCATGGACTTTTACAACGATTGATAGGCTTCGCGAGGTTCAGGATCGCTGACCGTGAAGGGAGCCTTGCACATCAGTCACAGCGGGAGTTTCGCCCCGTTTCATTCTCGAGGTGTCGGTGTCCGGGAGGATTCCTGCGCCGCCTTGACAATCTCATCCACAAGTTCGCCAGGTTTCCACTCGTTGCCGATGAGGATCTTTTGCACCCGCCCCTGGGTGTCCAGAACGGCGGTACGCAGTTTGTGATCCCATTGATCGTTACGGACCACGATTGGAAGATTGAACTGTTCGGTGATCGCATCAATGTCGATCATCGCGCCTGTCACGAAACTCCACTTCTTCGGATCGTACTCGTAACGCTGGGCATAATTCTTGAGCACGGTTGGCGTATCGTGATGTGGATCGAAAGAGATCGAGAGAAGATGCCAGTTCGTCGGTCCGGTGGTGCTCGCGGCGAGCTGGTTGTAAGCGAGGGAGAAATTGCGCGACATCAGCGGGCAGAAATTAGGTATCGGGCATCTCGTGAAGATGAAGGTCATGACCACCGCCTTCCCTTTGAAATCGGAGAGCCGGATCGATGAGCCCAGTTCATTGGTAAATTGATAATCCGGCACCACATCTCCCAGCTTCAATTCCTCCACCTCCCGCACAATCCGAACAGGGGGCCGCTCCTGCACGGCTTCCGGCGACGCCGTCGCTGTCTTTTTCAACTGGTCGATCCACGAATCATTTTCCGTGACGCTCAGTCGGAAGGTTACGGCGTCACCCTCAGAGATGCCTGCCAGTTCGTTTGTGCTCTTCACGCTGAATGGCATCGTCATCGCAGGCATGTAGTCCGGCACCTCGCTGTGTTTGATGGTGATGGAGCGTTCACTTGACTCGACCTTCCTCACAACTCCGGTAACCGGGTAGGTTTTCACCGCGCCTTCGGTTCCAGGCGAAGATGCTTTGGCGGGCGGGGCGGGTTTGGTTCCACAACCCGCCACAAGCAGTGAAAGGCAGATGAAAAAAACGCGGCAAATCGGATTGAACATCGTGATAATTTTATCCCACAGGTCCGCGCAAAAACAACTTTGGATTTTCCTGTGTATGTGCCCTCCACGAACCCACAGTCTCAACACGGAGATTTGGTGAACGCAGTGCGGTGGAGCCGCACCCAAGGAGTGCGGATTTTAGTCCGCAGGAACGCCTGAACAGCCCTTGAGCCGAGAAGATCGAGGTGGGTGGCTCTGTCGCTGGTCCAGTCACCGAACAGTGACAGCCTCTTGGGAATGGCAAGGCAACGAAAACTCCTGACTGGCTTGGTGATTTCACACTCCTGCGGACTGAATTCCGCGCTCCGAAATTCTCGCGGCACGCGAGGGTTCGGATGTATTGCAGAACGGAGCAATATAACCTTTCCTTCCCTCCTTAGCCTCCGTGTCCTCCAAAACTCTGCGCTGAAGCACGGGCGCACCCCACAGCCAACAAAGTTGATAGTCCCCATGCATCCGCCTTGCGAAAGGAGGCTCTCCGTTGCCCGTTGATAGGGATGGCTTTCCTGCCCGCCGTGAATGCCGGATGGATGGTCGCATCCTCTACCGATGCCACATGGTGTGGGTGACGCCGATCCCTCCGGACTCCTCTGAAGCCTATCAGAACCTTGCAATACACTCAGTTTTCCGGAACAGTCGGGATGAAGCCAATGTTGGTCCGTTACCGATACGATGAGGTTTTATGCTGAAACTGAATTCTGAGCTTGAATCCACCCGCTTTTCGTCATCCAACATCGTCTGACGCGCTCACCGCATCGCATGGCAAACAGCTCTTCCAGCGTTGGCGTGCGTGGTTGCTTCCTCCGCTGAGCCGAAGCCCGAGGTGCCCATCCTTGCCAATCTTTCCTTCGAGCAGCTTTCGCAGATCCAGGTTGCCTCGGTATCGAGGCGGGAGGAAAAATTATCAGAGGTCGCCGCGGCGGTGTACGTCATCACAGGCGAGGACATCCGGAGATCCGGCGTCACGAGCATCCCCGAGGCCTTGCGTTTGTCGCCCGGAGTGGAGGTCGCCCGGCTGAACTCGCACCGTTACGCGGTGAGCATCCGCGGTTTCAACGGCGAGTTTGCCAACAAGTTGCTGGTATTGCAGGACGGACGATCGCTCTATACCCCGCTCTTCGCAGGGACCTTCTGGGACGTGCAGGACACGATGTTTGAGGACATCCAGCAGATTGAAGTCGTCCGAGGACCAGGTGGCACGGCTTGGGGAGCCAACGCTGTGAACGGAGTCATCAACATCATTACCAAGGACGCGCGGGAGACGCAGGGATCCATGGTCACCGGCGGTGGGGGCGTGGGGGAGCGGGCGTTTGGCGCGGCGCGGCACGGCATGAAACTCTCCGAGCATTCGTGGCTGCGCGTGTACGGCTCGTGGTTCAGCCGTGATAACACCGACTTTGCAAGTGGCTCGTCGGCAGGTGATAACTGGCAGCAATCGCGCGGTGGCTTCCGTCTCGATGCGCAACCCTCGGCCCAGAATCATTTCACGCTCCAGGGCGAAACCTATGGCGGACACGCCAGGCAGATCATTTTTACAGGTCCGGACGTGATCAACATGCTTGGCGGACATCTCATCGGGCGCTGGCGGCACACAATCAGTGAGTCGTCTGACTTGAATCTCCAGACCTACTATGATGGCACCCGTCGAGAATCCGGTCAGGGCATCACGGATCAGGATACGTTCAACTTCGAGGGACAACACCGTTTCGCGCTGGGGAAACGGCAGGAAATCAACTGGGGCTTGAACTACCAGCATACCCAGAACCGCACCGTCGGTGCTTCCGGGCTCGTGTATTCGAGTCCCAATCTGGGCCTGGACCAGGCCGGCATCTCCGTGGACGACACCCTGACGCTGGTACCAGAGCAACTGAAAATCTCCACCGGCCTGAAGTTGGAACATAATGAATTCACGGGCCTGGAAATATTGCCCAACGCCCGGTTGTCCTGGACGCCATCCACGCGCCAGACGTGGTGGCTGGCGGCCTCTCGCGGCGTGCGCATTCCCTCCATCGCCGACAACGATTCGAGTGCGGTTTTGAACCTGCCCGGCCCCACGACTTTCCAAAGCCTCCCCAACACCGCACTCGATGCGGAAGTGTTGTGGACCTACGAAGCGGGCTGGCGAATGTCGCCCGCACAGAACCTGTCCCTGGATGTCGCGGTGTTCTTCAATGATTACGACCATTTGCGCACGCGTGAAAGGACCATCTCACCAGGGAGGATCACCCAGCGTCGGGGCCAGTTGATGACCGGCGAGAGTTATGGTGTGGAACTGGCGACGGGCTGGCAGGTCACCGATAACTGGCGATTGCGCGGAAGTTACACCCACTTGGAACTGGAACTTCTGCCCGTAGCGGGGAGCACCGATACCGCTTCACAAGCGCAGGAAGGGTTCAGCCCGCAGCATCAATTCGGATTTCACTCCGCACTGGACCTGCCGGGCAATGTCTTCCTGGATCCCGGAGTGCGCTATGTGGGTGCGCTCGAAAGCCTGAATGTGTCCAGCTATGCGGCGTTGGATTTACGCATCGCCTGGCGTCCGTGCCCGCAATGGGAATTATCCGTGGCGGCTCAAAATTTGCTAGACGACCGCCACGCGGAGTTCAAGAACCCGGTGACACTCCCGGCGGCCAGTGAAAATGGGCGGGTAATCCATGGGAAAGTGACCTGGAGATTTTAGAAAGGTGCCAAGACCGTGAATCATCACGCGCAGTATGCTCCACGCCCTCGGCTTCGGCAGGCTGTCGGCCTGCTCGCCAGCCTCCTCTGCTCGTCCGTCCGGTCAGCAGAGCCGCCCATCCTCGCCAATCTTTCCTTCGAGCAGCTTGCTCAAATTGAAGTGACCACCGCGTCCAAGCGCCCTGAACCGCTTGCCCGCACGCCGACGGCGATCTCGGTGGTCAGCGGCGAGGAATTAAGGCGGTCGGGCTCTGTGTCCCTGCCGGATGCGTTGCGGTACGTGCCCGGAATGGATGTCGCCAGGATCAGCTCCGCCTCGTGGGGCGTGGGCTCGCGAGGGTTTGGAGGTCAGTTCGCAAATCAGTTGCTGGTCATGATAGACGGCCGGTCTGTTTATGACCCGGCATTCAGAGGCGTGTTGTGGGACAGCGCGACAGTGATGCTGGAAGACCTCGACCGCATCGAAGTGGTTCGAGGGCCGGGTGGCAGCCTTTGGGGAGCCAATGCAGTCAACGGCGTCATCAATATCCTCACCAAGAGCGCGGCTACCCCCCCCGCTCCGTGTATGGTAGGATGACCTGGAGGTACTGGACTTTTATTTTCTAATGTCTAAATCATCGCACACATGATCACATTGCAAACTCCAAACGAGACGCACTGCAGATTAGGGAATGATTTGAGGAGATTGAACCAAGGAACCTTCGCTTCCCGGCTGCGGAAACCTTTTGCGAGCAAGGCATCATTCGAGTCATGGGAGGCAGGGCGAATAAGTTTCGCCAAACACGCTTTTGATCTGACATGAGATCCAACAGCAAAACCCATCACAACGCCGCGAAACGCCGGCATGATTCCCTTCGTGGATGCGGGAGCTGGCTGGCAAACCTGGTGCTCGCGTTTTTCCTTCTGGCGCCTCCGTGCTCCGACGCGGCTCAAGCTGTGGCCGGGGTGCCCGAATACAACCTCAAAGCAGGCTACCTCATTACATTTACCCAATACACAACATGGCCCACCAATGCCTTCCCTTCGACGAACTCACGTCTTGTCATCGGAGTTCTTGGCAACAACCCATTCGGACAGGCACTGGATCAGACAGCTCAGGCCCAGAAGAGCACCCGGCCACTTACGGTGCGAAATATCAGCACACCTGAGGAGGCCGCGCTTTGTCATGTCGTCTTCCTGAGCAAGGAGGAAAGCCGTAACGAAGCCCAGTGGCTGGAGGCGCTCAAAGACAAGCCGGTGCTCACCGTGGGTGAATCCGGCCAGACGATCAAGCGAGGCGGGATCATCGAGTTCGTCATGGAGAACAAGCGCGTGCGATTTGACGCCAGTTCGCGCGCCATGTCCGGCGCGAAATTGAAGATCAGTTCGCAGATGCTCGGATCGGCGCGCAAAGTTCACAAGGCTTCCACCGATTCAGAGAAATAGCCATGCGCCGTCTGCAAAACATGTCGGTGCGTCAGCGGTTGATCTGGCTGGTCTTGGTTGCGAGCCTGCTGGCGCTGATCTGCGTCATCGGAGCGGTGTCGGCTTACGAGATAAACACATTTCTCCCCTCCGCTCAGGATCAGTTGGAGAGCGAGGCGGTGATCCTTCAGGAAGCACTTCGAGCCACGCTCGAGTTCCACGACAGCGACACAGCCCGGCGTTATCTGGAGACTCGCCGGGCCATTCCTGAACTCGCAGCAGCCGCTTTGTATGGAAAGGACGGCCAGGTTTTCGCGGAATACCACCGACCGGATGTCAACATACTGACTCTCCCCACCATTCCTGCTCCGGCAGGGGCTTACTTTACCCCGCGCCAGCTCACACTGTGGCAACCGGTCAGGAAAGATGGGGAACTCCTCGGCCACCTGGTTCTCATCCGCGACTTGCCGCCGTGGTACCGGCGGTTGCCGCAATACTTCATCATGTTTGTCGCGGTGTCAGGCGCTCTGGTTCTGGTAGGTGTGACCATCCAACTGGGCGCGAACCGGCATTTCCTGCGTCCGCTCGTTTCGCTCGTCAACACCACCAGCCAGGTGATTCAGCGAAATGATTACACCGTACGCGCCGAGGTGCGCCGCGATGATGAGCTGGGGCGGCTTGCCCAGGCCTTCAACCAGATGCTCGAAGTCATAGGCCAGCGAGACGTGGCCCTCCGCCAGGCCGGAGCACAAATCCAGAAGGTGTTCGACGCCACCACCCAGGTCGCCATCATCGCCACGGACCTTCAAGGAATCGTCACCGTCTTCAACACCGGGGCGGAGCGGATGCTGGGTTACCGCGCCGAGGACGTGGTCGGCAAACTTACTCCAGCCGCCTGGCATGTTGCCGGAGAGATCGAGACGCGCGGGGCGGAACTGGCCAGAACCTACGGCCGCGCCTTGCATGGGTTCGACGTTTTCGTGGAGGCCACCCGCCGAGGCCAATCCGAGGCGCGCGAGTGGACCTTCGTCCGCAAGGATGGCTCGCAACTGAAGGTATATCTCGCGATCACGGCATTACGCGATGCCTCCAACGCAATCTCCGGCTTTCTGGGCATGGCAAACGATGTCACCGAGCGCATACGGGCGGAAGCCGAGCTGCGTCGGAGCGAGGAACGGTTCCGTTCCCTCATCGAGAACGCCTCGGACATGATCACGGTGATCAACTCCAGCGGGATCATCCGCTTTCAAAGTCCTTCGTCTGAGCGCGTGCTGGGTTACGCGCCTGACACCCTGGTTGGCAAAAGCATTTTCGAGCTGATCCATCCTGAAGATCAGACCACGGGACAAGACGCATGGCGAAGAGCTCTCGACAATCCCGGGCTCGCGGTATCCATCGAAACAAGACTACGCCATCAAAACGACCAGTGGCGGACAATCGAAGCCGTGGGCCGGAGCGTGCCCGAGGAATCGGCGGAGGGTTATCTGATCCTCAATGCGCGGGACGTGACCGAAAGCCGGAAAATGGCGGAGCAATTTCGCCAGTCTCAGAAAATGGAGGCCATCGGCCAGTTGTGCGGCGGTGTGGCGCACGACTTCCACAACATCCTCTCCATCATCCAGGGCAACATCTCGCTCATGAGGTTGCAGGACGAACTTTCGGCGGAGATGAAGGATAGCATCACGGAGGTCGGCGAGGCCGCCACCCGTGCGGCCAATCTCACCCGACAACTGCTCGCCTTCAGCCGCCGCCAGACGATCCAGCGCAAGGAACTCGACTTGAATGAAGTGGTCTCCAATCTCACGCGGATGTTGCAGCGAATCGTCGGAGAGGACGTCCGCATACAAACCAGCTGCTCGCCGCACCCCGCCCGCATCAGCGCGGACGCGGGGATGATGGAGCAAATCCTCATGAACCTTGTGGTCAACGCGCGCGACGCCATGCCGCGTGGCGGCAAACTCGTCATCGAAACCGCCAAAGCGGAATTCGATGAAACGATCGTCGAGCAGACCGCCCAGGCTCGACCGGGAAAATTCATCAGCCTGAGTGTTACCGACAGCGGCTGCGGCATCCCTCCGGAAACCCTGCCAAAAATCTTCGAACCGTTCTTCACTACCGAGGAGGTGGGAAAAGGCACCGGGCTGGGCCTCGCCACCGTTTACGGCATCGTCCGGCAGCACGAAGGCTGGGTCAGTGTTTACAGCGAAGTGGGATTGGGGACAACGTTTCGCGTTTACCTGCCGTACCAATCAGAAGCCACTGAAGTCAGGCCATCGGCACCGGTTGCCGCGCGGGCTCAAAGTGGGAATGAAACCATACTCGTCGTCGAGGATGAACCCCAATTGCGAACCCTTGTCCGCCGCATTTTGTCACGCCAGGGTTACAAGATTCTTGAAGCGTCCACAGCCCGCGCCGCCTTGGATGTCTGGAAACAACATGCGGGCGAAATCCGCCTGCTCCTGACCGATCTTGTCATGCCCGACGGAATGAGCGGCATGGAGCTGGCCCACATGCTTCTCAATGAACAGCCGTCGTTGAAGGTCATTTACACGAGTGGCTACAGCCCTGAAATCGCAGGCAAGGATGTACCGCTCCAGGACGGCATCAACTTCCTCGCCAAACCGTTCGATTCACACCAGCTATCGCGTGTCGTTCGCACCAGCCTCGACGGGTGATTTCCCAACGCCGGCAGAGTTCTGATCTTACCTTAATCCTGATCCTCCTCTGGATCTCCTTCACAATGCGGTCCGCAGTTCACCCGAGCTGACCTCCCACCGCTTCAGCTCCCTGCCAAGCTCGCGCGGCCAGTTCTCGTCGGTGGCGGTCATGAAAACCTGACCGCGACACGCGTGCGCCCGTTCGAGCAACGGCAACAGCCCGGCACGGCGTCCTCGATCCAATTCCCCCATCACGTCATCAATCAGCAACACTGGCGGCGAACCGTGAAGGTGGCTAAGGTACTCTGCCTGCGCCATTTTGAGAGCAATCACCGCGGAGCGCTTTTGCCCTTCGCTGGCAAATTGCAGCGCCGACTTTCCGTCAACAGCGATCACCACTTCATCCCGGTGGGGGCCCACCAAAGTCATCCGCATGGTTCGTTCACGCGAGCGGGACTGGGCCAGCTCGACGGCAAAGTCCGCTTTCACCGCAGGCTGGTAGCTGACAGAAAATTCCTCCCGTGCCCCGGTGATCTTAAGATACGCGGCTACCGCAAATGGCACGAACTCCGGAATCAGCTTTGCCCTCATCCGGATGATCTCCGAACCAGCGCTTTCCAGCTCGGAAGTGAAACCAGCCAATGCAGCTTCGTTCAACACTCGTTGTTTCAGCAAAGCGTTGCGGGCTCGCAGAGCCTGGGCGTAACGTCGCAACATCCCGAGATACGCCGGATGCGTTTGGGTCAGGAGGAGATCCACGAACCGGCGGCGTCGGCTCGCGGGTCCCTTCACCAGTTGCAGATCCTCGGAGCAGAAGACGACAGCGCGCAGGATACCCAGATAGTCTGCAAGGCGGCGGACCGGTTGCGAATTCAGGGTGAGATTGCGCTCCCGGGCTGACCAGTAAATCTTCACCATGCTGGAGGATTGCCCCTCAATCTCAGCGCCGACAAAATATCCCTTGTGCCCGTGTCTTACCATCTGAGCGCTTCCCACTCCACGAAACGAGCGCAACGTGGCGATGAGGTAGATGGCCTCCAGGATGTTCGTCTTGCCCTGAGCATTTGGACCGAGAAGAAGATGAAAGCCCGGAGAGAAATCCACATCCAGACGGGCGTAATTCCGAAAATCTCGAAGCCGTAGATGAGCCAGATGCACGCTCGCTGTTAACCGCGATTCATCCGGCGGGCGATCAAAAAGGAGTTCCCTTCACGATCGCTTTCACCTGACCTCGGTGATCTTTGATCTTCAGCCGCTTATCCACTTGACCCGGCAAGGAGCGCATCCTTAATCTCGCGGCTGTGTTGTTAGGCACCTTTCATGTTTGCGCAACTTAAAGGCCTCTTTTCCAATGACATTGGGATAGACCTCGGAACGGCAAATTCGCTCGTTTACGTACGCGATCAGGGAATTGTGCTGCGCGAACCTTCCGTCGTAGCCATCCAAGCCGGCACGACCAACGTCCTCGCGGTTGGCGAAGAAGCCAAACGCATGCTCGGACGCACTCCCGGAAACATTGTCGCCATCCGCCCGATGAAAGACGGCGTGATCGCGGACTTCGAGATCACGGAGTCCATGCTGCGGCATTTCATCCAGAAGGTTCATCATCGCAAGCTCATTGCCCCCCGTGTCGTCGTTGCCGTGCCCTCCGGGATCACTGAAGTCGAAAAGAGAGCCGTCAAAGATTCGGCCACCCATGCCGGCGCCCGCGAAGTTTATCTGATTGAGCAACCCATGGCCTCGGCCATTGGCGTCGGACTTCCCGTACATGAACCGGCGGGAAACATGATCGTGGACATCGGAGGCGGCACCTGCGAGATCGCCATCATTTCCCTCGCGGGAATCGTGTTCAGCCGCAGTCTCCGTGTCGGTGGTGACGAGTTCGACGAGACAATCGTTGCCTACATGAAGCGAGCCTACAACCTGATGATCGGTGAACGCACTGCGGAGGAAATCAAGATCCGCATTGGCTCGGCTTTTCCGTTGGAGCAGGAGATTTCCATGGAGGTCAAGGGACGCGACCTGAGTTCCGGCCTTCCCAAAACCCTGCCGCTCCGCTCGGAGGAAGTTCGCGAAGCATTGAAGGAACCGTTGACCAGTATTTTGGAATCCGTGCGCATCACGCTCGAACGCTGCCCACCAGAACTTGCCGCTGATCTTGTCGATCGTGGCATCGTCATGGCTGGTGGAGGCGCTTTGCTGCGAGGCGTGGATCGTCTGGTCGCGCAAGAAACCGGCCTGCCAGTCCATATCGCGGATGATCCGCTGACCGCCGTGGCGGAAGGGACAGGACGAGTCCTGCAAGAACTCCAATTTCTCAAGCGAGTTGCCTCCTCAAGCCGCGTGTGATTTCAAGCGCCAAGCCCTGTGCGTTCACTCGAAGACATTTCCTTCGAGTGAAAGATGTTTAAGCGGCCGCAATATATTGCTCTTAGTGTCGTCCTGCTCCTGGCGCTGATTTTCATCAGCCTGCCATCCCGAACGACCGCGCATCTGAAGATCGCTCTCGGCAGCTTGTTCCTTCCTCTTTTCGGTTTGGCCGGGTCCACTCAAAAGGTGCTGGATCAAGGGAGTGTTGCTTTGCGATCCAAACGTTCCCTGGTTCAGGAACTTGAACAACTCCACCTCGAGAATGAACAGCTCCGCATCTTCACCAACCAGACGGCCCAGGTTTGGGAGGAAAACAACCAACTCCGCCAGGCCCTGACCTGGCAGCGGCAGGCCCGCTGGCCCTTGAAACCCGCGCGCGTCATTCTGCGTGATCCAGCGAATTGGTGGCGATCTGTTCACATCGACCTTGGACACCGCGATGGCATCACCACCAACATGCCGGTACTCACCACAGATGGCCTCGTGGGCAAGGTGATTCTTGTTGGCTACAACAACTCGCAGGTGGTGCTCATCGGTGATCCAAACTGCCGTGTCTCGGCTCTGATTGAGGATCTGGATCGCTCAAGCTCGACTCGCAAGCCTGCTTCTCCGGTCAGTCACGGAGTCATTGTATCGGGGGAATCCAGCATTCTCGATCCTACCATCGTTGACCTCACCTACATCGACCGGCAAACCCCGCTGAAGCCTGGACAGAGAGTTCTGACCAGCGGACTCGGCGGAGTTTTCCCACGGGGTATTCCGATAGGCCAGATCGCCGATTCTTCAAGTGTCGGTTACGGACTTTATCTCGATGCTCGCGTCAAACTGTCGGCAAATCTTGCTCACCTCGACCAGGTTTGGGTCATGACTCAATGAACCCGCTGACCATCACCATTCTCTTCGTGACGGCTTACCTGGCGGTGTTTCTCACCGCCAAGATGGCCGGAATGATCTCCTTCCTGGGAACGCAGATCGATCTTCTGCCAGCACTCATCGTCTATGCCGGCCTTACGACTTCACCAATTGTAATTGCCGGGCTGGCCATCTGGTGTGGACTCTTATCCGACACGCTTTCGGCAAATCCTCTGGGCATCACCATCAATCCACTGCTCCTGATCGGTCTGGTGGTTTATCACCGAAAGGAACTTATTCTGCGCGATCAGGCCTACGCGCAGTTCATACTGGGAGCCGCGGCCACCGCCGCGTCTGCACTCATCACCGTCCTGCTTTTGATCGCCACCGACCACCGTCCGCTCATCGGCTGGGGCTCGATCTGGCAATTGATGATCCAGGCGCTCGCCGGAGGATGCTGCGCGCCCCTCTGCTTCCAGTTCTTTGATCGCATCCACAGGACTTTCAATTACCAGCCGGTCCCGGAAAGCAGCTTCCGGTCGGACCGCGAAATCAAACGAGGACGCGCCTGATCATGCTCATCGTGGATCAATTGAAGAAGGGCGATCGACCGCTTCAAATACTTGCGGGAATGATTCTCGCAAGCATGGCAATGCTGCTGGCCGGACTTTGGTATGTCCAGGTTCTCTCAGCCCAGCGCTACCGTAACAATCTTCAGGTGCAATCCTTCCGGACCGTCCGGGTTCCCGCCGTCCGAGGCAAGATTCTCGATCGCAACCGAACTCCGCTCGCCGAGAACCGACCGTCCTACAATCTGAACCTCTTCCTTGAGGAACTCCGTCCGCTCTTCCGTGCCGAGTATGTGAATCATGTTCGCAAGGATTACCTGGCGGCGCGTCCCGGCCTGACCAACGTCCCGCGCAGCGACGTTCCGGCCCTGGAACGTCAGGCCCGCTATCGTGTCGTCAGCAATCTGCTCTTCACCGTCAGTTCATCACTCAATGATCCGCGAGTGCTGATTGAGAAGCATTTCCACAATCACTACGACAGCCAGCGATCACTCCCCTACCCGCTTCTGCGGGATCTGTCGGCACCCCAGGTCGCTGCATTCACCGAACGCTCCAGCCACCTCCCGAGCCTTGACCTGGATGTCCAGCCCACTCGCGCCTATCCGCAAAAATCTCTCGCTGCTCACCTGCTGGGACACCTTCAACGCGATGACGCTCCGGAGAGCGACGAAGAAATACCCGTCAAATTCCTTCTTCCCGATTACGCAGGGGTCAGTGGAATCGAAAAGTTCTTTGACAAGGAACTTCGCGGGCTGGCCGGCGTGCGCTCGGTACTCGTCAACAGCATGGCCTACCGGCAGCGGGAGGAGATGCTCGTAGAGCCTCAGCCAGGAAAGAACGTCGTGCTGACCATCGACTTTTTTATTCAACAGGCGACGGAACGCGCCTTGGGCGGAGCAGAATCGCAAGCCCGCGGTGCCGCCGTTGTCATGGATGTGAGCAACGGCGACATCCTGGCCATGGCGTCCAGCCCGACCTTCGATCCGAGCGTGTTTCTGGGGCCAATTCCATACGAGGAATGGGAACGCTTGATCGACCCAAAACTCCTCCCCCAGTTCAATAACGCCGCCTATGGCCAGTATCCTGCAGGTTCCACGTTCAAAATTATCGACGCGCTGGCATGTCTCGAAGCTGGAGAGCTTGATCCGGAGGAAATCTATCATAGCAAGGGCTACTTTCAGATGAATGGCCACGGACGCCCCATTCGCGATACCGCGGGTGAAGGCGAATTCAATTTCGAGAAGGCGTTCTACCTATCAAGCAACCCTTACTTCATCGAACATGCTTTGCTAATTGGCCCAGAAAAGCTTGTTGAAATGGGCCTGAGGTTCCGTCTGGGCGAAAGAACGGGCCTGCCCACAAGGCAGGAAGCCGCTGGCTATTTCCCTCCAGCCGGTCGATTGAGGAGCCTCGACGGCACGCCGTGGACGCCAGGCGATACCGCGAACCTCGCAATCGGCCAGGGAGACATCAAAGTGACGCCTCTGCAAATGGTTTGCATGGTCGCGGCAGTCGCAAATGGTGGCACGCTTCTGCAACCTCGTCTGGTGGCTCAGATCGAGCCGCAGGAAAATCCAACTCCCGAAAACATCACCACTTTTCCAGCCCGTGTTGTTCGCGGTGATCTACGAGTGAGCAAACGCAGCCTGGACATCCTCGCCAAGGCCATGCTCGCTGACGTGGAAAACCCGATCGGCAGCGGACGGCGGGCCGCCGTGCCAAACTTCCGCGTCTGCGGCAAGACGGGGACAGCCCAGACGCCAACCAAGGAGTACGTCGTCTGGTTTGTTTCCTACGCCCCTTACGAGAATCCCCGTTACGCGGTCGCAGTGGTGATCACGGGCGGCAGCTCAGGTGGCGGCACCTGCGCACCAATCGCGCGCGAGATTTATCAAGCCATCGCAAGGCGGGAATCGATGGTTCAACCTCCACGACCTTCACTGGCTGGGAACCCCTGACATGTTCGAGCCCTACCTCCAGCACAAGGAACAGCGGATCGAATGGCTGATGATCGCCGCGATAGCTGCCCTGGCCGTGATAGGAGCGACCTTCATCTATAGCGCCACCGCCGCCAATGAGAGCGCCAAGGCTCTGGCTTGGTACAAGCAGGAGTATTTCAAGCAGATCATTTTTTACATCATTGGATTCGGACTGGCCGCCGCCGTTTGCCTGGTGGAATACAACCAGATAGCCCGCTGGTCGCTCGTAGGCTACTGGCTCTCCATCCTCCTGCTCATAGCTGTCTTCATCGTCGGCACCAAGGTCTATGGCGCGCAACGTTGGATCAAGATGGGGCCATTCCAGTTTCAGCCTTCGGAGTTTGCCAAACTGGCTTTCGTCATCGCGATGGCCAATTTCCTCAGCCGTCCCGCGGATGAACTGAGGCTTCCCGGTGTCTTTGCCAAGGCGCTCGCAATGACGGTGCTGCCATTTGCGCTCATCCTGAAGGAGCCGGATCTGGGTTCGGCACTGGTGCTCATTCCCATGACACTGGGAATGATGTTCGTCGCGGGCGCCCCGGCCAGTTATTTGCGCCGCCTGTTCATTTGCGCAGGAATCGTCATCGCACTGATCATCGCGGACGTCATGTTCGCTCCACCGCAATGGCGGATTCCGCTCGCGGATTACCAACGGGACCGTCTGCTTGTTTACTTTGGAAAGGATTTCGCTCCGCGCAATGCCACCCCGGCGGAGCTGGCGCAAGCCCGGCAACGACAGCAAAAAAAGTCGTACAACATCGAGCAAGCGTTGATCTCAGTCGGCTCGGGAGGACTGACGGGGAAAGGCTGGCGGCAGGGAACTCAGAACGCTTTGGGTTATCTGCCACGGGCCGTGGCGCACAATGACTTCATTTTCTCCGTCATTGCCGAGGAGCAAGGATTTCTGGGCAGTGTGACTGTGCTAAGCCTCTACACCGTGATTCTCTTCACAGGGATCCGGATAGCGGGGCAGGCGCGCGACCGGCTTGGCAGGCTGCTCGCCGTTGGCATCGTTGCCATGCTCTTCAGTCATGTCTTCATCAACATCGGCATGAACATCCGCATGATGCCGGTTACGGGCATCCCACTGCCACTGTTAAGCTACGGTGGAACTTCAGTGATCTGCTCCCTGGTCGCCGTCGGTATTTTGCATAACATCCACATCCATCACAGATCCTAACCATTTATGAGTGACAAAAGCTTCTCCAGCCGACGCAGACGCGGCGGCATGCGGTTCCGCCCCAGCGGCGGAATTTCCAATCCTCAACATCAACAAGGACAGGGCCGCAACGCAGCAGACGCTCGCGCCGAGGTTCTGGCCGACAAGCCCGTTGATGAAACCGTTTTCGACAGTCGGCGCCACGAAAAGGAGATCGAGCGCGCCGAGAATGTCGCGGCGGGTCTTCCCGAAAACGCCCCGCAGCAGGAGCCAGCACAATCCAAGGAGGTGCCGGAGCATCGGAGGCGTGAGTTTCGACAGCCTCATATGGATACGCCTGCCGAAGTGAAGGAGGATACCACTTTCAGTCCGGTGCCTGTGAAGGATCAACCTCCTTCTGGGTTTGTTGAAACCATCAAACAGGCGGCGAACAAGGTCATCAAGAAGGTGCAGCGCCTGATCAAACCGGTAAAGAAGACTCACAAGGAAGTCGTGATCAATGCCGAGTCCCTCGAAACACGCGTCGCCGTGGTCGAGGAAGGCAGACTGGAGGAGTTCACCATCGAGCGAACAGGTGACGAGCGGCTCGTCGGAAGCATCTACAAGGGAAAAGTCCGCAACCTCGAGGATGGACTCAAGGCAGCATTCGTTGACATCGGTTTTGAGAAGAACGCCTTCCTGCACTACTGGGATATTGTTCCCGCGAACTTCGATAGTGGCGTCGAAGTCGTCGAACGTGAAGGCGGGCGTAGAAAAGACAAGCCCCGTATCACTCAAAGGGACATTCCACGTCTGTATCCGCCGGGCACCGACATCATCATCCAGGTCACCAAGGGACCAATCGGCACCAAGGGACCTCGGGTGACCACCAATCTGGCGCTGCCTGGGCGATACCTGGTACTGCTGCCCAACTCCGATCAAAGCGGCATCTCGCGTAAAATCGAGAACCAGGAGGAGCGTCATCGGCTGAAAAAGATTCTGCGTTCGCTCAGTATTCCGGAAGGCATGGGCGTCATTATTCGAACCATAGGCGAAGGGCAGCAGGCCCGCTATTTCGTGCGCGACCTCGCCCTGCTGCTTGACGAGTGGAAACAAATCCAGGAACGCATCAACAAACAGCCTTCCGCCACTTGCGTCTTTCAGGAACCAGATCTCATCGAGCGAACGGTCCGCGACTTTCTCACCGAAGACGTGGAACGCATCGTCATCGACGGACCGCAGCAATACGACCGCATCCGCGAAATGATCAGCCGCATTTCCAAACGGTCCGCCTCCAAGGTGAAGCTCTACGCCGATTCACAGCCCATCTTCGATCGATTCGGAATCAGCCGGCAGTTGGAGAACGCGTTCTCGCGCCAGGTTCATCTCAAGAGCGGTGGATACATCGTCATCGACGAAACCGAGGCGCTCGTGGCCATTGACGTCAACACCGGCCGCCACAAGAGCAGCAAGGATCAGGAATCCACCATCCTCAAAGTAAACCTCGAAGCTGCGGAGGAAATCGGGCGTCAACTTCGGCTGCGCAACATGGGCGGGTTGATCGTCCTGGATTTCATCGACATGAAATCACGCCGCGATCAACAGCAGGTATATCAACGCGTGAAGGAAGGTCTGCGCCGCGATCGAGCCAAGACCCACGTGCTGCCGATTTCACAACTCGGCCTGCTGGAGATGACACGACAGCGCCATTCTGAATCTGTTCGAGCCGCGGTCTATGACGATTGCCCCTACTGCAAGGGACGCGGCAAAGTGAAGAGCAACCTCACGATGAGCGTGGAAATTCAGAGGAAACTCAGCGAGATCCTCAAGAAACGCCATCGTGATGAATCAGACTTCCAGTTGCGCATTGTCGTCAACCCCACCGTGCTCGAACGGCTTCGCAAGGAAGACGAACAACTGCTCATCGAGATGGAAAAACGCTACTTCGGCAAACTCTCGTTCCGCGCCGATCCCGCGTTCCACGCCGAACAGTTCAAGATCGTCAACGTCACCACCAACGAAGAAATGGCGAGCGTGGGCGGATAGCCAGGATTCGATATCTCAGTCAAGCGACGGGCGGGAGCCATAGCTCCCGCCTGTTTGCTTTTGAGCCTTTGAGTCAGACAGCATCCCGTTTGTCCATCATGCAAACGCGGAAAGCTGGAACAAACATTTACACGGAACCTTCTGGCTCAGATTTTTACCCGGATGATATTGACTTGGCTATTTCACCCGGATACAACCATTCCGTCATGACACCTGCCAATAACCCTGAAAGATATGAGACCCTTGGAAGAACCTGCACTGCCTTTGCCGATTCTCGATGTGTCGCCTCCGGCGATTTGAAGGATGTGGCGGCGAAAGCCAGGGATTTCCTGGATCGGGATGAGACCGCACAAATGTTGGTTTTCGACGATGCCACCAGCGAGGTGATCGAGGTGGATTTTCGCGGGACAGTCAAAGATATTTTACGAAGGCTTGGCGCAAGGAGGAAGTCGAATGGCCTCCCCGCCGACAAGGCCCAGCCAAACGAGCAAACTCCGCGAGCGCCTGGCCGTCCAAAATTGGGTGTCGTCGCACGTGAAGTCACGCTGCTACCGCACCATTGGGACTGGTTAGGCAGCCAACCCGGAGGCGCATCGGTCGCGCTACGAAAACTGGTGGAAGAAGCGCGGCGCGCCAATGCCGGCAAGGATCGCGAGAGACAGGCGCGCGAGGCCACTTACAATTTCATGTCCGTCACCGCCGGCAATGAACCGGGTTTTGAGGAAGCGACCCGGGCCTTGTTCGCAGGCAACGGCAAGCGCTTCGATCAATTGGTCACACCCTGGCCTCCGGATGTCCGCGATCACACTAAAAAGCTCGCGGCAGTCGCATTTCAAAACCCTGGCAGTCGATGACTGAACCGATCCAGCCGCAACCCTGCGGAAGCGCATGAACCATCTGCATCCAGCCGATGACGGAGTGCTGTGTGCGCCACTTGAAGATATTTGGTATCGAGGCTGGAGCCGCCTCGCGATTCAGGAATCGACTCCGCCTGATCCGAGAGTGAAATAGAAAGTGGCTCCCTGATCCACCGCGGCATTGGCCCATATGCGGCCTCCGTGCCGATGAACCACGCGCTGGACTGTGGCGAGTCCGATTCCGTGGCCTTCAAACTCCCCGGCAAGGTGCAGACGCTGGAAGGCTCCGAAAAGCTTCCGCGCTTGAGTCATGTCGAAACCCGCTCCGTCATCGCGCACGAAGAAAGTGGTTTCACCATCGATTTGCTCGGACCCAAACTCTATCCGTGCCCTGGGCTTCTTGCCGCTGTATTTCCATGCGTTGCCCAGCAGGTTAAGGAGCACCACACGGACGAGGGCCTGATCCGCGATGGCCAGGCAATCCGGTGCGACCACAAACTCGACGTCGCGCTTCGGGTCATTGGTGCGCAATTGATCTGCAATGGTGTGAGCCAGGCAGGACAAGTCCACCGGCGTGGTGCGCAATTCGGCGCGCGCGACACGAGCAAGCGACAGCAGCGCTTCCACGAGCTGGTCCATAAGCACCGCATTGGCCTGGATGCGGCGGGCATAGCGCAGGCCGTCGGCGTCGAGTTGCCCGGCGTGATCTTCACAGAGTGCCAAAGCGAATCCGTTGAGAGCTCTCAATGGCGCTCGAAGGTCGTGTGAAACCGAGTAGCTGAAGGCTTCGAGTTCCTTGTTGGCCGCCTGAAGCTGAAGAGTGCGTGCCGCAACACGGTGTTCAAGGTCCGCGTTGAGTTCGCGGATCTGGGCCTCGGCCTGCTTGCGTTCCGTCACATCCACGTCCATGCATACGAAGCATGGCTCGCCCTGCGGCGAGGGGATGCGGAAGACTGTTGAAACGAGCGTGCCTAAGCTGCCATCCCGCCTATGAAAGTCCAATTCCACAGGCCCTTTGGAGTCACCCGTCACTTTGATTTCTTTAAGAACCTTAACAAAGTCCGCGGTTTGCTGTGGGGTGAAAATGAGTTGGTCGAGGGTCTCGCCGATGGCTTCGTCCGCCGACCAACCGAAGACTGTCTTCGAAGCCGAGTTCCAGAAAAGCACGCGTCCGTCCTCATCATACCACTGCACGGCCACATACGGAGTGTTCTCGATCGAAGCCCGGAGCCGTTCCTCACTCGACCGTAAAGCAACCTCCGCCTGCTTCCGCTCGCTGATGTCCACGTGAAACGCCAGCAGGGCGGGGCGGCCCTTCCAGGTTATCGCCGCAACCGACGACTCGATCCAAATCCGGCTGCCGTCCTTGCGCACGCCCTGCCATCCGGAAAAGATCGACAGCCGCTCACCCCGGAGCGTTCTTTCCACCTTTGATCGCAATTCCGGCTCGGCTTCTGGCGAGATAAAAGTCTCCCAGACATTTCGACCGATGAGTTCACTCGGATTCTCGTATCCGTACATTCGCGCCAGACTCGAATTGACGAATTGGATGATCGAGTCCTGATGCACAAAGATGCCGTGAATTGATGCTTCAATCACGCTGCGATAACGATCCTCCGACTGCTTTAACGCTTCGTCCTGCCTGTTTCTCTCGGTGATGTCGCGAGCTATGGTGGAATAGAAATTCAGACTGCCGTCAGGGTTTTTGTGAGCGATGACGACTTGCGAGATCGGAATCTCGTGCCCGTCCTTGTGGAGCAGCGCGGTTTCGCCGCTCCAGACACCGTCGCGCAACGCTGTCGGGAGCCCCTGGTCGAGAACTCTCCGTGCGGCCCACAGCGGATGGATCTCCGGGATTTTCCATGTCCGGATGTTCACGCTGTCGTCAATGCCGATCATGCGGCGGCCAGCCGGATTCAAGAACAGCAGGTGCCCTTTTGGATCCGAGAATCCGACAAAATCGCTCGTCCCCTCGAGTACGACGCCGAGTCTGGCGCGCTCATGTTCCAGGATTTGTTCGTGTTCCAGTCGTTCGATGCGGTGCTGGAGTTTGTTTCTCCCCGTGCGCCACACGCCAATGCCCAAGGCTCCCGCCGTTCCGCCGATGGCGAGCAGACGGAACCAAATCGTCTGCCAGAAATAGGGCTGGGGAACGACAGTGATCGAGGCGGGAATGGGATTCCAGACCCCGTCGCTATTGGCCGCTTTGACCTGGAATCGAATTGGACCTGGCCGGGGCGTGTGGAAGTAAATGCTGAGTCTCCCCGGTCCGGATGCATCCACCCAATCGTCATCGCGGCCCTCGACCTTGTAGGCGAAGTGCATCTTCTCCGGGGCGGTGAAGCTGAGGCCGGCATAATGTATTCCCACCTCGCGACTGCCGGCTGGAACGGAGACGCGATCCTCGCTTCGCTGGGGAAGCTCACGATAGAGTCCTTGGGCATCGCGGTAAGTAACCTTTTCGATCAGCACGGGCGGTGGCGTGGTGTTGAGTTTGAGATGGGCGGGATCGATCATGGCCAGACCCTTGAGGGTGGCGAACCAGAGCCGGCCCTGGCTGTCCTTGAGGCCAATGGATTGATGCCCGGCCGTGCATTCGACGCTTTGAAGACCGTCGCTGAGATTGAAAATCTGATAAGGCAGCCGGCTGAGCGTTCCATCCGCTACGCGCCCCAGTTCCTGTTGCGTCACGCGAATCACCCCACGCTTGGAGCCAAGCCACCAATGGCCGAAGTCATCCATCAGGAAGCATGTAATATCGCGCGACGGAAGGCCCTTTGCAGTCGTGATGGAGGACCATTTCCCTTGGCGCAAGCGTAGGATTCCCACGCCCCCCTGCCCAATCCAGACTGTTCCGTCCGGTTCGATCCTCAAGCAGTTCAGTTCGCGCAATGTGGCACCTGTCGCGCCCTTGACCTCCTCCCAGATTTCTCCGTCCCACCGTAAGAGTCCACGCGAACTTGCGGCCCAAATCGTGCCGTCCGACGGATCCTCCGCGAAGAATCGCACTTCACCGAGTGACGTATCATCCTCTTGAGCCTGGCGCTGGAACCGGCCACCGAAGTAGAGCGAGATGGTTTCATTTCCTCCGATCCAGACACGCCCTTTGGAATCCTCAAACACAGCTGAGATGCTATCTCCACCACTTTCAGTCCGTCCGATGATCCTCGTGTCTGTCCCTCGAATCAGGAGCAGGCCGCGTCCTTGTCCACCAGCGGAATAGCTCCCAACCCATGTATTCCCCTCTCTATCTCGCAAGAGGCATTGGGTGAAAACAGATCTAGGATTTCCATCCGGTTGCAGGACAGGTGAAAACCGACCCTCCTCAAGTCGTTGAACACCTTTGCCGTAAGTTCCCACGAGCATCCGGCCTGGCGCCTCCTCAACCACGGCTTTGACGTTCCGTTCCGGCAATCCCTGCTCCGGTCCGAAATTAACGACTGTCCTTGGTTTCAAGCGCATGAGTCCACCACCGCTCGTGCCCACCCACAGGTTCTTTTCACGATCCTCGAAGGTGAACCGAAGGCTGTCATACGTCAGTCCGTTCGTGGCCGTGTATTGACGAACCTGGCCGTCAGGCAAGATGCGGTAGAGCCCCTGGTTGACACTGCTGCCCCATATATTCCTCTGGCTGTCGAAATGCGCGGACCATGTCACGGGTAATTTCATTGAAAGAGGGACTCTCGAAACGATCTGGTTGTCCTTGATCTTCAAAATCCCTTCTCCCGAATTCAGCGCCGTCATCTCACCGTCTTGATCGAAACCGAACCAGACATAGTTTTCCGCAACCGTGCTGGCAAATGCGGGCTCTTCCCACCGCTGGCCATTCCAGAAGCCAAAGAAGCCGCGAGTGTTGCTCACCTGGCCGACCCAGATTCGACCTGTCCGATCCACGTCGCCCTTGTAATTCCTGTCCTTGTCCCCGGGGGGGGCTGGGTAGTTCAAGCATGCGACCCTTTTCCACCCTGAAAATCTTCGCGCCAAAAGTGGTGATGCAGATCACGCCTGCGTTCTCCGAGAACGACCGTGCATACGTGCCTGTCCATCCCTGTTGTGGACCGTAAGGAATCCAACGGCTGCCATCCCTGACCACCAACCCCTGAAGCGTGCTCACCCAAAGCCGCCCGGAAGCATCCAGGTGTAAATTGACGATCCCGGCACCTGGCAACTCCGGAGTGTTGGCCGGATCGAAGACCGTGAAGCTGACGCCATCAAAACGCACCAGACCGTTGAACGTGCCGAACCAGAGATAACCGTCTGGAGTCTGAACCATTGACGTGGCCGAGTTCTCTGGAAGCCCCTGGTCCGTTTCCCACGAGTCGATCAGATATTCATCCACAGCGCGCTGCTGGGCTCCATGCGCCGGTAGAAGAATGAGCACTGCCATGATCAGCAGCGCCAATCTTCGGAGACTCGACGGGGGACATGTTTCCGCAGGGCATTCCCAGGATTTAGTTCGTAGGGTCATGACATGTTCTGGTTGGGCCTGGGTGATCGGTGTCCGGTGTCAAACCTGTTGCAACCTCCTCATAGCAAAACCACATCCGGGTTGGAACAACTTATTCATCTTCCCCGCCGCCTTCACCCCGTCGCTCCCATTTTCTTGGCGTGCGTTCCGGAAGACTGGAATCCACGCGAGCATAATAACTGTTCTCGCCAAACATCTCGTCCACGGCTTTTTGGAATTCCATGGATGGCGCTACAAAGAATCGCTCGTGGGCTTCGATAAAGATGATTTCTCCGGTCGGCTGGGTGAGACAAAGAAAAAGTGGGCAGGCCCCGCGATGCGCCGCTGCCAGATCGTGCGCGAGCTTCAGACGCTCGGAAGTCAGGTGAGCGGTGTGCAACCTGAAATGAACCTGTTTGGTATATTTCCTCGGAGCATCTTCGAGAGGCATGATTTCCTGCGGGAAGATCTTGGGTTTGTCCTCGGCGTTGCTGATCTCGCCGATCACGAGAACCGCCTTGTTCACGACGAGCAGTTCCCTGGACCGGTCGTAACTTTCGTTCATGCACAGCATCTGCATCGAGCCGGCAAGATCTTCGAGCGTGACCATCGCGTATGGTTTGTTCGTCTTCTTGGAGACGCCGCTTTGAACGGCGGTGATCATGCCCCCAATGCGCGTCACGGAGCGATTCTGCAATTGCGCGGCAGTCAACGTGTTCGCAAGTGAGTACTGCTCCAGGATTTCCGCGAAAGGTGTCAAGGGATGGCCCGTGACGTAGAAGCCGAGCAACTCCTTTTCCGCCGCGAGCATCTCGCTCTGGCTCCACTCGGGAAGCTTGCGAACGGCTCCGTTATCCTGCGAAACCTTGTCCTCCAGCATGCCGAAGAGGGAACTTTGGCCCCTATTCCGGTCCTGGAGAATGCTGGCGGCGCGTGCAAGAGAATGCTCCACCTGGGAGAACAACGTGGCGCGCGTTTCACCAAAGGTGTCGCACGCGCCGCATTTCACGAGCGCCTCGACTACTTTGCGGCTGACCGTGCGGCCATCGACACGCTCGCACAGATCGCCAAGTGACTTGAACCGCCCGCCTTCGCCACGGGCCTTGAGGATCGCCTCGACGGCCACTTCTCCCACCCCTTTGATCGCCGCGAGACCAAATCGGATGACCGTTCCGTCCCGGGCTGGCGCGAAGGCGACCTGGCTTTCATTCACATCTGGGGGCAATACTTCGACGCCAAAGACGCGCGCTTCCTGAATGAAGATGCCAAGTTTTGCGGTGTCGCCCATGTCGTTCGTCATCATGGCCGACAGGAATTCGACAGGATGGTTGGCCTTCAGATAGGCCGTCTGATAGGCGACGATGGCATAGGCCGCCGCATGGGATTTGTTGAAGCCGTAGCCAGCGAACTTCTCCAGAAGGTCGAAGATCTGATTCGCCTTTGCGGCCGGAATCCTGTTGGTCGTGGCGGCGCCTTTGACGAAGATCTCCCGCTGCTGGGCCATTTCCTCGATCTTCTTCTTGCCCATTGCGCGGCGAAGCAGGTCGGCGCTCCCAAGCGTGTAGCCCGCGAGCAATTGAGCAGCCTGCATGACCTGCTCCTGATAAATGAGGATGCCGTATGTTTCCTTCGATATCGGCTCGATCAGCGGATGCTCGTACTCAATCTTTACTTCCCCGTGGCGTCGCTTGATGAATTCCGGGATGAGCTCCATCGGTCCCGGTCGATAAAGCGCGATCAAGGCCGTGATGTGCTCGATCGAACTGATCTGAAACTTCCGGCACAAGTCACGCATCCCGCCGGATTCCAGTTGGAACACGCCAATGGTATTGGCTTTGTTCAACAAGTCGTAGGTGGGGGCGTCATCAAGCGGCAGATCGTCGATCGGCACTTCGATGCCCCTGGTCTGACGGACCATGTCGCACGCATTCCGAATGACGGTCAGCGTTTTAAGACCCAGGAAATCCATTTTCAGCAATCCGAGATCCCCCACCGGCCCCATGGGGTATTGCGTCACGATCGTCCCGTCCTCGTCCTGTTTAAGCGGCAGAAGATTCACCAGGGGTTGATCACCGATCACCACACCCGCGGCATGAACCGACGCGTTGCGAGTGATGTCCTCCAGGACGAACGCGGTGTCCACCAGCTCGCGCGTGACCTCTTCAGTCTCGTACGCCTGCTTGAAATCCGGCGATTGCTCGAGCGCCTTCTTCAACGTCATCTTGAGATCGAACGGAATCATCTTCGCCAGGCGGTCGCACTCGGCGAAGTTCAACCCCATCACGCGTCCGACGTCCCGGATGACGGACTTTGCGCCCATGGTGCCGAAGGTGATGATCTGCGCGACGGAGCTGCGTCCGTACTTCTCACGCACGTACTCGATCACGTCCGCCCGGCGGTCATCTGCGAAATCGATGTCGATGTCGGGCGGGTTAACGCGCTCGGGATTCAGGAATCGCTCGAAGAGCAGATGATACCGGATCGGATCCACGTTGGAGATTTCGAGAAGGTAGGTGACGATCGAACCGGCCGCAGAACCACGCGCCACGCAGGAAATGCCCTTGCTTCGACCATAACGCACGAAATCACCGACAATGAGAAAGTAACTGATGAATCCCGTTTTTTCGATGACCTTGAGTTCGACCTGCAGCCGGTCCATCACAGCTTTCACCGCGGCCGCAACCGTAGGCTGAGAGGCTGGCGCCTCGTTCGAAACCGGCGGGCTCGCAGTATTGGCTGGATCGGGAACGTAGGTCGGCAATCGTTTTGGATCCCCTATCTCCTCGATGATGAACTCCTGCCCCTCCGCACGAACGCGCAATCCGTAGCGCTTGTGAAGCCCCTCACACAGCAGCGTCCGCAGATAGCCTTCGCGCGTGTAAATTTCCGGAGGATGGAACACCGGGTAATGAAGCTTTCCAAACTCGATCTCAACATTGCATTTCTCGGCAACTTCACGGGTGTTCAACACGGCATCGAGGTTGTCCGGGAAAAGTGCCTTCATTTCATCGGCGGAGCGAAGATAGAACTGCTCCTGCACGTAGCGCATCCGCTTGGTCTCGGCCAACTGGCTCTGCGTTCCTATGCAGATGAGGCAGTCATGCGCGTGCGAATGGCCTCGCTCGACGTAGTGAACGTCATTGGTCGCCACAAGCTTCAAACCAAACTCCTTTGACCACGGAATCAATTGCCGGTTCACCTTCGCCTGTTCAGGGATGCCATGGTTCTGAAGCTCAAGGTAGAAATTCTCAGCGCCGAAAGTCTGCTTGAACCAATCGATTGAATCGCGCGCCTGGATGAGTTGCTCCTTCTGAATCAGTTCAGGAATCTCGCTGGCGATGCATCCTGAAAGCACGATCAAGCCGTCTTTGTGTTGCGCCAGGATTTCCTTGTCGATTCGCGGTTTGTAGTAGTAGCCCTCGAGATGCGCGGCGGTTGCGAGCTTGGTGAGGTTTCGATAGCCCTGTTCGTCTTTTGCCAGAAGCAACAGATGATTGTAAACATCCCTGCCGCCCGTTGAGGATTTTTTGTCGAAACGGCTGGCGGGCGCCACATACACCTCACAACCAATGATCGGTTTGATCCCCTTCGCGACGGCAGCCTGATAGAAATCAATGGCACCGTACATCACGCCGTGGTCCGTGATGGCCATCGAGCCAAACTTCAGCTCGTGAGCCTTCTCCATCAGCCGGTCGAGCCGGCAGGCGCCATCGAGCAGGGAGTACTCAGTGTGAAGATGAAGGTGAACGTAATCCGCGTGCGACATGCCACGGAATCTAATGGCTGCTTTCCCGGCCCGGCAAGCATGGACGCCATTGGGAAATCATCCGCCTGAACGACACCGGAATTGCCAGCAGTCTCCCGCAAGCTCAACGTGGTGCAACGATGCTCCAACCTGCCGGAAGTGTGTAGGGCGATTCGGCACGATGCAGAGCAGTGCCTTCAAGCAGCCAAAAGGCGACACCACCCTCCTCATGCTGGAGGATAAGATCGGTGAATCCGCTGTTGCTAAACCGGCTCGCGCCACTGATGTGCCATTCCTTGGGCAAAGTGAGCGGAATGAGCCCATTAACGACAGCAACGCCGTTCATCAGCCAAAATGCGATCGTGCGCTCGTCACTTTCGAGCACAATGTCCGCATGACCATCCTTGTTAAAATCCCCGCCGGCGCGAATCACCCAGCCCGGAGGAACTTTCAACGGAACTTCCGCTTTCTTGATGCTTGTACCGTTCATGAACCAAAATGCGACGGAAGTGTCGGTGTGCTGGAGCACCAGATCCTGCTGCCCATCCTGGTCAAAATCTCCAGTGGCTCTGATGCGCCATCCGGGAGGCAACTGGAACGGAACCACACTCTGGGAAATCGTCTCGCCATCCAGCAGCCAGAACGCCACGGAACCGTCGTTGTGCCGAAGCACGATGTCGTCCTTCTTATCCTGATTGAAGTCGGCCAGGGCAACAACCTGCCACCCTGCTGGAGCCGTGAAAGGAACAGTCGCCTTGCGAATCGAAGTGCCTTCCATCGCCCACAGCGCAATGGAACCGTCGCTGTTTTGAACGACGATCTGCGATGAAGGCGCAGCAGGGGGAGTTGGAGGCTTCGGAGTATCCACGGGAGGCACGGGGGGATCGACTGGAGGCGTGGGTGGACTGGGCGCTTCCGGATCGTAGGTGTAAACCAATTCAAGAAGGGAGTTGTTGCCCCGGTCGTCCGTGCCGATGAGTGTGATGGGGTTCTCTCCGGAGTAAAGGAGCACGCCCTCGATCACCCAGCTTGTCGTGCCTTTCGCCGTGCCTCTACCACCACGCTTGTTGAGCCAGGCTATTCGAGAGACCTGGTTGTCGTCCGTGGCTGTGCCACGAAGGGTGATCTGACGACGGTTGGTGGTGAATTCAAGTCCACCGGTCGGACTCACGGGCGTGATGACGGGACCAACATGGTCTGGTGGAGAATAGGTCACCTCGAGCGACTTCGATGTCGTCAAACCTGCGAAATCGGTCGCAGTGAACGAAATCCCATTGATCCCTCGCTGAAGCGCGATTTCGTTCACAATCCAATCGGATGCTCCAACGGCAAACCCGCTTCCACCACGATCATTTTTCCAGGCGACCGACGTTACCTCGAAATTGTCGCTCGCGTTCCCACTCACTGTTATCGTTGGCGAATCCGTCGTGAATGCCGGGGCAACCGTGGGAGCGATGATGTTCAAACCGGGCGGAGTCGTGTCGATGGGGCGATAAGACACATTCAAAGTCGTGCTGGTTGTCTTTTTGAAACCGTCTGTCGCGGTGAACGTGAGGATGTTCGGGCCGAGACTCAAAGGCAGATCGACGGCGGTCCAGTTGAGCGTGCCCGTTGCGTCACCCGCGCCTCCTCGATCATTGCGCCACGCGATTTTGATCACATCCAGATCATCAGAACTGACGCCTGAGATGGTTATCCTGGAAGACAGCGACGTGTAGCTGGCATCTGTCGTCGGCGCATTGACTGTGATGACGGGAGGTAGAAGGTCCGGTGGATTGTAGGTGACACGGACAGTTTGTCTGAAGCGATTGCCAGTAGGATCCTGCGCCGTCACTGTGATCCGATTCAAGCCGCGGACCAGTGGAACCGAATCCAGCTTCCAGATGTTGACGCCAGTTGCATCGCCGCCACCTCCCCGGTCGTTGCTCCAGAACACAGATTCAACTCCAACATTGTCCGATGCTGTGCCAGAAAACTTGATCGGCGAAATGGTCGTCGTCATCGAGAGCGTTTGATCGACTTCATTGACGATGAGATTTGGCGCGGTGATGTCGGTGGGAAAAAAGACCACCACCAATGTTCTGGTGCCGCCATTTCCCAGAGCGTCCCGCGCCGTCACTGTAATGTTGTTCACGCCGCTTTGAAGCTGGACAGCGGCAATGGACCAGCTCGTCGTTCCTTGAGCCACTCCTCCACCACCCCGGCTACTGGCCCACGTAACCTGTGTAATGCCCACATTGTCGGAAGCGGTGCCAGCCATATCGACGAAGAACTTGCTGCCGGTGTATGAACCGCTGGAGGACGGCGAGGTGATGGTGACCAATGGCGCTGAGCCATCGGGTGCGGCATAAGTGATGGCGAGGAAAGCGGAGGTTTGATTGCCAGCCGTATCCTTTACGGTCACTATGATGTTGTTGAGGCCGGTTAAAAGAGGAAGATTGTTGACGCTCCAATTGATCGTGCCATTGCCAACTCCACTGCCACCACGATCATTGCTCCACGTCACTTGGGTGACATTCACATCATCGGAGGCGGTGCCTGCCAGATCGATCAGAGGTGTGCCCGCCGCAAACGTGCCAAGGGTGGTCGGGGATAAAATTGAAATCGAGGGTTTGGTCGTGTCGGGAACGTTATAAGTCACTGTGAGGATATCCGAACCAGAATTACCCACGGCGTCTCGCGATGTAACAGTCAACACATTGATTCCGGGCTGAAGTGCCAGCGCGTTGATCGCCCAACTGGTCGTACCCGATGCAAAGCCACTCCCTCCGCGATCATTCGACCACAGAACTTGTACCACACCCACATCATCAGAGGAGGTCCCTGCAAGATTGATGGAACCAGTGGTTGTCGAGTGCGTGGGATTCAATGTCGGAGTGGAAATCGTCATCACGGGCTTGGATGTGTCCGACGGCACGTTCCAGTTTACCGTGTAAACCGGCGCCGTCGCGACCAGATCGTCTTGATTGACACCCGTTAAAGATCCCGACGCCACGTTCGGACGAAACAGAGCCGTCACCGTGTAGGCCCGTGATCCCACCGCATTGCGAGTGAAATTGATGTCGAAGCCGCGAGTCGCGCGCCCCGGCTGGCTGATCACCACCCAGTTTTGAACCTTTGTGGAGTTATCCGCGTCATGCACGTCCACCTGCAACACTCCATCACTTAAAACATCATACTGTACGTCCAGGTGAAGTCCGAAGGACTGTCCGATAACCGCTGCGCTGCCCGACGAGGGAGATGATTTGATCTCGGGGATTTGTGATACGATGTAGAAAGGCCGCCACTCGGTTAGCTCGATAAACGTTTGCGGATCAGCGTCCACAACCGTCCAGTAAAAGACCTCGATCGAATGCCCAGGATCAAGGGTGTCACGAATGAGTGCCCATTCTGCTGCGGAAACTGTGTGGGATGTTCCGATCGGGTCGGGCACATACGCCTCATCAGGAAGATTCCCGGTCGTGGCGAATGCGATCTGTGCCCCGGCACACCCTTCCAATGTCCAGTTGAACGTCTGAGGAAAACCCACCGAGATGTCAGCAACGGGCGTCGTTAAAATTGCCGAACACGCAGGTGGAACAGCCCCTTCCGCCTCGATCGTCGCGCCCATGAGCAAACAGCCCATAATCCTGCCGATGACTTGAAATGCGCTCCAACATGGAAGTAACGACCCGCAGCTCTGCAAATCCGTCCCTCCCGGCAAATTCTTCCGTCTCATAGTGATTTCGACTACAGAATCACACGCAAGGCAAAGGCCATGCCAAGTTGAGACCAGCCAGCCAAGACAGACCCTGTCTAGACCCTGTCAGCCCTTTCCTACAGCGCCGACCTGTTCAATTCACAGGTGATGCGGTCAGAATGTCCACATTCGGGATCAACCAGGAAAAATTGGACACCTCGAGTTCCAAGCCGGATGCCGACCTCCCGAATCACTTTCGATCCAAGCTCTCCCCCATCCATCGCACCATCCGCTGCCACATGTCGGGGGTGTACACATGTCCGGTCTTTGGGTAAATCACGCTCTCGAATGCCGACGCAGCTTCGTAAAGTTCATAGGCAGGACGGACCTGCTCTTCAATCTTCCGTATTCCCGCCAACGGCGATCCTGAGTCTTCATCGCCAGTCAGGCACAGGAGCCGGCGTGGAGCGACGAGTGAAATCACGGCCTCGGTATCGAACTCCCGCAACATGCCGGGTACAAAATAGTAGATGCCGTGATGTTTCAGACCGCCCGCCTCGATTAAATCCTGGTAACGCGTCAAGCATGCGACGGCCACACCGGCTCGCAGCCTCTCATCCAGCGCCATCAGCCACCAGGTGCGAGTCGCCCCCCTGCTGATCCCGGTAGCGCCCACGCGAGACGAATCCACTTCCGGCCGGGAGCACAAGTAGTCGAGCGCCATCAGGTCGTCCCGGAGGATCATTCCCCACAAGGAACGTCCCATCCAAAGATTAAACTTGCTCGCCGTCATCTCCCCTGCCCCGCCCTTCTCCCCAGAGCCACCGGGGCCTTTGCCATTTCGCTCCCCAAAACCGCAGGCATCAATTCCCAGCACCGCAAAACCCAGCTTTGCGAGTGTCGGCCCGGGCATCTCCGGCGTGTGCTCCGCGCGCAGCAATTCCTCTTTGCCGTTATCGTAATCGCCGCCGTGCCAGTGACACCAGAGGATGGCGGGAACCTTGCCTGTTCGTTTTGGCAGGAACAGGTACCCTGGCACTCTGGTGCCAGCTCCATTATCGAATTCGAATTTCTCAAAAATGTAATCGCCACGATCCTCACGAGATAGCGTCTGCGCCCTGGGATCGACTGGACGAGGAGGCAGATCACCCAGGAGTCTCGTCAATGTGCCTCGAATCTCGGTGCGTTGTTTTTCCCAGGCAGTGCGAGTGGCGGGCAACTTGAGATCGGGTACGGGCGGTGCCGCGCGCATCCATTCCTGCGCAATCGAGATTTGAGGCTGGGCCATGCCTGAGCATGGAATGAGAAAAAGGCTCAATGCGAGGAAAACCCCGCGCACAAACCGGTGTTGAAGTGTCCTGTCGGTTGTCGTCATGGAAACGGCGGGAGGATGCGCTTCGTACTCGATGAATGCGAAGCTTTTGTTCCTCGGATTCCAATAACGAAAGCTGGCGCGACAGCCGGAACCCATGTAATTAAACCGCGCAAAAGGCATAATCGTGGAAACCCCTACTACTCCCTACCAGAACGAGCAACGAGCCGTGGAACATCTCCTTGCCAGCCGCACCCGCATCGACACTGAGCTCTCCAAGGTCATCGTCGGCCAGAAGGAAGTCATCGAGGAAATGCTCATCGCACTCTTTGCCGGCGGCCACTGCCTGATCACTGGAGCGCCAGGACTGGCCAAAACACTTTTGGTAAAATCCATCGCCCAGATTTTCCACCTCAAATTTCAACGCATTCAATTCACGCCGGATCTGATGCCTGCCGACATCATCGGGACTGAAATCCTGACCGACACCGGGGAAGGACGGAAGATGACTTTCGTGAAAGGGCCCATCTTCGCGAACATGATCCTCGCGGACGAGATCAACCGAACTCCGCCAAAAACCCAGGCCGCGTTGCTCGAAGCCATGCAGGAGCACCAAGTCACCGCTGCGGGAGTGCGGCATGTGCTGGAAGAACCATTCTTTGTTCTCGCCACCCAAAACCCCATCGAGATGGAAGGCACCTATCCTTTGCCCGAGGCGCAACTGGACCGTTTCATGTTCAATGTGGTAATCAATTATCTGCCCGAAAAAGACGAAGTGGCCGTCGTGGCGCAGACAACCGGACGTCGTGCTGAACCCATCCAACCGCTCTTCACCGGCGAAGACGTGCTCCAGTTCCACGACGTCGTCCGCAAAGTGCCGATCGCCGAGGATGTCATCCGATATGCCGTCAGACTGGCGGCCTCCTCAAGGCCCAAACAAAAAGACTCCCTCGACTACATCAATGAATGGGTCAGTTGGGGAGCGGGTCTGCGAGCCGCTCAATTTCTCGTGCTGGGGGCGAAGGCGCGCGCCCTCTTGCGCGGCAAGAGCCATGCAGCCGTTGAAGACATCCAGGCGCTCGCCCTCCCAGTCCTCCGGCATCGCATCCTGATCAATTACCGCGCGGAGGCTGAAAGCATCACCGTTGAGACCATCACCCAACGCCTGATTGAATCTCTGAAGAAGTAGGGCGGGAATCGGGCAGGGTGAACGTTCTTCATCCGTGAATCGGTGAACGCAGCGATCTCATTGGCTCCATCGAGTTCGTCAGCAGGCATGCCACGACCGGATCAGCCTCCCACTTGCCAGACTCGGCGGGATTTCACGCCGCCAACTGGCTGATTGCATCCACAACCGTCACCATCTCGCGCATCCGTTCGACATAACTTTGAAATTCGGCAGGTGAAAAACCCACCCGCTTGCATGCACGATCGAGCCCCGGAATGGTGGCTTCCGCGGCGCAAGTTGAACCTTGCGAGGATTGAATCAAGTGCGCCACGGTATCCGCCACGGTGATGATCGATGCGGAAAGATTTGAACCATCCCCGACTTCCGGCGAATGGTGCCATCTGACAGCCGCTTCAACTTCGATCGGGAAATTCCAACGCTTGAGCAGCTCTCCACCAAGTTGCGCATGATCCACCAGAAACGAGATGCGCTCCATTTCGACAAGTTTGCCAGGATCACCGGCAGCCTGGGAACTGACTCTGCCGTAATCCGTCTCGAAAGCGCTCGCGAGAAGCAATTTCCCAAAATCGTGCAGCAACCCCGCGGTGAACATCGGTCCGCCCATCT
This sequence comes from Verrucomicrobiales bacterium, assembly GCA_005777315.1. Classification (GTDB taxonomy): domain Bacteria; phylum Verrucomicrobiota; class Verrucomicrobiia; order Limisphaerales; family F1-12-MAGs170; genus F1-120-MAGs170. Next base: position 32,815 of record SXMN01000272.1, read on the forward strand.
CCCCGCACTCTGTCGCAAGCACCTCAGCCGCCAGACCGGTTAGCACGGAATGCTTCCAGAAATCATGCACCTCCACGCCCCAACCTGGCTGCGCGATGCTTAACACACTCTGACCACAGGCAGTCACCACTAGCCGGTAAACATTATAGAGCCCAACGCGCGCCACCGCCTGCCTCAATTCCGCAGTCGGTGATGAATCAGCGAAATACGCGCTGTTGCACAGCCTCAACACCGTGGCCGCCATCGCCGGATCCTGGGCCACCAGGAGAACAATCTCATCCAGATCCACATCCGGATCCGACAACGCGCTCAACAGTTTCGGCAGAATCATCGGTGCCGTTGGCAGCGGCTCGACCTTCTCAAGTAAATCGACTACAGGATCGGACATCGTTTGCTCCATGTTTGTGCGGCCAGACACCGCCGCTCATCCACACGTATCGGCAAAACTGCCGGGCGACTTTAGGGTCCGTACAAAAATAGCACCGGGTATTGGCGGGAGCGCTGGCAGGCCAGATGCAAGGCATGAGGACGGCGCACAGGCGCACGGACACGCCGTCCGGCGGCAGAATTGACTTCATCCTATCCCGTGATTTTAATGCCTCCATGACGGCTACGCTGGAACAAACTCGGACCGATTTGCTCAGGCTCATTGAACTGGCGCAACGCGGCGAGGAAGTGGTGATCACCCAGCAGGGGCAGGCAATTGCCAGGCTCACGGCTGTGCCGCCAACCAAACCACCTTCGGACCGCAAGGCATGGCTGGCCAAACTCGCGCGTCTGCGTGAGAGCACCGCGACAGAAAAAACCACGCCGACTACGGAGGAAATCTTGGAACACCTCCGAGCCGAACGTGGTTGAATGAGCTACTGGGATACTTCGACGCTGGTGAAACTCTATGCGAAGGAGCCAGATTCAGCGACGTTCGCGAACCACCTCTCGAGCGTGCCAGGACCGATGACCACATCGCGGATCGCCCTCTACGAAGTCCGCGCCACTCTTCTCCGCAAAGAAGGCGAAGGCATCTTGCAGGTCGGCACCGCGCAAACGCTCCACAACGAGTTGCTTCAGGATGTCGCCACCGCCGATCTTCGTCTGATCGAACTGGGCGCGGATGTCGAACAGGAATACGGGCGAGTGCTCGACCTATGCTACCAGCAGACTCCACCACTCCTGCTTCGCACGCTTGATGCCCTCCATCTGGCGAGCGCACGCATCGCCGGCGGAACCGAATTCGTGGCCACGGACAAGCGCCTGCGCGATGCGGCGAAGTTGCTCGGGTTTTCTCTTTTCCCCGCCTGAGTTTGACATCTTCGATACGGACGCGGTTTATCTGCCTTTATCAAACACCGTAGTGTGGATCTTGAACCTTCCCGAGAGCGGATCGTGCGATGCGCCGGCGCAACGCTAAGGGCGAGCGAAATAATAACTTGAGCAAATAGGCTGGCTTTTGAAACGGATCGAGAGATAAGCTCGAAGGATCCGGCTCAAGATCATCATCGCCCAGGTCAGGAGAAAGTATCGGCAATTGTCCGTGCGGATGGAC
>SXMN01000273.1 GCA_005777315.1 Verrucomicrobiales bacterium
GCTCACCGCCAAAGAAGTTCGACTGGTCGTGCGGCGCACGATGCGCCAGCTCGCCGATATGGCGATCCCAAAACGGCGGCAACGCTCCTGCCCCCGCGCGCTCCGTCAACCTGTCAGCAGTTGGCCTCGCCTGCGCAAAAATACCTACCGCCGCGGCCCGGTTGCTTACAAAGTAAACCGTTCAACTCTTCCGAATTCATAAACGGCATTGCGCCTAAGCGAGAAGTAGGTGTGGCGGCAGAGGCTTCTAAGACGTGAAGTCGCGGAAGCGCAGGAATTGAGATCAGGAAGATTTCGCACGCAGGCTTTCGCGTGCGAACGCGTCGAGTAATGCTCTTTTCGTCGGCTCCGCGAAAGGCCCGCCCCGTTCAATCACCGTGCGATGAAAACTGCTGGCATTTGCGAGTGCAATGGCTTCCAATCCGGGACGCTCAAGCTCCGGGATTGATCGCCAAAACTCCTGGATTCGTCCCCGCTCCTCCTCCAGGACGCCAGCATTGAATTCAGGGCGAGCTTTTGCGGCTAAGGTCGGCTCGCGTTCAACGACTGACACCGACGATGGCCCTGCACTGTTGCGTTTTTGAAAATCAGGTGGAGGCGCGAAATCTCGCCGGATGGCTGCGATCAAGAATCCCGCTGGATTCCGAGAGATTCTGCGATCCCGACGTTGTTGCAGCCAGTCGAAGCATTCGGTCTGGCGTTTAATTCGCGCGACCGTGTAGCCGGTGGCGATCTCGACTGCTCGGTGTGGAGAGATGCCACGGTCTATCAGCGGTTGGATTACTGCTGCATGCTCAGGCTGAATATCCGTCGGCAGAGGCGTGCCAGCCGTGTTGCTTCTCTCAAATGTCACGGACCACTCCCCTCGACGGACCTTGACGAAGCGTTGCTGGGTTGCAAGCGGCGCGAGGAATGCTCTTGCCTCAAGCTCACTGACACCTGACATAAGTTTCCGCTTGAAACCGGCGGTGTCGTAACTGCGAGAGAGGCCAACATGTTCGCAGCATAATTCGCGAAGTTTGAATTCGAGGCGATTTCTGTGCCAGAATCGTTTATCGAGGAAGCGATAAAGCCGTTTTGAGACAGCGCTCTGGAGAGACTTGTAGAAGTCGAAATCGATGCTCTTGAGATTTCCTTGGGTGAAGCTGCGGAAGATCACTTCGTTCCAAACAAACGCCGACATTGGCGTGCCGTGGTCCGGCAGGCCGACATCTGGAGGAGGCTCGCCGCGATGGCACAGCCACACGTTGTCGAGAATGTGGAACTGTTCGCTCATCCATGATTTGCGCTCCTTGTTTCGCCACGCGTTGTTGTAGTAGAGCGTTACGCCAGTCCACCGTGTCAATGATGCCTCGATACGCGCATAGCTCTTGCTGTCGTCGCGCCAGCGGAGCACCAGAATCAATTCGTGGCGCGTGAAGAACACCTTGCGATCTGCGAAGCCCCGCATCCGCGTCAATTGAATCAAGCCGAGTAGCACCTCGTCGTCGTTTCCGGTCGGCAGCCCGAAAGCGTCCGAGCCGGTGATGGTCAGTTGTCGCGTAATTGAATTGCCGGTGCTTTTGTCCGGGATTTGGTCCTTGAACCGCAGTGTCTTCACCTCGGGTTTCAACCGATGGGCCAGCGCGCAGAGTGGGAACTCAGCCAGGTTCATTTCATCTCTTGCTTCGCAGTTTTGTTGAGGCATCGAAACTTCTTCGATGCGTGCGTTTGTTCCCACGATTCCCCCTTCAAAAAGGACAACAACCCTTTCTGTTGTTGTTTTGATAGTTTAGAAAACAAAGTTAAGAAGTTGGTTGCCAGGATGCCGAATCATTCCGGCATCTTGCGCGGGAAAACCTGTGTCATTTCCCGGTGAAACCTGCCCCGAATCCCGTCCCTCCCTGTCTCAGTTCCCGGTGGTTGCTGCCTCGCATCCCGGTAAAATCTTTTCTACCATAATTCGATAAACCTTCGGAAGCGTTCAAACGCAGGCTCAAACCGTGTTACAACCGGGGCTGCTTCGGAGGTTTCGCTTCCGGACAAGTCAGCGTGATGCCAACGCATTTCTCTGACCGAATTTGAGATGGGCATGAGCGCCCAGTAAACCGGATTCACCATCCGGCTAAGGAGACGAGATTACCAATCGTCAAGCTCTTGTCCCGTAGAGCGTGGTGCCGCGAGAGTGGCTCGCCACGTTAGAGAGAGGCTTCTGAAAGTAATCCCCGGTTTCCAACCGGGAGTAATCTTCAGATTCTATCTCATGCACTTGAAAGCGCCGCGAATGCGGGCGAGCAGGAAACACTCTGACGTGAAAATCAGCAGAGCCGTTTGATTCAAAGCGGGTCAGCAGCGCACAAGGAGCACTGCAAATCCCTCGGCGGGATTCGGACCAAAGCCACACAGGGCCATTCGGGTGCAAAGCTCGACAGGTTCGATTAACGCACGCTGGCGTCGGGAGTCTGGCGATGGCAACACCGACCAGCCGGAAACTGACACGTTCCGGGGATTCGCTGAAACAAGGCGAACCATGAAAAGCTCAACGATGAAAGGGGCGTCAAGCCCTTGCCAGTCAGCAACAGCAGAGACGAAGCCGAATCGGGAAAAACCAAATCAGGATGGGTAAGGGGCAGCTTCTGTATTCTAACCCCTGAAATCAGTTCCGAAAAACCGGGACTGGAAACTATGGCGAGACGGGAGTTTTGCACATACCTGGATGGACTGGACAAAAAGTGTCCTGACCAACGTGACTGCTGTAGCGAAGAGTCAAACTAACCGTGCAAGGTCTGAGGTTTCCGGAGTGGTATCCGGTGCCGGCCAACAAGTCAGCCGGTGATTCAAACACCTTAGACTGATGAGAGTGCTCCCAGTAGGACGAGCCGCAAGGTTCGACGCAGCTTCAGCAAGGCAGTTGAAGCGGCGTGTGCATGCTGACGGGTGGTGCCGGGCACAATTGCACACACGAAAGGGGTGACGGGAATAATCCCATCTCAATGAGGTCGTGGGCGGGTGGAGTCCAAATCTTCACCCGCCCATTGCTCATGCGGAGAACTGCGTTCCGGCTTGTTGGTCTTGGGGACAAGAACAACGGCAGGAAGACATACGATTTATTGGAGCAATGATTATGTTCGGATAGCAACGGAGGTTCAGGAAAGGTTCATCAGGCAGCGCAACCGCTATTATTGTGCAACGCCAATGCAGGAATACAGCGCGCGCGGAAGGCACGAATCACGGCCATTCGTCCGCCGAACGCGCTTTGTGCAACTGCGCCGTGGATTTCGACTGGCAGCCTGAACGGTCACGGGGGTTCTGCAATCGCATCAAGGATTTAGGCTTTCGAGAGGGCTTGCGCCAACACCAAAAGCAACCTCTCACTTTTTGAAAATGGCGGATGCTCGTGGAAGTCAGAGCGGTTCGGCGCGGTTCGTGTTCGCGGAGTTCGTCGGGACGAATTTGAGCGAAGGAGCCACGGTGGCCGGCACGAGAAGCGAGGTCGGAGCATTCGTTGCAGACCGCAGGCGGAAGATTCGATGCGGGTCTCTTCGGCCTTTTTCCAGTAAAGTCACACGCCATCTTTCACGCGGCATAACGCAGTTTGGAGATCGAGGCGATGTCGTATCAATGCGTGGCCACTTCACGGGCCGGATTCAATCAGCAGCTTGCCGTTGGCTACGTTACCAACGGTTACTACTTCTATGTGACCGGGGTGATTCCTTCACACAAGCCGGCGGACAAAGCTGACTGCAAGATTCTAGCAGCGTATGACATCGCGGTTTCCAAGTGGACGCGTTCCCGGCGCAAACGAGCGGGTCAGGCCAACGTGCAATACCTCCGCCACGGGCGTTATTACGTCATTATCGCCACGGACGGCGTCCACCCTTTCTTCGCGGCGGAAGCCAAGCGGTTGCGGGACATCCGCAGGACGCCCATCCTGTTCATGGGCTATTCCATTGGCTGCCGGCCGGAACGCGGTGGCGGCGCGTATCACGCATCGGTTCGTATCAACCGGGACACGATTCTCGAACTGAAGCGCAAGTTGGTGGGCAACGCGACCAAGGCGGACTTGCATAACCTCTATAGAGCGTTTCAAACCCTCCCATTCGAGCCTTACGCTCCGGTGAGAATTCAACTGCGCTCACTGCTCCGGGCGGTGAACCGTGTTCGGGCCGTCGCTGGCCTGGAACTATTGCCCCGCACGGCGCTGCGCTTGCAACGGTCGCCGGTGCGTCCGTTCGAAGCGGAGGGTAGTGAAAAATCGGCTGTTCCCTTTTCAACTTCGGATACGACTGACCTTGGTGAGTAATCATTTTGTAGAGGAGAACGACCATGAAGATGGATCAGAAGAACAGTGGGCCGGGCACGACGGGGAAGTCTGACACAAACGCGGCAAAGCAGACTGAAGACGCCTCGTTGCCCAAGCGGACCGATCCATTTCCAGAACTGCCGACGAAGATGATTATCGCCATTGATGGCTGGGCACATTCAGGGAAGAACACCACTGGCGAATTGGTGGCCAGACATCTCGGCGGAGTGCTCGTGGATTCCGGGCGGTTTTACCGCGCCCTGACGAGGGCGTGTCTTCAAGCCGAGGTGGACATCAACAACGGTGACGAGGTTGTCGCCTGGTGCAAACGGGTGGCACTGGATGTTCGTTTGGCTAACGAAGGGGGCACGGCGGAGGAAGCTCAAGTTGCGGTCACCGGGCGCTGGTTCACAAAGGACGAATTGAAGCAAGTGGGCCTGCAAACGCCCTTGGTCGCCGCTGTCCCGGAAGTGCGGAAGCTCGTGAACACGACGTTACGACTGTGCGAGTGCTACGGTCGCGTGGTGATGCTGGGCCGCGACATCGCCGGCGTGGTCTTCCCCCACACGCCGTTCAAGTTCTTCCTCGATGCCACGGAAGAAGTCCGCGAACAGCGCCACGTTAAAAGCACAAATGCTCGCGGCGCAAAGAAGCGCGACATTTACGACCAGAGCCGGGTCATCTTCACGGAAGATTCGCTAATGATTGACACGAGCAAGCTCGAACCTGGGGAGGTGAGCGGCATTATTCTGGTCGAGGTCTTCTGGCGGGCCTCCAGCGGGGATGTCCCGAAACAACGTTAAACGACCGCAGCCCGGAAAGTCGCGGAACTGCTCAATTGGTTCGTTCGAGCCATTCCTCCGGAAACCAGCAGTCGAAGGATTCTGATTTCTTGGGGTCTTCGGTCATCGAAAGTTTGTAAATCCAACGTTCATCCTTGAATCGTGATTCGATGACATAGCCTTCCCATTCCTCTTTGCTTGGAGGCGTCACTTTGACTTTGTTGAGTTCGGAAAAGCGCGGCGACATCGCGTTAAGTATTTCAAATCGTGGAAGCATTTCAAGGTCGCAGGGCTTGCAGCCAGCCGCGCCGACGGCCTCACGAGTAGAAATAACCCAACTCCCGCAAGCTGGAAAAATCCTTCGCGCGCTCCGGCGTCGCGCGTCCGAGGATGACGTGATCGAGCACGTCAATCTTGAGCAGTTGTCCCGCCCGGATTAGATCGCGGGTGACTTTGATGTCCGCCTCGCTCGGCGTCGGGTCTCCGCTCGGATGATTGTGAACGAGCACGATGGCCGATGCGTGCTTCGTAATGGCGGTGGCGAACACCTCGCGCGGATGCACGAGAAGGGTGTCGAGCGTGCCTTGCGAGATCGTCTGTATCCCAATCAGGCGTCGCCGGGTGTTTAGAAACAACACCTGAAGGCTCTCGACGGTGTAGGCGAGATTCTGTTCGCGCAAAATCCCGGCGATGGCTTCCGGATTGTCCATGACGGGCGACTCAGGATACGCCTCGCGCGACAATCGCTGCCCCAGCAGGAACGCGGACTTGATGGCTGCGGCCTTCGATTGCCCGATGCCTTTGACGTGTTGGAGTTCGTCAAAGGACGCTTTCGCCAGGTCAACCAGCCCACCGTATTGCTGCACGAGTTTGTCCGCAGCGGTTTTCCCGGTGAGCTTTGCTAGCAACTCTGCGTTGCTGGCGTGTTCGAGTGGTTGCATACACCTCCTGTGGTCGGCGATTTTACCATCGCCGCAATCCTTAAGGAACAAGCCGGGCCACGCTTTGCGGCGGGCATAACTGGTTGATTCCTCATCAGGCCGTTCCGTCTCTCCGTGAGACATTTGACTAGTACTCCGTCAGTCGTGAGTTGATGGGTCAAACAAATTGAGCTTGTACTTTGGATAAGCGTGTCTAATTGGAGTAGATGCCAATTAAGTATCGCATCCGTTTGTCACCGCCAGAACGCGAA
>SXMN01000274.1 GCA_005777315.1 Verrucomicrobiales bacterium
CCCTGGGGGAGCGGGCCGGGGTGTGGGGGAAGGAACGGTTCGTCGAACCAGGCAGTGCATCACGCAACTCCAGCGTCGCCTCCAGATATTTCTCCAGTGGAAGCACGCCGCCGTCCTTGGTGTCGAACTTGATCCCTTGCAGGTTCACCGCTGAACCGCCGCCCGGCACCGAGTAGCGGCCGTAGAACGCGCGGATGGCAGCGAGCTTCTCCTCAGCCCAATCCCGCTGCGATGTGCTCGGCGAGAATGCGATTCCATCCGGAAGCAGCACCGCGTGATTCGCGATGTCCTTGGCCGCGTCCAGGAATTTGGTGACCAAGGCCGGCGACATCACGAGCGATTGGCCCACGTTCATGAATCCTTCACCCGATGCGGAATCGACGGGGAACTCTTTTGCCGGGTCGAGCGATGGTACGCCGGTCAGGTCGTGAATGGTGTATTTGTATTCCGCGTTGGAGAGGCGGCGCAGCACGACGGGGCCGGGGTCGCCGGCACGAGCGTTCGCTGCCTCGTCCAGGGCGCTGCCCACCCACGCAATCAGTTGCTCGCGCTCGGCGGGAGTCGGTTGGGGGTTCTCTTTCGGTGGCATTTCACCGAGGCCAAGCTGTTCAAGGACGTCCTGCCAGACTTTCGGATGGTTTATGATTTCGGACAGAGATTTGAAGCGCTCCAGATCGAGGTCACCCTTGTGTTTCTCTGTGGAATGACAGCCAAGGCAATACTGCTTGAGGATCGGCTGAATCTTGCCGGTAAATTCCCTGTCCAGTTTCGAATGGCTCGCAGCCGCAGCAGAATGGAGCGCAATCGCTGTCAGGCAGACTGTCAATGACCAGGGTGATTTGTTTTGAGTTTGAGCCATATCAATCGAGCACGCGAACGGTGGTCAGGGATTTGATGGAACTGTGGGCGTCCCATTTCCAGACGACCTTCTTGTCGCGCGTTACTTCAAAGACGTGCGCGCCTTTCCCTTCCTGTCCGCGCAGAAAATTTCCGATGACCGTGTTCCCATTCTTGAGTCGTTGAATGCTGGAGGCCCAGGTGAGATTCAACTCCGGCGCATCGGCCGTGGTGAACTGCCAGGCAATCTGCTTGTCGGGAGTGACTTCGATGACGCGCTTTTGGGTGCCGCAGGAAATGAGCGTGTTGCCGTTCGGGAGACGTTGGGCGTCGCCGGCATTCTCCACTCCGGTGTATTCCCAGACGACTTTGCCAGTCACGTCCACCTCTCGCACGGCACCTTCGCCTTCGTGCGCGGCGAGGATGTTTCCATTGGCGAGTTTATGAACGCTGCGTACCTGGAGGTGATAACTTTCGTGACTCGTCGTGAGCGGCGTGGTTCGGACGATTTCGCCTTTGGGATTTACTTCAACGGCCTGACAGGGGCCTTGTTCGGCCACGATGGTGTTGCCGTTGTTGAGGCGCTCGCAGCCGAGAACTTGTGGGCACTTGCTGACGTAGTTCCAGACTTCCACTCCTTTGCGCGTGATTTCGCGGACACCCGTCGGCTTGCCGCCGTAGGCATAGAGCACGTTGCCATTGGGGAGCACCTGGAAGATGACCGCGATACTGGGAGGCTGGTGTTCCCAGACCACCTTGCCATTTGCGTCGAGTTCAATCAGGCGGTTTGGCCCCTTGCCGTACTCGAAAAAGAGCAGGCGATGCTGAATGATGGATTCCGCTGCACCTGCATGGCAGAGGGACAGCGCGAGCATCGTGAAGAGTAAGGTGGTTTTCAAAACGTGCGAACTGTTTGGATTTCTATTCATGTGAGCAAACCTTTGACGACATTCCCAGCCACATCCGTGAGCCGGTAATCACGGCCCGAGTGACGATAGGTCAACCGTTCATGATCGAGGCCCATCAGGTGAAGAATCGTCGCGTGGAAGTCGTGGACGTGAACCGGGTTGTTACCCACATTGATGCCGTAATCGTCGGACTCGCCATAAACCGACCCCGCTTTCACCCCAGCTCCAGCCAGCCACGAGGAGAACACCCAGTGATGATGCTCGCGGCCCTTCGCATCGGCGGCGTTATTGAACGGCGTGCGTCCGAATTCGGTGGTCCACACGACCAGCGTGTCGTCGAGCATTCCACGCGACTTCAAATCGCGCAGCAATCCCGCGATGGCTTGATCGACGTTCCTGGCCAGTGGCGTGTGCGTGAGCATGTCGCCGTGCGCATCCCAATTGTCGGACGACCCGACATCGATCAACTCGACAAAACGCACGCCCCGCTCCGCGAGCCGCCGCGCGACGAGGCATTGCCAGGCGAAGCCTTTCGTGCTGCCACGTTCCAGGCCGTAAAGCTTCAGGGTCGCGTCGCTTTCCTTTGAGAGGTCAAAGACTTCGGGCATCTCAGCCTGCATTCCGAAGGCGGTCTCGAAGGACTTGATACGAGCCGAGAGCATTGGATCCTCTGAGCGCGTCGCGATATGCCGCTGATTCATCTTCGCCAGCGCTCCGAGTTCGAGTTCCTGCAGGCGGCTGCTTTCGACACGACGTTGGATGTTTGCGACAGGCTCCGTTCCTGGCAGCACAAGCGTCCCTTGATGCGCGCCGGGCAGAAAGTCGCTCGCCCACACCTGGCCGCCCGCATACGGGGTCTTGGGTGCGATCACGATGAAAGACGGCAGGTTGCGGTTCTCGGAGCCCAGCCCGTAGCTGACCCATGAGCCGATGCTTGGCCGCGCGAAAGTGAACGAGCCGGTGTGGATGCCGAGCGTCGCCTCGTAATGGTTGGTGTGGTCTGATTTCATCGAGCGGATGACGCAGAGGTCATCCACGCAGCCGGCCATGTGGGGAAAGAGCGAGCTGACCTCCGTGCCGCACCGGCCATGACGGGCAAATTCCCACTGCGGGCGCTTGGCGAACATCTTGAAATCGCCCTTGCGTCCCTGGAATTCATCCACCGCCACCGTCTTGCCCGCGTCGGTGAAGAGCTTCGGTTTGGGATCCCATGAATCGACGTGCGACACGCCGCCGCTCATGTAGAGAAAGATCACGCGCTTGGCTTTGGGCGAGTGGTGGGGACGTTTGGGAGCGAGGGGATCGCTACTGCTGGCGGTGGCTGCGTCCTCGGCCAGAAGTTGTGAAACAAGGCCCGGTAACAACACCGACCCTCCAGCCAGTGAGCGCAGGAAAGTGCGGCGCGAAAAATCGAAAGCTGATCGCGTGTTCATACTTCTCTCTTAATCGACATGAAGAAATTCGTTGCTGCCCATGATCACGCGGGCGAATGCCGCCAGTGCCGCGGGCGTGTCCTTGTGAGAATCCTTCGCTCGGAGTTCTGACCGGTAAGCTGCCAGGAATTCAGCGGTTTCTGCTTTCTCCAGTTCATCCGGAGTGCGTCCGAGTGCCCATTGATAGGCGAGCGCGATTTGTTCGGATTCGGACGGCGAAGTCTTTTGGAGTCTGGCGGCAAACTTGTCTGACTTTTCGTGAACGAATGGCGCGTTCATGAAATAGAGAGCCTGCGTTGGCACGGTGGAAACGCTGCGCGTGGCGGTGCTGGTGTTCGGGTCGGGGCCGTCAAACAAGGCGAGAAACGGATGTCGCTTGATCCGTTGAGACATCAAATAGACGCTCCGCTTGTTGTGGTCATACAACGCGCTGAAGGGACCGTGCTGGGTGAAGCCCCAGCTTGTGGGTGACGGAAAAGAATGGCCGCGGCCTGGCACCCGATCCAGTTCACCGCTGACGAACAGGATGGAATCGCGTGTTTCCTCGGCGGTGAGACGGCGGCGGGGGAAAGGCGTGAACGGGGCAGAAGTCAGGAGTTGGGAGTCAATGTCAGTTCCACGCCCGCTGACTCCTGACTCCTGACCCTTGTCTCCTTCGGCCCTCTGTTGATATACCGCGCTTCCCATGATCAGCCGGTGCATCGCCTTGATCGACCAGCCATTGGCAATGAACTGGCTTGCGAGGTGATCGAGCAATTCAGGGTGAGTCGGTGGCTGACCGCGAATGCCAAAATCGTTTGGCGTCGCCACCAGGCCGCGCCCGAAATGATACTGCCAGATGCGGTTCACCATGACCCGCGACGTGAGCGGATTCCCGGGGCGTGTAATCCAGCGCGCCAATTCCAGTCGCCCGCTTCCCCCGGTCGCGGGAGGAAGCGATTCGCCTCCGATGGCTTTGATGAAGCCCCGCGGAACTTCAGCCCCGGGTTTGTCCTGTTCACCTCGCAGATGGATGCGAGCATTCCGCGGTGATCCTTCCATGACGGCATACGCCAGATCGTCGGGGCCTTCAGCCAGGGCGGCGTTCAATTCCTGCCTGGCTTGATCAACCTCGGCTTGCAAAGCGATTTTCTGACGACGGATCGCGGTGACTCTTTCACGCTTGTGGCGAATGTCCGCTGATGACTCGGCAACAGTTGCTTCAAATCCTGGGAAAGAAGTTTCGCCTGTGGAAAAGTTGTCAACGTCGAGCGCGGGTTTCGAACCTCCGACGTGCCCATAGCTGTCGATGAAAGTGTGATCGATGATGCCATCCCAACCGTTCGCGGTCGTGCCTTGAAATTCCGTCCGTTCAGTGGGTGTGCCGATCCATCCTGTGTAAGTTTTGTCCTTCAAGTTCAGCGTGAGCTGCACTTGATACCATTCACCAGGACGCAGCGACGCAACGGCCGATCGAGAGTCTCCGCTGCGTTGAACCAGTTGGCCATCGCTGATGAACAACTCGATGGCGGGCGATGTCCCAGCACCGTGACCGAGATAGTAACGCCATGATCCTGTTGTCGGTTCATCCAGCGTGTATCGAAAGTCAAAGCTCGCATGCAACCGTTCGGTCGCGGCTGCTTTCCAGGCGTTGGTCAGAGTCTGGCCGAAGCCGTTGTAGGCTGTGCCGCCAGGAAGTCGGACGCCCAGCTCGCCCCGTGCGTAAATGTGCCGGTAGGGGCTTTGGGATTGAGTGGAGACCTTGACCACGCTCTTTGGACCCGGTTCCCACGGTTTGTCAGGCGGGCTGTTTGCGGTCTGCAACTCGAAGTCGCCATCCAGCCCGACGAGGCTCTTGAGCTGCTCATTGAGGGCCGGAAGCGTCGGCTCATCTTCTTTCACGTCTTTGCCCTCCAATGACGCGGCCAACGACAGGATCGGGGCTTCACGGATGCCGATGTTATCGATGTCCATTCCGGGCACGATCGCGCCGTCGTGTGATACGGAATCCACACCCAGGTAGTTGAGCGTTCCATTCCAAGTCGTCAGGCACGATTTGGCGGTGAACGAGTGTGATGAATTGGTGGTGCTGATTTCGCCAGAAACGGTCCTGGCGGCAAGATCCAGGACGAGTTTCAAGTTGTGCCAGCCAGCGGGGTCAAGTGGAGCAAGGGTTTCAATTTCTCCGCGGCTGTTGTGAAATGCCAACGCCTTGGAGGAAATCAGAATCTCGAACGCTGGGGAGATCCGCGGCTTTGAAGCGTCGAGGCCAGGTTTTTTTTGATCCGGCGTGGCGGAGTGTGACTCATGTGCTGGCATGGGCGACGCCGAAACCATTCGAGAACCCATCCAGAAGCGGTGCTGGCCGCTGGCATCGGCAATGTTCGTCGCAATCCTGAAATCAAGGTTGATGTAAAGTTTCCCGCCTGTCTCGTGGGTGCGGTGAGGGTAAAGTGCCTGCCCGAACTGATATTGGTTAGTGCCGGACGGCAGGGTCGCGCCAGCTTTGCCCAGGGGATAAAGATTCCCAAACGGACTTTGCGCTTCGCGGGTGACGGAAATGCCGCCTTCATAGACCCACGGAGGGACCAACACACCACGACTCCCTCCCGCAGCGATCGCTTGCATTTCAAAATCACCGTCCATGTCGGCCAGTGAGCGGAGAACGGCTGCAGGTGGCGACTGTTTGTTCTTCTCCAGTTTTCGGATCAAGGCGGCGATGCGTTCATCAAAATCGTGCCAGTTCGAGGTCGCTTCACCGCTCGGCTTGAGCGGCACCATGGATCGATATTTCTGCTTTTGCTCCGACCCTGGGAATGCGTAACGCGTGCTGTCGAAGATTCCATACAACGCATAGTAGTCGGCCATAGGGATCGGATCATACTTGTGATCGTGACAACGCGCGCACCCCAGGCTCAAGCCAAGCACGCTCTGCCCGAGAGTGTCGATGGTGTCTTGAATGGTGAGGTGATGGTAATTCTCCGAATCAAAGCCGAACCGTCGCGAGATCGCCAGATACCCGGTGGCCGTGACGCGTTCCGCGTAGCGCTCGGATGGTCCCTGTTGAGCAAGAATATCCCCGGCGATCTGCTCGCGCAGAAATTCGTCGTAAGGCTTGTCCGCGTTGAAGGCATCAATGACGTAATTCTGATAGCGCCATGCGACGGGCACTGGGTAATCCGCCGTCTCTCCAGCCGTGTCGGCATAGCGAACAACATCCAACCAATGCCGCCCCCAGTGCTCGCCGTAGTGAGGTGATGCCAGCAATCGCTCGATGACTTTCGCGAAAGCATCCGGGGATGAGTCCGCAATGAAGGCATTGAGGTCCTCGGGAGTTGGTGGAAGTCCGGTGAGATCGAAGGTCGCGCGCCGCAGGAGTGTCCGCTTGTCCGCAGGCGGGGCGAGCTGAGGATGATTTTGTTCGAGCTTTGCCACGATGAAGTTGTCAATCGCTGTGCGGATGGAATCTTTCGCCTGCACCTTCGGAAGAGTCGGCGGCAACACGGGCTGGAAGGCCCAGTGGCTGTTGGTGCTGGCGGACGCCATCGAGGCAGGCTGAGTCAGGATGAAAGCCGCGAGGATTGTCAGATTGAAAAACACACCGCATAACCAGGAGGCGTATGGGCGACTGCTCTGACTTCTGTTGACCCTTGGTTTCATGGAGATCGACGGTGTGTGATTTTGCGATGAGGTAACTCCTTGATCGTTCACCAGTAGCCCCAATGACCGCCGCCGGAATAGACGAGGTAATTTGTCTTCCACTGGGCGGTGGTCCGCCAGTTTACGGCACCATCGAGGGTGCCGACGTTTCCACCAGCGGCACCCATTTGCTTCGGATTCTTGCCGCCTGAGGGCGTGATGCCGGTGCCTTTGTAGGGCCCTTTGCGAATTTGTCCGCGTGGACCGTGAGGCACAGTGACCCAGGCGTCGTTCCAGACGTTTTGATCGGAGAAGAGAACAAGCTTCGGATCTTCGCTGAGCCGTTGGGGTGATTCCCAGCCGCTGTTGGCCGGCATCTTTTTCCCGCCATGATAATTGTAGCCGATGTAGTAGCCGATGCCGGTTTGGTAACGGCTGTCCGGCTTGTCGGTTGTTCCTGGATAACGGACTGGGTAAAGGTTGGGGCAGTCGAAAACTTTGTCGCCAAATTGATTGCTGATGTAGCGGTACATGAACGACTCGATGCTCAACGTGTAGAAATCGCCCGCATCGCGGACGCCCTTGAAGACCTTGTCATCGAAGTCGAGCCCATAAAGATGCGTGGCCAGGCCGAGCTGGCGGAGGTTGCTGATGCAATTGGCGCGTCTGCCCTTTTCCTTTGCGGCGGAGAGCGCGGGCAGGAGCATGCCGGCCAGGATTGCTATGATCGCGATCACAACCAGCAACTCGATCAACGTGAAGGCCCAGTCAGATCTCGCCCAACGAGGGAGACTTGGTATTGTTTTCATGAGAGGAGTTTGAGATTTGGGTTGGAGGTCTGGTTTGAGTTTCCTCGCAGATCGCAGGGATGTTCAATCAGGGTTTCATTTCTTTTGCCTCATGGCCTGTCCATTGACTCCCTTGGCTGCCTGCTGGCGACGCCAGCCCTCGATGTGATCGCGAATGGCTGCGACCGCACGAGTCTCACTGCCTGAGCGCAACGCCGTGAGAAGTCCCTGATGGTTCTTCACAGTTGCGTCGCGTGTCTTCGGCACTGGCGCCGCAAGCCGGCTTTGCATGCGCGCGAGCCAGAACTCAAGCTGATGTCGGAGTGTGGCCCAGCAGGTCATCAGGCGTGAATGCTTCGCCGCCTGCACGATGAGATCATGAAACTCGATGTCGAGCAGGGTGAGTTCCAGCAGACGCGAGGCTGTCCGCGTGCGTTCGATGTTCTCCTCGATTCGATTCTCGTCCGCCTCGGTCAGTCTCCGGCAGGTCAGCCGGGCGGCCATCGTTTCCAACTCGAGCCGCAGGCTGAAGATCTCCTCGAAATCATCCGGGGTGAAATTCTTCACCCGGGCCGCTCCGCGTTTGTCGAACGTAAGCAAACCCTCGCGTTCCAGTTGGATCATTGCCTCGCGAACGGGTGCGCGGCTCACGCCGAATTGTTGGGCCACCGTGCCTTCGGCGATGTGATCGCCCTGGGCAAATGCGCCGGCGATGATCGACTTGCGAAGCGTGTCGAGCACATCATCGCCGATGGTGCGGCGTGGAAGCACGGTGAGCGAACGCGGAGGTGCCTCGGGGAAATTTGTGCTGGCAATGGGCATGGCTGGAGTCTTAGAAATTGACGGTCGACCGTCAACCAAAAATGCCCATCACGGAACAGGACTGCCCGCAGCCAGCCGCCGGAGTTTCACCGGAGGAACTCGCGTGAGTCCGGCGACGATCGACATCGCCGCCCTTCGCCGCAAGGTCGCCTGGCGCGTGCTGCCGCTGGTGTTCGTCATCTACATCGTCGCCTACCTGGATCGTGCCAACGTCGGCTTTGCAAAACTGCGCATGGCCAGCGACCTCAAGTTCTCCGAGGCGGTGTTTGGGTTGGGTATCGGAATTTTTTTCATCGGTTACCTAATCCTGGAGATCCCCGGGGCGCTGCTGGTCGAGCGTTGGAGCGCCCGCAAGTGGTTTGCCCGCATACTCGTTTCCTGGGGTTTGGTCTCGTCGCTCACCGCCTTTGTCGCGACGCCGATGCAGTTTTACGTAGCGCGTTTTCTCCTGGGCGTCGCCGAGGCGGGTTTCTTTCCAGGCATCATAGTATATTTTACACACTGGTTCGTCAGTGCTGACCGGGTGCGCGCGCTTTCAGGACTTGTGATGGCTGTCCCGTTCAGCCTGGCGTTGGGTGCGCCAGTGTCAGCATTGTTGCTGGATGTGAACTGGCTCGGATTGGCTGGCTGGAAATGGATGTTCATCCTGGAAGGTTTGCCAGCGGTCGTTCTCGGTGTCGTGACGTTGATCTGGATGACGGATCGGCCTCGTCATGCGAAATGGCTCACACCCGAGGAACGGGATCACCTGGAAGGAATGCTGGCGGCCGAGGCGCGGGCGAAAGAGGTGGGGGGCGCCGTCACGGTCTGGCAGGCGCTGCGATTGCGCAATGTCTGGCTGCTCGGACTGGGAATTTTTGCCACCAATACAGGCGGCTATGCGCTCGGCTTCTGGCTGCCGACGACGGTGAAAAATCTCTCCGGCGGTTCCGACCAAGCTTCACTGCTCTACAGCGGCCTCTTTTATGCCTGCGGCATGATCGGAGTTTTTCTCTCCGGCCAGTCTTCGGATCGGAGCGGCGACCGCAAATGGCATTGTGTCGGCGGGCAAGTCATGACGGCGCTCCTGCTCGCGGGCAGCGCGATTCATGGACAGTCATTTCCCGTCGTGATGACCTGGCTGTGCGCCACCGGTCTCGTGGCGTATTTCTGGCCGTCGCCTTTCTGGGCGCTGCCTACAATCACGCTCACGGCCTCGGCAGCGGCGGTCTCCATCGGCTTTATCAACATGCTCGCGAACCTCGCGGGATACCTGGGGAATCATATCAATGGCTGGCTGCACAACCGGCTCGCCAGCGAAAGCACCTGCCTGCTCTTTCTCGCCGCCTGTTATCTGCTGGGCGGAATCCTGATCAGTTTCGTGAGTGTGAAAGGTAAAAGCGCCGCCATCGTGCAGACTTCACCATTGCAAGAAACCAAAGCATGAGTTCACCCGCTCCAATTGTTGTCGTCACCGACTGGACATTCCCTGACCTCGGCGTCGAGGAAGGAATCCTGAAAGCGCACGGCGTCGAGCTGATGGCGGGCCAGTGTAAGACGGAAGCCGAACTCATCGACCACTGCGCCCATGCTGATGCGGTCATCACGCAGTTTGCCCAGGTGAATGCGAATGTTGTGTCGGCCATGCGGAAGGCGCAGGCCATCATCCGGTACGGCATCGGCGTGGACAACGTGGACCTCGACAAGGCGCGCGAACGGGGCATTCCGGTGTGCAACGTCCCCGATTATTGCATCGATGAGGTTGCGGATCAGACGCTGGCTTTCATCCTCGCGACGACTCGACAGGTCGTGACGCACGCGAATCACCTTCGAGCGGGCAAATGGGGGCTGGCGGCACCGCTCTCAGACATGAAAGCATTGCGTGACCTGACTGTTGGTGTCGTCGGTTTCGGGCGCATCGGACGCGAAGTCGTGAAACGTCTCCTTCCGTTCAAGTGCGCTGTGCGGGTGTTTGATCCGGTCGTGCCGGCGACGGAGATCGAAAAACTTGGCGCGCTGCCAACCGGCTTTGATGAACTGCTGAAGAACGCGGATGTGCTCACGCTGCATTGTCCATCCACTCCTCAGACACGAAGACTTATGAATCGCGAGACGTTCGCGAAGCTCAAGCCCGGTGCGATCTTCATCAACGTAGGTCGAGGCGACCTTGCCGATCCGGAGGCGTTGACTGCCGCGTTGCAGAGCGGACACCTGGGTGCGGCAGCGCTGGACGTGTTCGATCCGGAGCCGATTCCTGTCGGTCATCCGATTCGCCAGTTGCCAAATGTAATTCTCGCCCCGCACATCGCCTCGTGCAGCACGCCTGCGGTGAGGAAGCTCCGCGAGTCCGTTGCCCTGCTCGCCATTGCCGCCGTCCGTGGTCAGCCCTTGCCGACCATCGTCAATGGTGTTCGGCGATGATGAGCGCTATTGCACCCAGAAACTCCCAATGACTACAAAGATGTTCGATCTGAGCGGAAAGGTTGCCCTGGTCACGGGTGCTGCGCAGGGTATGGGCCGTGCGATGGCGCTGGCGCTGGCCGAGGCGGGTGCGCACCTGATGCTCGTAGATCGCAATGAAGCGAGAGCGCACGAAACCGCCATCGCCGTAAAAGAGATGGGCAGGAGTGCGTTCGTGGCACAGTGCGATGTCTCCGACCCCGCGCAGATTCGTGAACTCTTTGTCCGTCACGACCGGGCCTTCGGACGAATCGACTTCCTCGGAAACGTGGCGGGCGACGGAATTCTCGGAGCGCCCGAAACGATCTCACTTGAAGATGTGGAGCGTTGCTGGCGCAACCTGGTGCTCGGGCGCTTCTGCGCGTGTCAGGAAGCGGGGCGGCGAATGTTGGCCGCCGGTGGCGGGAGCATTGTGAACATTGGCTCGCTTGCCAGCATCTCCTCGCTGGGGCGAGGTCACATCGCCTACAGCATGGCGATGGGTGCGGTGGCGCAGATGACCCGCGAACTCAGCACCGAATGGGCAGGGCGCGGAGTGCGTGTGAACGCCATCCTCCCGGCACAAGTGGTGAACCCTGGACTCGAACACCGCATGGCGGAGAATCCCGCGCTGCGCGAGAAATTCCTGAGCGGCATTCCAGCCGGACGCCTTGGACACCCGGATGACATCCGTGGGCTTGCCGTGTTCCTTGCCTCGGATGCATCGAGTTGGATCACCGGAACGCTCATCCCGATGGATGGTGGAAATCTATCAATGAACGCGGGAGGCTCGCTGCGATATCCAGGCAAGAATTTGCAACCATGAGACTCTGGACAGTTCACCCACATTACCTGGATGCGAAAGGCTTGGTCGCTGCGTGGCGGGAGGCATTGCTGGCACAGAAGGTTCTCGCCGGCGGCACTCGCGGGTACACACGGCACCCACAGCTCGCACGTTTTCAGGCCCAACCACGGCCTCTCGCCGTGATGGCTGCCTATCTGAAGGGGCTGGTCACGGAGGCGCGCTCGCGTGGCTACCGCTTCGACGCGACCAAGATCTCACGCGCGAAGTTCACGGGCACCGTAGAAGAGACGTCCGGCCAGTTGCTCTATGAGTGGCAGCATTTGCAGCGCAAACTGCACGTACGTGCGCCGCAGTTGTTCCAGCAACACTTCGGCGTCTCTATGCCCGATCCGCATCCGTTGTTTCGCATCGTGCCGGGCCCTGTTCGTGATTGGGAGAGACAATGACGACGACGCTGGTCACTCCGAAAACTCCATGAAGACTGCAACTCCCATCCAGCCATCCCGGGTCGAGTGGTATAGTTCGATGCAACTCATCCGCCAGACGGAGGAGCAGCTCGCGCGCTGTCATCAACGCGGACTCGTTCACGGCGCGTGTCACACGTACGTCGGGCAGGAAGCGATTGCCGTGGGTGTCTGTTCGCACTTGCGGCGAGAGGATGTCGTCTTCAGCACGCATCGCGGACACGGGCACGCGTTGGCGAAGGGAATGCGGCCGGTCGAGTTGATCGCGGAGTTGTTCGGACGCGCGACGGGTTGCTCACGCGGCCGAGGCGGTTCGATGCACCTGTTCGCTCCGGAGATTGGGATGATGGGCACCAGCGGCATCGTCGGTCCTTGCATTCTTCAGGCGGCGGGCGCGGGCTACAGCTTTCGGTTGCTCAAGACCGGCCATGTGGCCGTCGCGTTTTTCGGTGATGGCGCAGTGAACAACGGCGCGTTTCACGAAGGGCTGAACATGGCGAGCATCTGGCGGCTGCCGGTGCTGTTCGTCTGCGAGAACAATCAGTTCGCCACTGAAGTTCCATTTCAATACGCGGCGGGCAATCCAAGCGTCGCGAGTCGCGGTGCGGCTTACGGAATTCCCGGCATCGAAGTGGATGGCAACAATGTGTTGGACGTGGCTGCCGCCGCAGGTGAAGCGGTGGCGCGCGCGCGCAGCGGTGCTGGTCCGACGCTGATCGAGTGCAAAACCTACCGCACCCGCCCGCACTCTGAGGGGATGGGCGACTACACTTATCGCACGCGCGAGGAGGTCACGGCGTGGCGTGAACGATGTCCCATCAAGCAACTGCGCGCCGGACTGATCGCGAAAAAACTGGCGACGGAATCGGAGTTGAACGCCATCGACGCGGAGATTCAGGCTGAGGTCGTGGCAAGCAGTCAGGCAGCGGAGAAAGCATCGTGGCCGGAACCGGCAGACGCGGTGACGCATGTTTATTCCAATCCCGTAGCAGCCGACCTGAGTCGGCTCAAATCTGAGAAGAACCAGAGCCGACTCACGTCGGCTGCTACATCAACGGAACGCGAGATCTCGTTCGTCACGGCCACGCTGGAGGCGTTGGACTACGAGATGGCGCGCAACCCTGGCATCTTTGTTCTCGGCGAAGGCATCGGCGTGCGTGGCGGGAACTTCGGGACGACCGCCGGGTTGTTCGCGAAGTACGGAGCGGAACGTTTGCGCGACACGCCCATCTGCGAGCGTGGGTTTGTTGGCCTTGGTTGTGGCGCGGCGATGACAGGGACACGTCCGATCATCGATTTCATGTTCATCGATTTCATCAACGACGCTTTCGGCGAGCTCATCAACCAGATCGCCAAGATGCAGTACATGAGCAGCGGCCGATTGCGCATGCCCATTCTGTTGCGCGGTTGCATCGGCATCGGGCACAGCGCGGCGACCCACCACTCGGGCAGCTACCATTCGATCTACAGCCATATTCCAGGGCTGCGTGTCGTGGTGCCATCGACACCTTACGATGCCAAGGGGCTGTTCACCCGGGCGTTGCGTTGCGACGATCCGGTGCTTTTCCTGGAACCGCGAGAACTGATGTCAATGAAGGGGCCGGTGCCTGCCGAAAGTTATGAAATCGAGTTTGGCAGGGCTCGTGAGGCCAGAGAAGGCGGCGATGTCACGGTGGTCGCTGTTGGGCTGATGGTCAAACATTCACTCGTGGCTGCCGACCAACTCGCGAAGGATGGCATCTCCGTCGAAGTGATTGACCCGCGCACCATCTCGCCGCTCGACACGGACACCATCCTCGCCTCCGTGAAGAAGACCGGGCGTTTGCTGATTGTGGATGAGGCGTTTTCTCCTTGTGGACTCGGTGCGGAGATCGCCGCGCGCGTGGCAGACACCGGCTTCGACGATCTGGATGCTCCCA
Source organism: Verrucomicrobiales bacterium (assembly GCA_005777315.1). Lineage (GTDB taxonomy): Bacteria > Verrucomicrobiota > Verrucomicrobiia > Limisphaerales > F1-12-MAGs170 > F1-120-MAGs170. Next base: position 14,013 of record SXMN01000274.1, read on the forward strand.
TCCGTCGGCTCAACGGCGCCTTCGCTCCCACGCCCTACAGCCCGCCGCTGGAGAGAGTGGCAATACCGCAGATCGAGGACATTGTTAGAGCAGTCCGCGAACTCACGGAGGAATAAGTCCCATGTCAATCGAGATCATCGTCCCACGCTTAGGCTGGTCCATGGAGGAAGGCGGCTTTGTCGCCTGGCTGAAGCAGGACGGCGAGTTGGTGCGTGCCGGCGAAGCGCTGTTCAGCATCGAAGGTGACAAAGCTGTCCAGGAAATCGAATCCATTGACAGCGGCATTTTAAGGATCGCAGCGAATTGTCCCAAGCCGGGCGAATCGATCCGTGTCGGCGATGTTCTCGGGCACCTGCTTTCAAGAAGCGAAGCATCAGCGACGCTCGTTGAATCTGGGACAGTCGGCATCCTTGCCGACAATTCTCCGCACGATGCACTCGCTGGCAGGGATGCCGGCGCTCCCAGGAAAGATTCAGTGGTTTCGACGACTCAGGATGTCATGTCTCGGAGTGCGCGAGCGACAGCGCCGCCTGGAATTGTTCGCACCATCAGCCCTCGCGCAGCGCGGGTGGCGGCAGAACTGGGTGTGGATTGGACAACGGTGAAGGGGACAGGTCGAACAGGACGCATTCGCGAGGAGGACATCCGCGCCGCCGCGAGTGCTGCTCACTCTCCTGCATCGATCGTCATTGGATCGACATCCACCATCCTGGTGACGGGAGGCTGCGGTTTCATCGGCACGTGGGTTGTTCGTGAATTGCTGGAACGCGGATTGCGCGTGGTTGTGTTGGATGCCGGGGAGCGTCCCAAACGGTGGGAGCGGGTCATTGGCCCGGCGAGCGAAGCCGTGCCACTTGTGCGGGGCACTCTCGCGGATCGCGGATTGGTGAAGCGCACATTCGACGAACACGGCGTGACACACATCATTCACCTGGCCGCATTGCTAACGCCGGCTTGTCAGGCGGATCCTTGGGAGGCTTGCAATGTGAACGTCATGGGCAGTGTGTCGCTGTTCGAGGAAGCCCGGCTCCAAGCCGGTCGAATTCGTGGATTCTCTTACGCCAGCTCGGTGGCTGTGTTCGGTCCCGAACCAGATCACGCCATTGCCAGTTCAGTGGCGGAAAACCGCCCGCCAACCTTTTATGGCGCGTTCAAGAAGACGGTCGAGATCATTGCCGAACAGTATTGGACGCACTTCCAGGTTTCATCGATTGGGATCCGTCCGCAAGTCGCCTACGGCCCGGAACGAGAGGTGGGACTGACCGCCGGTCCGTCGCTGGCTGCGCGGGCTGCGGCGCGGGGCGAGGCGTTCTGTGTCAGCTATACTGGACGCGTTGGCTATGACTACGTGGAGGACGTGGCGAGGGCTTTTGCGCGCGGGGCGTTGGAGACGCCGCCTGGTGCGCAGGTTATCGATCTGGCCGGCGAGGAGGTGGATGTGGATCAGATCATTGCCGCCATTGGTGCGGCAGCCCCTGGATCCGCCTCGAAGCTTTCGGTGAGCGGTCCAAAGATTCCTGCGCACACGCCGCTGAATCCTCACTTGATATCAACTCTTTACCCGGATTGGAAAACCACTTCACTTGTTGAGGGAATCCGGCGGACGGTCGAGTATTGCCGGGCTCAACAAAGGTAGAGAATGACAACCACAGCCGAATTGACGAAACCAGCATGAACACGCTCGCTCATCTCGCAGCCATCTTGGTCACTCTCTATTCTGGCATCAGTTCCTTTGCAGCCGAGACGATCTTAGTGGCGACAACCCTTGCGGAGGATGGATTCACCAGCGGGATTGAAGGCCCCGCTTGCGACCGTGACGGGAACATTTATTGCGTGAGCTATCGTCACGTCCGGAACATCGCGCGTGTCACGCCGGAAGGCCGCGCGGAAGTGTTCGTGGAACTGCCGGAGAAAAGCGCCGGCAATGGCATCCGCTTTGACAGGTCAGGCGCGATGTTCGTCGCCGATTACACCGGCCACAACGTGTTGCGAGTGGATATGAAAACACGGGCCGTCACCGTATTTGCCCACAATGACGCCATGAACCAGCCCAACGATCTGGCCATCGCGCCTGATGGGACGCTCTACGCCAGCGATCCGAACTGGAAGAATGGCACCGGCCAGATCTGGCGCATCACCCGCGACGGCAAGATGCATCGCGAGGCGGCGGACATGGGAACAACCAATGGCATTGAGGTCAGCCCGGACGGGCAAATGCTTTATGTGAACGAAAGTGTGCAGCGTAATGTGTGGATGTTCGACATCGCCCAGGACGGCTCGTTGAAGAACAAGCGGCTGCTCAAGAAGTTTGATGACTTCGGATTTGACGGAATGCGCTGTGACGTGGAGGGCAATCTATACATCACACGCCATGGCAAGGGCAGGGTGGTGAAATTGTCGCCAAAGGGAGAAGTGTTGCGCGAGATCGACGTGCTTGGGCCGAATCCGACGAACATTTGCTTTGGCGGCAAGGACGGTCGTACGGCCTACGTGACCGAGGCCAAGGTTATGCGGCTCGTTCAATTTCGCGTCGATCGGCCAGGACTGGAATGGTCGCGCTGGAAGGACTGATAACCCGCGGGTCGCTCACTTCTCCCGGGACACCACCGTGGGGAATGGTTTGGCGAGAGATCCAGCCTTGATCACGCCGCCCTGCATGACGGCCAGGAATTTTGCGCGCTCTGTCAGCACCGAGACGTCCTTCACCGGATCGCCATCTACCACGAGCACATCCGCGAGCTTGCCCTTCTCAAGTGTGCCGAACTCATCGCCGCGTCCCATGATCTCGGACCCGGTCTTGGTGGCGCATTTGATGACTTCAAGCGGCGTCAGGCCGACATCCTTCACGAAGAAGACCAGCTCCTTCGCGTAGTCGCCGTGCGGATTCCAGCCGAAGCCGTAATCGCCGCCCATTCCCAGGCGTCCGCCAGCCTTCAAGATTCGACGCGCGCTCTCGGCTCCGCCGTCGAGCGTCTCCTGATGTCCGTCGATCACGCGCTGCGATAGGCCGAACTCCGGCCCGCGCTCGACGCTGGCCTTCTCGAAATAAAGGGCGGGAATCACCGGCGTGTTGCGCGCCAGCAACAGATCCATCGCCTCGTCATCTATGAACGTGCCGTGTTCGATGGTGTCGTAGCCGGCACGCAGGGCGTTCTTGATGCCCTGGGTCGCGCGGCAATGCCCCGTGACCTTCAGCTTGTGATTGTGAGCGGTGGCGACGACGGCATGCATTTCCTCAAAAGTCATGCAGAGAGTGTGATGATCGTTGATGTCGGGCGAGGCGGCGTCGCCGGTTGGATATGTCTTCACCCATTCGATGCCGTCCTTGACCAGTGCTCGCACGGCTTTGCGCGCGTCCTCCTGACCGTTGATGATGAAGACCAGACCTTCCATGCCGATCTTGCGGAACTCGGGGTTCCAATCCATGAGCCCGCCGGCGGAACAAATCTCGCGTCCCGACGACGCCAGGCGGGGGCCGGGAATGAGGTCGCTTTCGATGGCTTTCTTCAACCACACGTCGATGTTGAAGAGGCAGCCGCCGGAGCGTGCCGCGGTATAGCCGCATTCGAGCGCGAGCCGGCAATTCACCGAGGAAAGCAGGGAGACGTATTCGACGGGATACTTGATGTCGAGATCCTCGAGCGCCGCGATGTTGAAGTAAGTGGCGTGGAAATGCGCTTCAACCAATCCCGGCATGATTGTGCCGCCGCGCGCGTCGATGCGTTCAGCGTCCGGCGGCACAGCGGGGGCTTGCTCGGTTGAACCGGCGTATTCGATGCGTCCGTTCTTGATCACCAGCGCCGCGTTCGGCGTAGCCGGCGCGCCTGTGCCATCAATCAACTGGCCGTTGGTGATAATTGTGGTTCCGGTGGCGGTTTTCATGTCTGGGTTTCTGTGGAGAGGAGGTTGTTCGTTTCCAGAAAATTCGTGATGAGTGCCAGCATCCTGTCCGGCTGGGTGGAATGAATCGCGTGGCTGACTCCGGGCAGATCCACTCGCGCACAATGGGGAATCAGCGACGTGATTCGGCCAGCCTCGTCTTCGTTCAGCATCCCGCCGCACGTCGGATCGGCCTGCAGAAGCAGTGTGGGGCATTTGATCTTCGAGACCGAACCAAACCAGTCCATGCCCTCCAGCCAGCGGCCTTGCACCAGGGGCGCCAGGACAGCCGGGTCCATTTGGAGCAGGCATTCCGCACCGAATCGGATGGCGTTCAGATCTCGAATGTCGCTGAAGCGTACGATGGTGCCGTCCCTTGGACGTTGCACATCCATGTTCGCCAGTTCGCGCGTCAAGCTCTCCACGTCACGTGCGGTGGTGAGCAGTCGCGCGGTGTTGGTGAATTGGAGATGAAATCGGGATTGGCGAAAATTCCCGGCCAGCGTGGTGCCAGGCGGATCTTCCATTACCAGGGCGCGCACCCGGTCAGGACGTTCCGAGGCAACTACCGCCGCGACCATCGCTCCAAGCGAGTGGCCAATCAGAATTGCTGGCTTCGAAATATGTGCGTCCATGAACGCGGCGGCATCTGCCGCGAAATCCGCGATTCGATAGTGCTGCGGCACTCGGCTTGAGTTCCCATGGCCGCGATGATCAACGGCGAAAATCTGCCAGCGTTCGATCAAGGCGGGGAGCAGCGCGTTGAAATCCCGCCAACAGCGCGTCACGCCGTGGAAAAGCACGAGCGGCGGGCCGTTTTTTGGACCGACGGCACAATTGAAGGTGCGACCGCCGACGCGCAGCGCTTGTTCCCGCATCCGGTGCATGGGTGATGGATAACTGCCAGATCGTTCCAAAACAAGAAGGCTTCCTGCATTGGCCTCACGGTTGCCCGAGCCCTCGCCGACTTTCCACGAAGGCGTGGATGGCTTTCTCACGCGTCGCTGTGTGTCACGCTTCCGCTGTCTGAGTTTTACGCGGGAGTCTGATTCGTGGTTCAGCGGCGGATCCAGCCGCCGCCGAGCACCAGGTCCTCCTGATAAAGGACGCAGGCCTGGCCGGGCGTGATCGCGCGTTGCGGAACGTGCAATTTCACGCGAGCACTGTTGCCTTCCAAAGGCGTTACTGTCGCGATGGTGCCCGGGTGGTTGTAGCGGATCTTGGCGAGGGCTGTGAAGGGTTCGCGGGGCTCTTCGAATGGAATCCAGTTGCAGCGCTCGATGATGAGTTCCTCCTTCACCAGGCGGTCTTCCGCGCCGACGACCACGCGGTTGCGTTCTGCGTCCAGTTCAAGAACGTAAAGGGGTTTCGGGCTCGAAATGCCGAGACCCTTACGCTGACCGATGGTGTAGAATTCGATCCCTTCGTGATGCCCAAGGACGAGTCCAGCCTCATCGACAATCTCGCCCTGGTGTTTTTCGACGAGCTTGGATTGAGTCAGGAAGCGTCCGTAATCCTTGTCCGGGACGAAGCAGATTTCCATGCTCTCCTCCTTCTCTGAGGTCTTGAGGCAGGATTCGCGCGCTACTTCCCGTGTGTCGCTCTTCGTCAATTCTCCGAGCGGGAACATCGCGCTTGCGAGCTGCTCCTGTCGCAACGAGAAGAGGAAGTAACTCTGGTCCTTTTTCAAATCACGTCCGCGCATCAACAGATGACGCTGTCCATCCGGGCTCTTCTCGATTCGCGCGTAATGTCCGGTGGCGATTTTCTCCGCGCCCAGGTGATGCGCGCGGCGGATCAGGTTGCCGAACTTGAGCTTCTCATTGCACATCACGCATGGGTTCGGCGTCCGTCCGGCCCGGTATTCATCCGCGAAGTATTGGATGACCTGTTCCTGGAACTCCTTCGCCTCGTCAATCAGGTAATAGGGAATATCGAGCTTGTCACAGACAGCGCGGGCATCCATGACCGCCTGTGGGCCGCAGCACTTGTCTTCAGCGCGGGAGATGCAGTCTTGCGGCCAGAGCTTCAGGGTGACTCCGACGACGTCGTAGCCCTGTTCCTTGAGCAATGCTGCCGCCGCGGAGGAATCAACTCCTCCGCTCATTCCCACGAGCACACGCGGCTTTTTGAGCGTTTCAACAGTCACAGCTCGGGCACCATAGGCACGCAGAATCACAGTGTAAAGCGGGTGTCTGTTGAACGGGCAGGGGATCAAGCACGCGAACTTGCTGCTCAAAACACATGCAGCTAAGTTCGAGACGCCATGAGAGTTCACCTTGCCTGGCTGTTTACACTTATCTGCGCTTGGACCGGGCGCGGTGCGCACCCGTCCGATGCCAACATCTACTTTGTGGCTCCTGCCCCGGGCACCACGATTGCCGCTGGCAGCTCGGTTCGGCTCACGGCTTACCTTGACGATTCATGGCACGGCGCGTTCAACCGCATCGAGTTCCATGCGAATGGTGTCCTGCTGGGAACGGGATCAAAGAGCGAGTTCACGCCTGGCGATATTGATGTCATTTACCACTTCACCTGGAACAATCCTGCGGCTGGGGATCATCTGATGGTTGCCACGGCCACAAGCTCCGGCGGATTGAAGCGCAAGACTTCCGCAGTAAAGCTCCACATCACGCCGATGCAAACACCAGGAGCAGTGCTGGAATTTTTGCAGCCTCGGGACGGTTTCGTCTATTCATCGAGGGATGAGATTCCGGTGATTCTCCGCGGGATGATGCCGTCGGACATCATCTCCTCGGTTGAGATTCTCGCGGGCGGAAATCCGATAGGAATTGGGATGTCGTGTTGTCCGTTTTGTCCATGCCCACGGCCGCAGGAGGGAGTGGAGGCAACGTTCCAAATTCCGACGCCCTGGGATGGCGGGGTGATCCCGCAGAGAATGTGGCAGGGGTGGAAGAACGCCACGCCGGGAACTTATCGCCTGACTGCTCGCGCGACCGGCGAGATGGGCGGTTACGTAGAGGCCCAAGAAGTGACGATCACTGTGGTTGACGCTGTGGAACTGGATCTCCGTCTCAGAGTCTCGCCGATGGACGGCGGGGCCTTTCAATTCGTGTTGCCCAGCGGTTCATTGGTCAGTGGCGGTTTCGCGCTCGAAACAAGCTTCGACCTGAAAGTTTGGAAATACGTGGGCGATTTCTCACCGGGCAACGTGGCGACCTTCTTCACCCTTACGCCACCGAACGACGGAAGGGCGGAGAGATACTACCGGGCCGTGCGGGTGTTTCCTTCACTTTGATCCACGATTGAAACAGACGCTCCAGGCAGGGCCTGCCGCGCTCAATGAAGGATGGGTTTCCGCCAGCTTCATTCGGTTCCTTCAACCCGGTGGTGGATTCCCGAAATGCACGCGGTGCGAAACATAGGCGGCCTCATCAGCCAACTGTTCCTCGATCACTGCGATCAAGGGTTCCACTTTCACCGTTCCTGACAACACCGCGCGGTCCCCGATGGAGTTCTCGATCAAGAAGGTTGGCCTTTGGGGCATCTGGAGCGCGAGAAACTCTGCGGTGCTCGCATCTGTACGCTGTGAAACTTCGGACGATTGAGCGCGGGCAAGCAAAGCTTTGGGATCAAGGCCTGCCGCTCCTGCGCCTGCCGCCACGGACTCTTCCCAACGTCCGACTTTTCGGCCTTCACGCACTCCAGCCTGTGCAATGGCCAGGCGGATTCGATCATCCGTCACTCCGAAATCCTTGCCAGCCTCCGCCACCAGATTGGGCACGCGATACTCCTTGATGTCGGCTTCGAGCCAGCCTGAGTTCAACATGAACGGCGAACGCATGATCGTGCCGCTCCGGCGATAGAACCAATCGCATTGCGTCGTCGATTGCGGATAAGAATCGGCAGTCATGTGGGCGATTTTCCATGCAAAATCGACACGGCCCACGTAGCGACGTTTCAACTCCGCCCAGGCGGGTTCAGCCCAGTAACACCAGGAGGAAATGACTTCGAGATAGTATGTGATTTTCATCAGTTGATCAGATTCGAGTCCGGATTTGTTCCAAATTCCAGCTCATTGTCGGCGCAATCTGTAAAACTCAGCGACTCCTGTTGGTTGATTGGTGAGAATCCATTCATCTCGATAAGTGGCAGGCGTGTTCGTCAAGGTCAGCCAGGGCGCGCCAGGCGAAAAGCCAGCGCGGCTTTCAAGTAGAAAGGGGGAGATGGTTCTCGGCCAACGCAGCACCACCGCGCCATCTGACAGTTTAGCATCGAGAGCCAGGGCTAATGGAGGCGGGTCAAGTCTGGTGACGAAGGCATCGCGACCACCAAGGTTGGGCAACTGCCCGCCGCCGATTGTGGCGTTGCTTCTGAAGTAGCCGGTGACATACATCCGCGACTGCGCGTCGATCGCGAAGCCGAGCGCGACGAAGATGGGAGAACCCGGCGTCTGGGTTGCCCAAAGAACATTTCCATCAGGATCATATTTGGCGACAAACATCGCGGGATTCCCTGGAGAATTCAGAATCGTCCTTCCAAACCTGGCCGTTCCATAAAAATAACCGCTCAGAAAAACAAAACCGTACGCATCTGTGCAAACTCCATGAGCCTCCCCACCATGTTGCCCGGATGGTTTGGCCGCCCATAGAAATTTTCCGGCGGCATCGTATTTGGCGAGGAAGATTTGTGGGCCGGATGATTCACCGGACAGGGTTACTTTGCTGCTGAACCTTGCAGAAGTCTCGAACATGCCAGCCACATACACATTGCCATCCAAATCTGTCGCGGCGGCGTATGCTTCGTCCGTGCCTGCTCCTCCGGCGGTTTGATACCACCTGTTGAGACCGGTGGAGTCATACACCGAAACGAACATATCGCTCTTGGGAACTGCTGCTGATGACACGGAGTGCGGAGTTAATCTGGCTCGATCCACACTGTAACGGCCGGCGACGAACGCATTTCCGGAGCTGTCTGTTCTGACGGCGAGCCCGCTGCCAGACTCACCGCCGGCGATGTCCTTCACCCACAGTGCGCGTCCGCTGGAATCATACTTCGCGAGGAAGAATTGTGTTTTGTCCTCGCCAGGCAGGCTCAGTCCGCCGAATCCGCTCATGCCTTCGTACGAGCCCGTCAAGAGGATGTCTCCATTGCCATCCACCGAGACACCGTAGCCGTAATCGTTCCCATCGCCGCCGGCCTTCCTCGCCCAAAGAGGAGTTCCGTCCGCCTTGAACTTCAACAGCAAGATGTCGGTTCCTCCAGCGCTCTTCAGCGTGAGGCCATTCGCACCATCGCCAACGCTGACAGATGCGCGGAAATTCCCGGCGACAACACAATTACCCTCCGAATCGGCAGCGACACTGCGGCAATCGTCATCCACGCTGCCGCCAATTGGGACCACCCATTGCGTCTTCCCAGAGTCGCTAGACTTCATGACGAAGCCGGCCTGCCCCGTGGCGACAAAGGTTCGAATTCCAAAATCGGCGCTGCCTGAGAAATGTCCCGAGATAAAGATACCGCCTCGACCATCCACGCAAATACTGCGACCGAGATCATCGCTGTTGCCTCCGAAGCGTGAAGCCCATGCGAAGTCAGCCGGACGTTCCGCCGCTGGCAGCCAGAGCTGCTGCCAGAGGACGCTGAGCATCAGGATGAGACGCATGTCGCAAACTATGTGCGATAAGATTTTTTTGCGCACGGGAAAATCATGGGGGCGCAGGTTGCGCCGCCAGGACGATGTTTATGTTTGCAAAGTTTTTCGTATGGTTAAGTCTTGTGACATGAAAGCCGCAATCTCCCTCCTTCTTAGCATCCTGAGTCTCTTCACCCATGTTCTCCGTGCCGACGATAAACCAGCGGCCGGCGCGGCTCCCGCCAAAACTTATCGCAATGTTGGTGTCGATGAATTCGACAAGCTGCGTGCGGAGAAAGCAAACGTTGTCCTTGATGTCCGGACCGCCAAGGAATTCGCCGCCGGTCATATCGAGAACGCCATTAACATCGACTGGAACGGCTCCGACTTTGAGAAACAGGTGGTGGCGTTGGACAAGAGCAAGACGTACCTGGTGCATTGCGCCGGCGGCGTCCGCAGCGTCAAAGCAAGCGACAAACTGATGGGCCTCAAGTTCAAGAGTGTCGTGAATCTCGAAGGCGGACTGAAAGCCTGGGAAAAAGCTGGCAAGCCGGTGATCAAGTAGATCACGTGGACTTTACTCCAATTCCAATGAACGCTTCGCGTGTTGTTGGCACCAGTCAAGTTTCCCGTCGTGATCTGATTCGGGGCAGTGTCGCGTTCGCGGCGCTGGCCTTTGCGCGACACCCTCTGAGTGCGTTTGGGCTGGACGTATTAGCTCCGGGTGGCGAGGTCATCCCCTTCCTCGACGTTCAACCCACCGGCAAGGGACTGCGTTGGGAGAAGATGAACTCGTGGATCACACCCAATGACCAGGTCTTTGCGGTGAGCCATTACGGAACTCCCGAAGTGGATGCGGCCCGGTGGAAACTGGAAGTGTCCGGTTTGGTGAAGAAGCCTCTTTCGCTGACGCTTCCTGAAATCAAGTCACGTCGCCGCAAGACCGTGACCGCCACATTGGAATGTTCCGGGAATAGTTCCAGCGTTGGGTTCATGGGAGCGGTGGGCAATGTCAAATGGACGGGCACTGCACTGGCGCCATTGCTCCGTGAGTGTGGCATGGATCACCGCGCCATCGAAGCCGTCTTCTTCGGCGCGGATGAGAAGGTGGAAAAGATCCGTGACAAGGATTACACGCAAAACTTCGCGCGCAGCCTTTCGCTCAAGGACGCCCTGCGCGACGATGTGATTCTTGCATACGAAATGAACGGCCAGCCTCTGGACAAGAGCCACGGAGCCCCGTTGCGCCTGATCGTTCCTGGCTGGTTTGGCATTGCGTGGATCAAGTGGCTCACCCGCATCGAGCTGCTCGACCGGCGCTACATGAGCAAGTACATGGCTCGCGAGTACGTGACCATTCGAGGTGAAGAGCGAGACGGCAAAACCATCTGGCGCGAAACGTCGGTCGGGCCGATGGATGTGAAATCCATCATTGCCCACGCCGTCCGACGCCCCGGCGGAACGGTGCGCTTCACAGGTGCCGCGTGGACGGACGGCACACCGCTACAGCGAGTCGAGGTCAGGATTGATGGCGGCGAGTGGCGTTTGGCGAAGATCCGCACCGATGAACAATCGAAGTATTCCTGGTCCTTCTTCCAGTATGACTGGAAGCAGCCTTCCTTCGGCGAGCACACCGTTGTCTCGCGAGCCATCGATGCTGATGGGAGAGTTCAGCCGTCAGCGGACGATCCGCCGATAAAACTGAAGCAGACCTATTGGGAGGCCAACCAGCAGTGGCCGCGAAAAATCCGGATCTGATTCTGGATTGATTGTTTAACCGTTCGCTTTCCCGGCCAGTTCACTTCGGTTTTCGTAAACTTTCTCGAAAGCGTCCGCGATGTCTTCCATGTCCGCGCGAGGTCCAAGGAAAGTGCTTTGCTCAATCCAGATGCATTGCTCACGGCAGATCAAATCGCTGTTTGGACAGTGCGTTTTTCGGTAGTCCAGCTTGCCTCGGATAGCAGACAGATACGGACCGAAAGCCTTGTTTAGGAACATCGGCTGGCGATGCAGGGAGATGGCGTAGCCGCCAGAGCAGGGGATTCCCTCGGCTTGCAGCGCTTTGATCACCGTGGCTCTTGAGGCTCCGAATTCCTTGCCATTCACGCGCAGCATGAACAGGTGATAACTGTGGCGCGTGCAGGAGGCCGGTCGCAGCTGGGGATGAATTCCTGGCAGTTGCTTGATTCGTGATGCGAGATACTGACCGTTGCGGTCGCGGATTTTGGTCTGTGTTTCAAGGCGGTCGAGCTGGCTGTTCAGAACAGCTCCTTGGAATTCGCCGAGCCGGTAATTGCCCGCGAGGAGATGATGCTCATACCATGCGCCGGTGGGAATGCGTCCGCAGTTGTGAAGTGAACGACAGCGCTCCGCCAGATCGTCATCGTTGGTGGTGATGATGCCACCTTCGCCGGAAGTCAGGTTCTTACTCGATTGAAAGGAGAAGGAGCCCAGGTGCCCGAGCGAGCCGGCTGGCCGGTTCTTGAAGCTCGCGCCGTGTGCGTGCGCGGCGTCCTCGATGACTGTCAGATTCCGTTTCTTCGCCAGCTTCATGAGAGCAGTCATGTCCACCGGCTGACCCGCGAAATGAACTGGGATAATCGCCCGTGTTCGTGGAGTGATGGCGGCTTCGACAGCGGCGGGGTCGAGGTTGAACGTATTCAGGTCAATGTCGGCGAACACAGGCACCCCGTTCGCCTCGATGACAGCGGAGGCTGTGGAGTAAAACGTATATGGTGGGACGATCACCTCATCTCCGGATTCGAGCCCCGCGGCCATCAGACCGAGGCGCAGTGAAACGGTTCCATTGACCACTCCGATCCCGTGACGGCAATCGTGCATGGCTGCAAAACGGCGTTCAAATTCGGCGACCTCCGCACCGTTAAGTTTTCCCCATTTGCCACTGCGGAGAGCGCGAAGCAGGCATCGTTCATCGGCTTTTCCGAAGACCGGCCACTGAGTGAACGGACGGGGGCGAATCGGGCTCCCGCCCAAAATTGCAAGTTTGGAAGATTTCATTCTCTTTCAGGCTTCAGTGTTTCAGTGCAGCGATTTTCCCATGTAAATGCATCCATCATTTCCAGAACCAACACGGATCAACTCACGAAATCCAAGGCGCTGGTAGAATCCGAACGCCGGAATGTTCGCCATGCTCACACCCAGATGCGCTCCTGAAACACCGCGTTCTCGCAATTGGTTCATGACTGTTTCCAGCATGCGGCGACCGTAGCCCCGACCCTGGGCGCGTTTCATCAGGTCGATGTGAAGATGAGACGGATACGCTTCGTAAGGTTCGGGCGTGAAGTAATCGGGGTGATGATACAGATGGTGAACTTGCTGAACGCGATTCCATCGTGCCGTGTCGCCTTGAGGCTCGGGAAACTGCGCGCACAATTTCGGTCGCCATTCCATCTCATAACGCGAGTAGAAAGCTTTTGAATCAAATGCCCCAAGGGCGTAACCGCAGATGCCTTCGTTGTCTTCCAGAACAAGGCTCAACTCAGGTTCAAACGCAAGATATGGACCCACGAAAATCCTGCCGAGGGCGTCCGGATCTTCCTGGTAGAACGGCTCTCCGTCCTGACCGTAGTCGCCGGTCTTCAAGCAGACCTGATAAGCGCCCGGTTCATCTCCAGCTCGGGCGCAGCGAATAGTGCAATCGTTCATGCAGAGGTGTCCGGTGCCGGGAGGTTTGCGGCGACATTGCCTTGTGCCGCGGTTTCACGGCTGGGCGCAAAGGTTCCATCGGAATGTTGAGTCAACAGGTGTTGAAGCCGCGGCACCATGCCGCCCCGGTAAGTGCCTGGAAGATGAAAGTCGGAGCGGCATGGCGTATCAGGAGTTCCGCCATCAACTTTTTGGCGGACGTAACTCAGCAATAGATCCAGCTCCTCGCGCAGCTCCCACAATCGACGGCTCAACGCGTAGAATAAAGGGCGATGCCGAAGCTCCGTCAGGCGGGCGCAACAATCCCGCAGTTGGCTGGCGCGCTTGCGGAAGGCGATGACCTGTCCACCCCATTTCCCAGGTTCAGCCGCTAAGAGTCGTCGGGTGGAATCATAGAATTCTTCCGCTTCCGCGCCTTCTTCATGAGGCAGATAAAAACAGTCCCCGAGAAGGACGAGGTCATGGATTGTCAGAGGATGGCCAACCGTTTCGAAGTAGGGCAGCCATTGGCGCATCGCATTCAGGTATGCTTTCCGGGCATGCCAGCTTCCATCGCAGTAAATGAATTCCGCCAGAGTGCGGAGAGGCACGTAGTTGAGGGGGAATTCATTGTTCGGATTGATCAGCAAACCGCTTACGGCACCCCGCAATCCTGGCGCTCTTCCGGAGTAAGGCCCGCAGTAAAACCGGCGTCCGTCATAATCGTTGGCGTGAAGGTTGTCCCAGATGAGTGGCTTGCGCCGCAGCACCGCCGTTATTGTTTCAATGTGCGTCAGCGGAATCTCACGCGAGATGATTTCTGGTCCGGTCCAGAACACGTCGATTTCGGGCAATAGATTACGACCAACGGTTTTCAGGTAGCCTTCACCCCCAAGCTTGCGCTCTGCCATCCGGTCGCAATAGGGCGTTGGACAAAAGAGCAATCTCCCGGTGACGTTACGTTCGCGCAGCCAGCCGAAGATCGCATTGGTCACGTGACACTGGGCGGCGGCGAACGAATCCCAGCGTTCGCAGTCCTGGGGTTCCATTCTGTCTGGAATGTCATCGAACAGCAGGGCGAAATCCTGGCACCCGAGCGCGAGCATCTGCTCGAAGCGCTTCTTCAAACACTCAAGTTCTGACTCCTGGCTGTACCGAATGTCCAGTCCCGGGCTCAGCGCGTAGATGAACCGGAGTTCACTTTGCTGGCAGCGCTCGATGATGGCGCGCAGAGATTCCTCCTCCGCCGGAAAGTAAGGTTCACGCCAGAGCGCCCGGTGTTTCAGGTCATCCTTTGGAGCGTAAAGGTAAGTGTTCAGCCCCCAGGCGCTCATCCAGTCGAACAATTCGAACCGTTCCGCCTGGGACCAGGGCTGGCCATAAAAGCCCTCAATAACACCCGCGAGAAAGCCAGGTGCATGGCGCATGGGAAGATTTTCGTTTTTCTTGATGACTCAAGTTACGAGAGCCACTCAGTTTCTGGCAAGACCCGGCGATGGGCTTCAACTTACGCCCAGATGCGAACTCGCCAGGTGGGGCGGGGTTGTCCTGCCTGCCTCAACGCGGCGCTACTGCCTTTTTCCGTTCCAAAGTGAGCGGAAAGCCCACGCCTCCTTGCCGCCAGTGTCCGACGAGTTTCCCATCGGACAACTCACCATGAAACGATGCTCTGAGCGCCTGCCATTCCATGTGCATCGTCCCATCCTCGAAAGTAATAATGTTCATTGGCAGGTCGCGTGCGCCTTGATCAATGCTGTCCATTGACCCGCTCAATTTCCCATCCGAGCCGCGAGCCACCTTCATCGTCAGCCGGAGTGTCGTGCCTTGAACCGTCAAGGCTCCGCTCCAGATGCCTTGTGGCTCCGACTCATTCTTCCACTCATAAACTGACGCATCGGTGGAAGGCGCGAACTCACCGGCATTCGCCCTGGTGAGCGTGAGTGGCATCACCCGGCCTCCTTGCTCCCAGTCGCCGACGATTTCCCTGCCATCCGCCTCCAATTTTCCATTAAAATTTCCGGCAATCTGCTGCAACTCGATGTCCAATGTCGGTTTGACGTAAGTGATCGCGGAGAACGGAAAATTGCGTGCCCCTTGATCGACGCTGTCCATTACTCCTGAAAATTTGCCATCCGGAGACTCGGCGATCTTGAAGACGAGCCGCATCTGCGCCTGCCCCAATGACAACGTGCCTTTCCACAATCCCTGGATTTCCGAACCCGCGCGTGGCTCGTAGTTCTTATCCACCGCTGTTGTGTCTGGCGCAGCAGGCTTCTGGCTCCGTTCCCAAACCAGCGGAGTATTCATCCTGAGTTGAGTCCACGTTCCGGCGATTTGTCTGCCGGTAGAATCGATCTTGCCCTCATAACTGGCGGCCAGCGCCTTCATTCCCAAATTCAGGTTGCCGTTCGAATAAGTGATCTCGGGCACTGGAATGTCACGCACTCCCTGATCAAGACTGTCGAACGTGGCTGCAAGCCTGCCATCGGCCACCTTGGTAATGTCGATGCCCAGAGTGAGCGTGATCCCATTGACGGTGATCTTTCCGAGCCAGTAACCGGAGATGTCCGGCGCCGGCTTCTTTGAGCAACCAGTGGACAAGAAAAGAACAGCCGCCGACAGGAAGGAAGCAATTACAAGAGCGGTGGAAGGGTTCGAGTTGGGGTGGGTTCTCATGAGCATGCCTGCGATTTCTGGCAGGATTCCATCTCTGGATGAGGCGATCAATAGCAATGTCGTTTTCGAATGTTACGGTTTTTTAGTTACCCGCCGGTTCCACTTTCCTTTTGCTGATCCGGATGTGGATTGGCACAGTCGCTCCAGATCAAACCATGCTCACAACGCTTCGGATCAGGAACCTCGCTCTAGTGGACGACCTTACCCTTGAGCTTCGCCCGGGATACAGCGCCATCACGGGCGAAACCGGCGCAGGCAAATCGATCATCATCGGCGCGCTCAATCTGGTGCTCGGAGAGCGTGCTGACCGGACGTTGATACGGAGTGGCGCGGAGCATTGCACGGTGGAGGCATCCTTTGACCTGACGGTGTTGCGCGCTCCATTGCCTGAATTTCTAGCGGAGAACGGCCTGGAACCTTGTGAGGCCGGCCAGCTTCTTCTCAAGCGAACTTTTTCCGCTTCGGGCACGAACCGACAGTTCATCAATGGATCGCCTGCCACTCTCCAGGTGCTTTTGAAAATGGGTGAATGGCTTGTCGATATGCATGGCCCGCACGACCACCAATCGCTCCTTGATCCGGCGAAGCAACTCGCAATCCTGGACGCCTTTGGCGGGCTGGAAGAGATTCGAGAGGAATTTGCAGCGCTCGCAAGGCGCAGATCGGCGCTGGAAGCGGAAAAACGCTCACTGATCGTGGATGAGCGGACTTACGCGCAGCAATTGGATCTCCTGCGATTTCAGGTAAACGAGATTACTTCAGCGCGGCTGCGGGAGGATGAGGAGGTCGAAGTCGGTCAGGAACACCAGCGCGCGAGCAATTCGGCGAGGTTGCTCGAGTTAAGCCAGAGCGCGCTGGCGGCATTGGCGGATGACGAACATTCACTTGTCGCGCTTGCAAGTTCGATGGGCCGCGCCCTCCACGAACTTCAGAAGCTCGACGCAGGAACGGATCAAATGGTCCAGTTGCACGGGCAGGCCAGCGACATCCTGCGTGATCTTCAGAATGAGCTTGCCGCTTACGCAGACAAGCTGGATCTCGATCCAGCGCGGTTGCGCGAATTGGAGGACCGTCTCAACGTGATCCACTCCCTCAAACGTAAGTACGGCTCGACGCTCGCCGATGTGATTGCGTTTGGCGAAGAGGCGCGCAGCAAGCTTGCGAGTCTCGAACAACGTGATCAGGAGCTGGAACGCATTCAAATGGAGCTGGCGAAACTGGACGGCCAGTTAACCGACAAAGGCCGTGATCTTTCGACGCGACGACGAAAGCAAGTTCCCCGGTTGAGCAAGGCCGTCAAAGATCATCTCGCGGATCTTGGATTCAAGCAGAGCCTGTTCGAGATCGCGCTGACATCGGCTCCATCCGGGGCGAAAGAAAGCCCCGCGGGAGCCAGGGAGTTCAGTATGACCGGATTCGATTCCGTCGAGTTCCAGTTTGCTCCGAACGTTGGTGAACCCGCGCGCGCCTTGCGAGCCATTGCCTCATCAGGCGAAATGGCGCGCGTGATGTTGGCCCTCAAGACGGCGTTGGCAGCCGAGGATGATGTGCCAGTGCTGATCTTTGATGAAGTGGATGCCAATGTTGGTGGTGAAACCGTCATGAACGTTGGTGAGAAAATGCGCGAGATCGCCCGGCAACGCCAGGTGCTCTGCATCACGCATCTGGCACCGGTGGCGGCGGGGGCCAGCGCGCACTATCGGGTCAGCAAGGAAATCAAATCCGGACGCACGATCTCAGACATCACCTTGCTGGACCGCAACCAACGTGTCGAAGAGCTTGCCCGCATGCTGGGTGGACACGGTGAAGCCGCTCTAAAGCATGCCCAGTCGCTGCTGACGGCCGCAGGGAAGAAGTGACCTGGTAACTTTCCAACCGGAGTTTATGGCCCCGGTTCACGTCCTGTTTTTGCCTATGAACTGAGGCTTCAAGAGCAGCACCAGATACACAACCAACCACCACGCTGAGGACCGTCGACGCGAAGAGCGACTGCGGCAGGCCCGCCAGCAATGCCAGAACAAGCAGACTCCGTTGTTACCCCCTGGTGTGCATTGGACCCTCGAAGCCACCCAATGCATTATGATGCACTTGCGCTGTTTACACGCGGTCTGGACTCAAACCCTTGTGGAAGGCTCCATCCTGCTCACTCACCCACGCCGTGATGTCCAACTTTGATCTCTCAATGCTCAACACCGATCGTAGTTGGACACGGTTTTGCAGGAGTTTCATACAATAACAATCAATCGGAAACCTTGGGAATTCGAGCCTGCGTCAGATCCTGCCAGCGCCGTCAGCCGCAGCAATATATCCTCAATTTATTACCGCTTGTAGGGCCCCGTTCCCGCTCAAAGCCGGTTCAATGGCCGTTTCGTGTCTTCACTGCGGCTTCCCCGACATCAGTCTTTTCCTTCGACTTGGGCTTGGAGCGGTCGGCCTTGGTCTTGTAATCGCTCGCGTAGTAACGGTTCTGGTAATAGTAATAGGAATAATAGTAGGAATCGCGACCTTCGAAATCGATGTCGTTCAGCACCACCCCCAGTATGTGAATGCCAGCATTTTGGACGCGTTGGACGGACTTGCGGGCGTGTTCACGGCGGATCTTGTTGAACTTGGTCACGAAAAGTATCCCGTCCGCCATCGCCGAGATCACGAGCGGATCGCTCACGGCTGAAATAGGCGGACAGTCGAGAACGATACGATCATATCCTTTGCCTGTCACTTGTAGGAACTCGCGCATCCGCTTGGATCCAATCAATTCTGAAGGATTGGCCGGCACGGAGCCGCAGCAGATGACATCGAGGTTCGGCACCTCTGTCTTGTGAGTGATGCTGGCGAGGTCCGATGTTTCTTCGCTCAAGTAGGAGGAAAGTCCGGTTGGGCTGTGAAGCTGGTACGCCTTGTGGACCGAAGGGCGACGCAAATCAGCATCAACAAGCAGGGTCTTCAGCCCTGTTTGAGCGAGGACAATCGCCAGATTTGAAGCCACAAGTGATTTACCTTCCGACGGGATGGTGCTGGTCACGGCAAGCACACGAAACTTGTCAATCTTGTGCGTCAATGAAATCGTGGCCCGGATGGTACGAAAAGCTTCGGCAGCGTTCGACTGCGGATGCAGGTGAGCCTGAAGGTCGCGCTCGACAACGCTGTTCGTTTTGATGTTCGGAATATAACCAAGGAAAGGCAGGCGGAGGTAGGTTTCAACGTCATCCTGACTCTTGATGGAGTCATCAAGGTAATTGACGAAGAATGCGAGGCCGATGGCGACACCAAGTCCGCCGACAATTCCCAGAAGAATGGTCAGAACCCACCGAGGTTTGACCGCCTTCAGCGGTGCTTCAGCCGGATCGACAACTCGCATGTTGTTGATCTTGTTCTTGCTGGTGATGTCCGTTTCCTTAAGTCGGAGGAATACTGTCTTGTAGAGAAGATCGCTCTGATCCACATCCCTCTTGAGAACGTCGTATTGGATCTTCTTTTCCTTCAAGTTAAGCTGCCGTTGTTCCTGGGCTGCGACAAGCTTTTGGAGTTCGACCGCGTTCTGCCTCAAGATTGTCGCGTTGTTGCTCAACGATTGAACAAGGGAACTAGCCTGTTTTGCAATCGATGCTTTGAGGGATCCGATTTGTTCTTCGGCTTCCTGATATGCGGGGTGCTTGGTCTTGTATCGCTGCTTTATCGATGCAAATTTCGCATCGAGAACTGCCAGCTCCTTGTTCAAAGCTGAGATTTCAGGATCCCTCTGAACCTGTGGGATTGTGTCCACCAAGGCACCCGCAGAAATCATCCGAGTCACCTCATCGTTGATTTTCTGGGCCACCTCCGCCTGGCTGTTGGCGAGCGCATACTCCTGCTGATATTGCCTGAGTGCTTGAAAAACGATGTTCTCCGTGTCTTCAAAAGAGACGTTTTGTTCCTGCACGGAGTAGGATTGGAGATTCTTTTGAGCCTGCTCGAGCTGAAGCTTCTGGCTGGCTACTTCTGTTCGGAGTCGTGTGACGATGAAACTGGAGGAGCTGATCTTCTGATCCAGATTATTGTCGATGAATTTATTGACCAGCGTGTTTGCGATCAGCGCCGCCTTCTTGGCATCCGGGTGTTCAACCTTTACATCCACCAATCGGCTGAGACGGATAGGCGTTATTTGAAGGGTATCTGCAAGGGACTTCGCGATGTCCCCGCTTCGGGCGAAATGATCGTCTTTCTGTAAATTAAGGCTGTTGGCAACAGATTGAAGCAGGGTGCGGCTCAAGAGGTTCTTGTACTGAGTCTGCAAATAATCCTGCTCCTGGTTGGCGGAAAAGTTGAGTCCTTCGACCCTGAGGATTCCTTCCGCCTCGCGATCAATTTGAATGCGCGCACCTGCCAGGTAGATCGGAGTGGCCTTGAAGAGGTAGATAAGGCTCAGTATAAAAACCGAAATGAACGCCGCGATCACCAGCCAGCGTCGCTCGAGAATGACGTGCCAGTAATGACGAAGGTTGACGGACTCCTCAGCGCCCGTCTGCCCTGACTGTTGGATTGATTCGTTCTCCATACGTGCTCGGCTCAACTCTCTTAAAACACGGATTCTTTGACCTCGATGACATCGCCGGGTTCCAGCCAGATCTTCTTCGAACCTTCAGTGATCTTCATCAATTCCTTGAAGCGATATCGAACTGTCTTTCCTCCACGGGTAAACATGATCTTGTCCTCATCAGCGTTGGGCAAAAAACCCTGGGCTTGGGCGATTGCTTGGACGATGTCCATTTTCTCTTCCTCCAGAAGCAGAACAGTTCCCGGTTTTAGAACTCTTCCAATCACCGTCACAGTGCGAGCTCGGTACTGCTTCACCGTCACGCTCACCTCGGGATTGACCAGGTAATCCTCCCCAAGCCGTTTTTTCAGCATGCTCTCCACCTGTGCGGTGCTTTTGCCCACGACTTCCACTTCCCCTAGAAGAGGGTAGCTGATGGTTCCTCCCGCCTGGACGCGACGTTCGACCGTGAGATCTCGTTCATTGAACACCTCAATGACCAGAAAATCCGAGCGCTCGATTCGGCGATCAATCCCCTCTTCGATTGCAAACAACTGACTGGAGATCGGCGAAAGAAGGAATGCCAATCCAACGATAATTTGTAAAACTGGGTTGCGTCTCATGTTCAGTATCCTACCCCGACATGCAGCGAGATTCGATTAACATCATACTTGGTGATACCCCCTTCGCCACCTATCACACTCGAGAGATCATAGCTCAATGCCGCAGTCAACCAAAGCATCGGTTGATACGCCAGAGCAAAGTTCGCAGTCAGCACTTCATAACTGATTTTCCGGTTCAGTCCGGATTGATCGTAGTCATACATTCCCAGAGTGCTGCCGGCGGACGCTCGCCACTTGCCTGAAGTGCCAATCTTCTGGCTTGCCTGCAAGCTGACAACGTTCGCGGTGTAGGCCTGCTGTCCGGAGTACACCGAGAGATCCTGCCGTCTCACAAAATTAAGCGAGGAGGATGTCTTGCTGGAGAAGTCGTATGTGATGCCTACGCTCGCCACGGGGCTGCCTGGTATGCTCTGGCCATCATCAAATTTTCTCGTCTCGTAACCGGCGCGAACGACACCACCCAGCTTTGTAGTAAACCTACCGCGGATTCCAAGAGCTCCACCCATGAACGTAACACCAGGATAATCCGGTGCCGGCAAGTTCGCGGCTGTGGTTGTCGCGCCGTAATACGCTTCGCCAAAGAGCAGGCTTTTCTGCGATGCTATCCACCCAAATCCTCCCGTTCCGGCGAAGGTGGTAAAATCCAGCAGCCGGACATCCTGCTCGTAGTCGGTCATGCTCAAAAGCCCCGACACATAGATCTGTGACCTTTCCCCGGTTTTGTACGTCAGCGTGTAGTTGTCGTAGAGCGACATCCGTTTGATATTCGCTTCCTGGATGAACACCGGCGCATCCCCCGCTTGGACATCCAGTGCTTTGATGTCCGTGCCGGTTGGACTGGACAGAAACTGTAGGCGGTCCGTCCCGTGCAACGTCAGCCGATTTCCATCAATCTTGCTCTCGAGCTCGAGTGAATGCTCCATCGTGTTTAGGTCTGTGCGGTCCACATAGATGTAATCACGCAATGTGTAGCGCAGCGTCAGGTAGTCATCCACACGCTTGCCGATGAGAATCGCCACCCCCGGGCTGAGAGTCGTCACAAGATCGCCAGTCTGCCTGCCGCTCTCGCGATAAAAGATGTTATCATTGAAAGTTTGCGTGACCGCCATCTGAGGCTTGATGGTCACCGGATCCCAACTAAACAGCAGCGCATCCTTCATCTCGAAGGCGCTGGACTGCGCCGCGCTGAAGCACAGCGTGGCACCGATGCAAAGGTGGCGATGACAGTTTCTCATGCTAGACTCCCAGTGAACCATTCCTCTTGCTAACCAGAGCGCCTGACGTCCTCA
This sequence comes from Verrucomicrobiales bacterium, assembly GCA_005777315.1. GTDB lineage: Bacteria > Verrucomicrobiota > Verrucomicrobiia > Limisphaerales > F1-12-MAGs170 > F1-120-MAGs170. The sequence goes on from SXMN01000274.1 coordinate 36,234, forward strand.
CTGTGGGCATCACCGCCGAATCATCTGCTCCGCGCACAGAGAACAGCGCGGTGAGTGTCCAAACCCTCGCGAGAGTTTGCAAGCACTGTGTGCAGGGGTGCCAGCGTTTGACACCCCTAAGTGCCACTGGTAGCGTTCGCGTCCCTGAACATGGCGCAAACCGACTACAAAAACACTTTGAACCTGCCCAAGACGGACTTTCCCATGAAAGCCGATCTGGTGACGCGAGAACCGCAACGTCTGGAGCGATGGACTCAGAGCAGGATTTACGAACGGATTCAAGAGGAGCGCGCGAATGATCCGAAGTTCATCCTCCATGACGGACCTCCGTTTGCCAATGGTGACGTCCACATCGGTACGGCGCTCAACAAGATTCTCAAGGACATCATCATCAAGTACCAGACTTTGCGTGGACGGAATGCACCGTATGTGCCCGGATGGGACTGTCATGGGCTGCCGATCGAATTCAAGGTCACCCAGGAGATGCGGAAAGCTGGCGACACTTCTGCCGACGCTGCCAGCATTCGCATGGCGTGCGACGCCTATGCGCGAAAATACATCGGCATTCAGCGCGAACAATTCAAACGGCTCGGCATCTTTGGCGACTGGGACAATCCGTATCTTACGCTGAACAAGGAATACGAAGCCGAAGAACTCCGGCTCTTCGCAGACATTGTTGAGAAGGGTTTTGTGTATCGTGGCAAGAAGCCGGTCTATTGGAGCATCCCGTGCCGCACGGCGCTGGCGGAGGCTGAGGTCGAATACAACGATCATGTCAGCCAGAGCATCTATGTGAAGTTCCCGGTGATCGAGCATCCGAAGACGTTCATCCTGATCTGGACGACGACACCGTGGACGCTTCCCGCGAACCTTGCCGTTGCTTTCAATTCGACTCTCAATTACTCGCTCATCCGCGTGGGGCAGGAGAACTATTTCCTTCTCGGAGCTTTGTTGGGCGATGTCGCTGAAAAGTGCAAGTGGGATGGTTACGAGATCATCCGCTCAATTCAGGGAGCGGACCTTGGCAGGCTCGAATATCAGCATCCTTTCTGCAACCGCACTGGGAAACTCTTCGCCGGCGATGCCTTTGTGGAGAGCACGGTCGGCACCGGTTTCGTCCATATCGCGCCAGGGCATGGACTGGAGGATTACCAGCTCGGCCGCCAAAATGGGTTGCCCATTTACTCGCCGGTGGATGACAACGGCTGCCTCGCACTGACGCATGACTTTCCACGGGAGCAGCAGATGCCAGACGAGTTGATTGGAAAGTCCATTCTCGAAAAACATGGGAAAAGTGATGCTAATGTAGCCGTCATCCACGAGTTACGTGCTCGAGAGGTGCTGCTGCATCAGGAGAACTACCACCACAGCTACCCGTTCTGTTGGCGCAGCAAGACACCGGTCATCTTTCGCGCGATGGACCAGTGGTTCATCAAGATCGATCACTCTCAATTCCGTCAGCGCGCCATCGAAGCGATCGCCACTGTGGGCTTGATTCCCGACTTGGGCCGGAGCCTCATCGAAGCCGCCGTCAAATCACGTCCGGACTGGTGCATCTCGCGCAAGCGAACCGGGGGCGTCCCGATCCCGGCGTTCTACGATGCCCAGGGCAGTCCGATTCTCGATGCCCAGATCGTCCGCAATGCCTCCGTGTTGATGGAGCAGCACGGCTCGAACGTGTGGTTCGAGCGATCCGCTGCAGATCTTTGGAACGAACTGAAGCCAGCCAACTGGACCGGCCCGGAAGCGGTTGCCAAATCCAGTGACACGCTTGATGTCTGGATCGATTCCGGCTCGTCGTCGCGTGCGGTTCTCATGCGCCGAAGTGAGCTGCATGGTGGTTTGCGCGCTTTGTCTGCCAGTCCGGCTCCGGACTGGCAGGCAGACATGTATCTCGAAGGCTCTGATCAGC
>SXMN01000275.1 GCA_005777315.1 Verrucomicrobiales bacterium
GCTTGGTGATGGCGTTCAAAAACCTCAAGCCTTGCCCTTCCTGAAGTCGCTGAACCACCGAAATTCACCAGAAATCAGATGCTCGCCATGGCCATTCAACTCTCAACTGTTTTCTCCAATGACTTTGTCACAGCCGTGGGGCGTTGGATGAAAGCTCGGAAAACAGCTTGCCCCGGAATTGTTGGCTCCATACTTTGAACTCGTCCGGCGGCTTGACAGCAATTCGGATTCTGATTCATTCAGCCGCAGTGCCTCAGAAGCGCGCTTAGCTCAGTGGTAGAGCATTACCTTCACACGGTAGGGGTCGCAGGTTCGAAACCTGCAGCGCGCACCATCTTTCCCCGGGATTTTGATGATGCGCCTGAATCTCACACACTTTCCGCACAGAATCCGGCCAACCGGAAGCGTGAATTGAAGTTTCCATTCATCGTCACACATCGCCACGCTAAGGCGAAAATCTACGCCAAGTCCGACCGTTACCCGTACTACCGGGTTACATGCCGGGCAGAGGGAAAGCGCGTCGTCCGCTCGTTCAGCAAGTTCGGCGAGGCCCGCCAGCACGCCGATCGAATCCTTCGGCAGATCGCCTCCGGCAACGACGGCTCAACAGCCATGTCGCCGCAAGAGTTGCGCGCTTTCAAATTCGCCGGTGGAAAGCTCGAAGCGCTTCGCGACCACTTGAACAGTCACAAGCCTGACCGCGCCGCGCCGGACGTCGCCCTGTCACTCAAAGACGCCATCACAGAATTTGCGGAAGCGAAGCGCGCCCTTGGCTCCGTTCAACTCATTGAAGCGGTCAGAGGTTATCTCACCACAGTTGCCCGGATTGGCCGTCATGGCAGCACCCCGCCACGGCCAGCTGCGTTCCACCGCCACCCGAGGAAGTCCCGGCCTGCCTTGCGGAATGGGAAAAGTTCTTGCACGACCGCGCCCTGCCGCCGCTGGCGCAGGCGGCACTGGCGCATTACCAGTTCGAGGCCATCCATCCGTTCCACGATGGCAATGGCCGCGTGGGACGGCTGCTCATCACGCTGTTCCTGATCGAACGGCGGATTCTGCCCACGCCGATGCTGTATCTGAGCGCGTTCTTCGAGGCGACACGGCGTGATTATTACGACGGCCTGCGCGGCGTGAGCGAGCGCGGGGCGTGGAGCGACTGGCTGGTTAATTTTCTCAACGGCGTGGCGCGGCAGAGCGAGGACGCCCTGAGCCGCGCCGGGCGCATCAACGAGCTGCTGACCGGGTGGCGAGTGAAGGCGGCTTGCGGCCCGACGAAGACGCCGGTGTTGCTGCTCGATTTGGTGGCCGCGAATCCGGTTCTGACGATCAAGAGGGCGGTGGAGAAATTTGGAGTGCCCTTCACCACCGCCCAGCGCGGATTGGAGCGGCTGGAAGCGCTGGAGATCGTGAAGGAAATCAGCGAAGCCCAACGGGACCGGGTTTACTGCGCGGAAGCCATCCTGAGAATCCTGGAGGAACCGGCCAACCTGGTCCCGAAGCAAACGGCGCAAGGCGGTTGACTCATCCGTTGACTTACACTTGACCAATCCACGGAGCGCTTAGATGACCAGAAGGATTGCCAGACCAACCGCCAACGCCAACGACAACGGCAAGCGCCACGCCACGCAGCAATCGCTGAATAGCGTGGTCAAATCCATCTGCGACATCACGCGCCGTTCAAACGTGGGCGGCGGTGGAATGCCGCCCTCCCGGGCATTTCTTGGAACGTCGTGCGTACGGATCGGAGGTCCGCTACTTTCCGGACGGGAATACGGAAGAATCGCGTAGGCTTTGTCTTGCCCCGCCTTGTGTTCGACACCGAACTCCCACCGTGCAAATGCAGATCGATCACTCAGTGTTAAGCGTCATAGATCTCTTGCAAACTGATAAGCACAGGACTCTCCGCTAAGAATGCGGCCCCACACACAATGCGCAAACGGTCACCATCTGTATTGGTAAGAACTGATCCATACTGACCCTGTGAAATATGAACTCTGACATTCGCGTCCCACCAAGAACTTTGAAATTGAACCGAGTCACAGCTCTTGCAATACAGGTAGATCCCAGCCAGCGAGCCGTCGCGATAAAAACGCACGAGCATCTGGCTGTGACTCGTTGAATACGCCCAAGCTTGCCCTCGCAGACCATGACACTGTGCAAGCAACTGCGGGGAATCGCTCTCAATCCGTAACCATTTGGAAGGCCACATAGCGGTATGACACCTAACAGGCTAGTGATTACGCTTTAGGTGAAGCCTGGCTGACTCGATTGCGTTTCTTGCGTGAGCGGGACTTTGCTGATCCACGTACGTCTGTGCATCCGTCAGCAGGGCAAAGGCGGCGGACGTGGAGGCGTCGTTGAGCGGAGTGGTTGAAGCCAGGCTGCGGCGTACCTGTTCGTGAGCTTCCGTGACGGATGATTCGAGACTTTGCGCGCCCATGCCAGTGCGCTTCCACCAGTTCACCACCCGGCCAATCCAAAAGGCGGCGCACGCCAATGCCACCACGCAGAAGACCGTCGTCAAAATGTCCTCGTGACGGAGGGAAATCCGGTAGTCGCGCGCGGTGAACACGAAGATTCCCGGCACCGGGACGATGAAGAACCAGATCAAAACGAAGTACGAAAGCAGGAAGGATCTGGCGAACGCGGAGACGAAACGGTTCTGCGCGAAGCGTGACTTGGTAAGGATGTCAACGGGTCGCCGAAGTGCTGGAGCGGTGTCTTCAAGGATTGTACGCATGACAAGCTCATGAGCCGCTACCGGAACTGCATTCTGCCGGAGTGCAGCTTCGATCTTCGCGCGATCACCCTGGGCGTCGCTCGCAAACTGAGCAGCAAGCTTCCCGGCAATATCCTGAGCGACTCCGGTATTGGTGAGCAGCGTCTGGAAACGACGACGAGCGGCTTTAACTCCGCGCTGAACCAGACTGAATCTCAGCGCCCGGTACAGCAGCAATGCGATGACGATGATCATGGCCAGGACGGAGAGGCCAGCCAGCCAGCCACCTCGCCCGAACATCACGGAGAGACCGGTGAGCAGTGCCAGCGTTGCTCCCCACCCGAACATTTTGGCGAGTGCGATTGAAAGCCCGATGCGCTTGCCTGGCTTCGGCGTCATCAGGAAGGGACCGACGAAGATGCTCACGCTGAAAAGCAGCGACGGGAGCAGCAGCAGGACGTTGAGCATGTCGAGATTCGACAGAGCCACGACGTTGAGGAGAATCGCCACAAGACCAACGACCCAGATGATGGTTCTCAGATTTATGAAGGTGGGGAACGTGTCGAGCGGACGGTCTTCACGCGGACCGGCACTCGTCCGGAACGCCATGTTCACGCCCCTGGCATCTTCGGGAGACGCGCCGGACACGGAGAATTCGAGGCTTTGCCGCACCAGTTGACCGAGCGTGTGGAGGACGAGCTGCGGGCCAAAGAGGATGATGTCCCTGACGCGGCAATAGAGCCAGCGACTCAGGCCCGCAACAAATCCGCCCACAATAAATCCTCCCAGGACGATGGCTGGTCCAAAAATCAGCCCCGCGGGGAACACCCACAACATCAAGCCTGCGAAACCGCCTCCGACAAGCGCCGAAGCGCGGCTGAAACCGGAACCTTCAAGGTACACGTTGAGACCGTGAATGGTGAGAATCTGGTTCATGACGAAACCGAAATTCCACAAGACGACGAGGATTTCGATGAAGGGAGTCACGTCCAGCATGATCGCCAGCGGCATCAGGAGAATGTTCAAGAGAGCAAACGGCGCGGTGAGGAAGTTGCGACCGCTGTTCGAGCGGACTTCCTTTGCGAAGACGGATGCCGGACCGAAATCATTGATCTGCTGCATCAACGGATCGTGCATCATTTGCAGGAAGCCGCCCGACCAGCGCGGGAATGAGGCGAGCCATTCGGCGTGACTCCATGTTTCCCGAATCTTGTGCCATATCGCGCGGGAAAGGAGGAATTTCACCCGCCGCCCGAGCGCCATCGCGTTGTGAGCTGTTTGTGAAACGGCCCATGTGTCCTCCGAAATCCCCACCGCATGAGGCGTGAAACCGATAAGTCCTTCCACCCGCACGGCGAACGACGACCCGCGGCGCATCCGTGAAGTCAGAGGCATCTTCGGCGTGGTGGGATCCAGCATGGCGCGCTGGGTCCGGCCGTAGTAACAGGCGAGCAGATTCCCCCACCCTGTTCCCACCATTTCGCTGCCGCGACCACCGAGCCAGGTCATCAGCCCCTTGAGGAACGATCTGTGCCCCTCCTCGACCATCTGCGACGCCTGACCGAGCGGCGTGAGCGTGTTCGTGGTACCACGACCAGGGATGACGATGATGACATCGGGATCGTTAAGGGCAGTACGCAAGTCGATCATCAACGCGTCGAGATCATGCACGTTCGCGTTGCGGTCGAGGACGAGCATCGTGGTCAGCCGCATCGCTTCCTCATACGCCAGATCCATCCCGGTCAGCCCGCCTGCCTTGAATCCGAATGGCGTCCAGTTTTGGATGCTGTAGGCGCGGCAGCCGGGCGCAAGCTGTTTGAGCAGCCGGGCAAGCTTGTTGCGATGAGCGAGTTCGCCCTTGTCGTAAGGAGTCTGACTGGGCCGATTGTTGTCGTTGTTGTCGTACTTGTTCTGAACGAGGTAAAAGGCGGTGTCAGCCGCGAGGCCTTCGCTGGCGAGACGGGCGGCAATGTCCACAAGCGTGATGGCTGTGTCCTGGGCGTGACCCGCCGTTGACATCATCGTGACGAGCCAACGGCGCAAGTGCCAGGCGGTGATGAGTTCTTCGCGAGCTTCGGTGCTTTCCACCTGAATGTGAAGACCGAGGCTTGAATCGAAAACCGGCTTCTCATCATTCACGCAAATCTGGCATGGATGCCAGAGGGTCACTTCAGCCTTTTTCTCGGATTCGTACAGCCGGGTGAACCATCGCTCGAGAGTCTTGTCATCCGGTCGCCCTGCGAGGCCAAAGAGCAGTTCAACTCCCGATGAATCGAGGCGGTCGCGGAGGATGGTCCAACGGGACATGAGCAGGGCCGGAGTGAGCTTGAGATGCGACAGGTCATCTCCACTCATGTAAACAACGCCCAGGTTCGAAGCGGGAGGAGCCTTGATCTCTGTCTGATCGGGTCCGGCAGCGGTCTGGCTGGTAACGGACGCCATCTTGGTGCCCACGACCGCGGATTTTGCATCTGACGACTGTGGACGATTCCGCCGGAACCAGCTTACCAGCGGGGATTCAAACCAGATGAGCACGAGCCCGATGGCAGCCACAGCGTAGCTGATCGTGGAAGACACCTGCCATTGAGATCCGTTGATCTTGTCCAGGCACACGAGCCCGACCTGCACGGCCGCAAACATGATGAAGAGGGCTTTGATGGGAAACGTCGCCGCGAACGAGGCGAGTCCCGTGAATGCCAGAAAGAGACCGTAACGCAGGAGATACATCGTGTTCCAGAACACGAACCCGCCAAGAACCAGCTTCCAGTTCGCCGCCGTGAGATACTTCTCCGTGAACCAAAGCGGGAACATTTCCTGACACAGATACGCGCCGACAAATGCGAAGATGGCCGCGAAGACAAAATAGAAGACGACCGTCTGTATCGTGCTGGCCCGGTCGCCGGATGGAGCGGAGGGCTGCGTGTGGTACTTGATCGAGAGCCACAGTGGAGAAGCCGGCCGGGTCGCGGTGATGTTCAGTTTATGGATGAATTGCAGGAGGCCGCGAAATACCGGGGCTGTTGCGCTGTGGTCCTGGAGCCATTTACTGATGAACCCGGCCGCAAGTGGGAGAACGATGGCTCCCACTTCCGCGAATGCGATCATTGCGAAGATGCCCTTCACCGTCAGGAAAGTCGCGAAGCTCGGTGGTTCGAGACGCAGAAGAGTGATTCCGAGAATCGTAAATCCAACCGCGCGAAACGCCCACGCGGCGCGGTCGTACATGTTTGGATCCCAGCGGCGACCTTTGCGGAGGCCGGGCATGACATCGTGCGTCCGCGCAAAAAGGCCTGTGATGGTGCGGTCCAGCATCATGGTCGAATTCTGGATCCGTGGAAGCATGGGGGCGGTAAACCGATAAACCCTGGCGATATGACCGAGAATGGTGCATGCGGTCCCCGCGATCAGAGGCAAGCCCCAGATGAGGGATGTCGGGCTTCCGATGAGTTGTCGAAAAAGTTCCCACAGGTAGGCAACGATCGGATTCTCCCCGACTCTTTGATTGTACCAAACAAGTGCTCCAATTCCCATGATCCCGAAATGGGGAAGCATCTTGGCCATCTCGATGATGTACGGATGAATCGGCCACGGTTGCTCCCGGCGCTTGAAGGTCTTGTACTTCTCGACGAAGCCAGTCAGGTGGGAAATGGGAATCCTCAGTTTGAGCGAGGCGTCCATCAGAACCTTTTCCAGCGTGGCGCCTGGTTTTTGAATGACGAGGAGATCCATCGCCTGGGGATTGGCCGGGCAATTGAACATTACCCTGGCATCGAAGGCGCGAGCGCGCTCCCGTACACCCAGCGCGGTAAGAAGCCGCGTAATCTCGCCGTGAAGACGGGCCTTATCGTCGTGAAGGACGGCGTTGTTGAACTGGTCCACGAGGACGAGAAGCCCCCAGTAGAATTCGGCGAAGAACATGACCAGGCGGGACCAGATGTGATTGCTGTCCTCGTGCTCGGTCAGAATGTCGGCGCGCTCGAAGCCGTCCTTGGCCCCGGCCTTGATCACCCATCGCATGTAAATCCCAACAATGCTGGCAAACTCATCCATGCCATTGAGCCAGGGGTCCGATTCGTCCTCGGCAATTCGAATGTCATCCTCAGCCCAATCATTCTCCTGGCGGCGCCATTCGATGGCCAGTTTGTAGATGGCACGGAGCTGCATGAGGAAATTGTGTTCGACCGGCGCGTTGGAAAAGCGCGTATTCTCCGAACCGGAAGGAGTCTGCACGCCGAGCACGCGTTTGGCCCATCGCTCCTCGGCGCGTTGCATCGAGGGCTCGGGCATCATGGGTGTGGTTCCAACCGAAACATCCGCCTTCCCACGCAGTCCACGAAAACGCCACCAGAAGATCGCCGTGCCGAGAATCACAAGATAAAACAGCGCCGTAACGGTCACGAAGACGGCCAGGTCTGTGACAGCCATGCCTGACCACGAGCGATCAAGGTCATCATCAGGCGTCGCTGTCCGGACGGGGTTGATGGCGGTCGTTTGGATCGCAGGTCGAAACAGCTCCGCCGGCACGGCAAACGAGACCGGCCAGTTGGTTCGGGCGGCATCCGGGAAAAGCCAGGAGCCGTTGCCGACATTGACAGGGACAGTGGGCGTTGTAGCTGTGATTGCCACAGGCCAGCCGTCCGGCCTTGACTGGGCCGCAAGTTGCTGACGTGCGAATGACGCCGCTGGCAAATGGTCAAGCACCGCCGCCACACGCGCGAAATGCGCGGTCAAGGCGGGCGAAATCACATCCGGACGATCCAGTGCGATTGCTTCGTCGAGCCCCCAGATGCCGCTGATGGTGACACCGTGAGTTCTGGCGAGATTGTCCAGCCAGTGGCGTGTGGACTCCCGGGGAATCCCAATCGCGTCGGCGGCAAGGAGGAAATCAAGCCATCCCGCTGCGGAAGTGGAACGCTCCGGCGTGAGCGCGGTGGTCTTGCCGTGAACATCCTGAATTTCGAAAATACCCGATGGAACGACTCCGGTGCGGGTGACCTCCGGCAGCAGGTTCGCGCGCAGCCACGCTTCCGAATCGAGGGCGGCGTCGTGGATCCTTTGAGTCCAGTTCGTATCCTGTGGCCAGAGCGCCGCGCGAATTGCCGGAGTGTCGAGTTCTCGAAACAGCAGGCAGGCACGGGCATTCCAGCGGGTGGAGAATTGAGCGCCCTCCGGCCACAACCTGGTTCCGAGGAAATCCCAGTCATTCAAAGCGCGTTGAGTGGTGACTCCGCGCGGCATTCGATTGGTGGATTGAAACCGGTCCAAAACGATCAGCACCAGGTTGCGCCCCAGCGTCAAAACATCGGCATCTCCAGTTTTCAGCCCCACGATGAATGATGCCTCGGCGATGGAAAGTTGAGCCTCGATGTTCTGATGGGAAGCTGGAGCCCGCGCCAGGAGCGGATCCTTGGTGCGCGCGGCTCGAGTGTAGCCATCGTATGAATCGTGCAAAGGCTGTGGCTGAGATCCAAGAAGGGACTTCTGCATGTAAGGCTGCAGAAGGGCACGAGCCAGATTGTCCTCTCCGAGCGCCACCGATAGACCGATGAGTTCCGCTTCGGCGCTGGTGTTCACGAAGTTTCCTGACTCAGGATCGAAGGAAGTGGGCAACAGCCCGGTCCCTGGGGCCGGTCGCCCGCTGTCCTTGTCGGGTGAGTGGGGAAAGCTATTGACGTGAAATCCGAGCAGGTTTGTGCGCAACGCCGGGAGGTTCAAAGGAAGCGGCGCAGCGGCTGCCGGATTCATGTTCATCCAAGGGACGCGGCGCGCATGGAGCAGTGATTGCGCGAGTGAAGGCAAACTTGCGATCCGGACGGCCTGCGTCGAAGCGTTGTGCAATTCACCATAATCGAAGGAACGCCTCCGCTCCGTATCTTCAGGCGCTACAAGTCGAAGAAGGGCGCCTTCACCGGCAAGGCGGTAGCTGTTCGCATCAATTCGATTTCTGAGCGCAGGGAACAGTCCATCCCTCGCCACTTGCAGCCGCACGGAGTAATCGTAGCCGTAGGCTGCGAATCCGGGACTGTTTTCATCCGCGAGATTTCGGGCATTGAAAACGTCGTAACGAGGAATCTTGAAACCGTTGACGACGGTGTACACCTGGGCATCGCCCCAGCTCGGCATGGCGTAATGCTCAATGAAACGACCGTCTCGCCTGGAGATGGCGTAGAGAGGCGTGGGAGCATCCGCGTCCGAGCTATCCGAGAACACCACGACTGGATGACGACGGCCTTGTGTCTGGACATGCCCGTGCGCGAACGGAAGTCCATTGAATTTGGCGATGAAATTCTCGTTCAGTCCTGCAAGAGCGTCGATGGATGTCCCCTCGCGTTCCAAAGCCCGGAAGGTCGCAAGCTGTTCCAGTTTCGAAAACGACGGCAACCCTTCGACAACGGGCATCGCGCTGGAAATAAAGGGGACACCACGGTTGAGCCGCTGGAGAGCTGAGACGCCCAGCGTTTGGGGAGACGGCACACTGAGAAGAATTGAGCCGCCCACAATCCGCCGGATGTCGAGCCCTGCTCTGTCCAGATCGTGAACAGAGATGATCAGCGGCTCATTTCCTGGAGCGACGGAGGGAGACAATGTGACGGATGTTCCCTGCTCCGGCTGGACTGAATCCGGCAGCCATCGAGTCGCCCCGCGTTGCGCGGGCCAGAAGTTTACATGACGGGAAGCAACAACGGGCGTGCCGTTCGTGACCATTACCGAGGTTCCGCCAGCATCCGCAAAGGTAAGCGCCAGTTGCGATCGGTTGATCGATGAAATGCGCAGCACGAGGAAATCACTGCCTGAGAAATCCTGCTGACCGCCAAGGTCAATCGGGAGTGTTTGAGATCCTGCCGCAAGGTTGTGGAGCTTGAGAGAGCCGACAGGGAGATCGGTCAATTGAAACACCATCTTGGAGCCAGGCCTTCCCGAGGCGGTGGACTTGGCAGCGCGAGAAACGGCGAGCCGACCTTGAGCGTCGTAAAACGTTTCTGAATCGAAGGAGCGAGTGCCATCGGGCTTGGATTCCGTAGTCGTCCAACTGGTCCAGACATTAGTCACACCTGGCATGTATGGATTCAATTCGCGCACTGCCGGGAAATGGCTGGTTCGGAAAAACGACTTGGGAACATTGAGAGGATCGAGTTCTTCGGCGCTGGCCTTGATGCCCGCGATCTCCGTGGGAAACTCGCGGCCCGATTCATTGACAGCGAAGGCGCGGGTTCCGGCGGCGGGCGGAGCGTTGGTGTAAACCAGCATCCTGCCGCCGGTTTGTGTGTCCGGCTGTTCGATCAGCCAGCCGCGCTCAAAACGCTGGCGAAACCGCTTCGTCGGATTTGCGACACTGAGCGCCTGCCGCAAAGCAACGTCAGAGTATGTTTTGTCACCCAGATTGGGGATGCGCGCGATGCGTTCATCGATCAGATTTCCGCCGGCATCGAACGTCTTGAACGATATCTTGTGAGAAAACAACCCGCGCAGATCGATGCCCGCCAAACGCATCAAAGTCTCGTTACCCGCTGGTGTTGATCCCGTTGCTTGATCAGCGATGACAGTATGCAGGGTCAGGACGTTGGAAACCGGCCTTCCGCTCAACTCCGTCGTCACGCCATGGCGACCGTGCGGATCGATTCCGTAAGCTGGCTGGTTTAGCGGATCGGCAATGTCGAAGTAGGTCTTCTCCTCGCCGGTATCACTGAAGAAAGTGATATCCGTCCCCCGCACCATGGCCTTGGTTTCAGCCAGGGAACTGTTACCCCACGGAGTCAAACGTTCCACGCGCAGGACATCATACGGGATTCCTGCCTCGATGCCAGCAGGTTGCATGGCGACCCGTTCCTTCGGCAGACCGGAGCGACTGTAACGTTCCGTCGTCTGTGAGATCGCGGTGCCGTCATACCAAACCGTGGTTCGCAATTGATCGCCACTTTCAAGGGTAACAAGAGCTGGGCGTCCCAGCGGTTCGCCGAGAGTAAAAATCTCCACTTTTGGAAGTCCCCAGGCAGGGACAACGCGCACGGGCAACTGCCAGGAGCCATCAGGCTGACGCGCTTCCGCCTGGAGAACACGCGAAAGCCGGAGTCGTCCATTCTGAAAGGTTTCAGCCCGGAACGGGCGCTCGGAATCTCCGTCGAACGTTACGGCAGTGTGGAGCGCAAGGTTGGGAAGATTCTTGAGCTGGTTTGTAACGGTGCGGCCCTCGGCGTCCATGATGGCCCGGAAGAGATCGTGCGGCTGGCCATCCAGAAATGTCTGGACGCGAAAATTGAGGGCGCCGCCCTGCCATTGAAAGTCATCCTCCACCCGATGAACGAGGCTGAACCCCGTTCCTCCAGCGCCGCGGCGTTGAATTCTGACTCCGGTTTGCCGGCCGTCAGCGTCGTAAACCGGGCGGGCCTCGAATACGTCCGCGCTTCGATTGGAGATAAGTTTCCCAAAACTGCTTAACGTGCTTTCTTCGACGCGATTGGTGATGCCGGGACGGAACAAGAAAGTGCGGGTGCCGCTCCAGGTTAGTCCGTCAGGCGCGAGTTGAAACTCCTGTCGCGCGAGCTCTTCGCCCGTGGATCGGCTGGTCGTCACCGCAGCGAGGTTCCTCCCATCGCGATCATAAGTGGTGACGGTGCGCCGAGCTGTGCTTTCAGACACCACGGGTGCTTCCCAGCGAAGATCCCATGTGTGGCGCAGACTCTTGCCGGTGTAATCGGTTTCATCAGCGATCAGTTGGCGGGTGGCAGGATCGAACGATACGGTCTTCTGGGTGGCGAGCAGCGCAGCTCCCGGAAGGCTCTCAGTGCGACTCCCCACCGGTACGAGGCCGAAGTGGAAATCGTCACGGTATTCGGGCGAGGTAGCCACCGTGAAAGAACGCGTGCCATCGAATGCATCCACAAATTCCTCCCGGATGATCCGTCCATCGTAAGTGTTATCCAACAGCAGAGACTTCGTCGTTTGCCTGAGCAGATCCCTGCGAACCACGGGAAGAGTGAAACGATTGGACCGCAGATCCGAGAGGGTGGTGAGTGCGGCTTCGGGAATCTGGTTGGTGAGCGAAAACCTTGAGTTGCCGAGGATCGGATTGACAAGCTTTTCGAGCAATGGCCGTTGCCAATCCGCGTTATTGCGCCCGTTATTGCTCGTTGCGGCGGAGGCAAGGATTCCAAAAGGTGAGTATCGGGATTCCGTGACAAACTGATCGTCCGCTGTCGCGATGGGAAGCGGGAACAGGCCGAACAACTCTCTGCGAGTCTGTCCAGTGACATGGTCGAACAGGATCTTGGTAATCGTCGGCAGGTAGGGATCGAGTGATGCTGTTGCCGGCGCGGTGGCCCAGGTTTCCACCGTACGGGTCTGCTGGAGGAGAAGTCCTTTGGCTGGCGCATCCAACGTTCCCGCATTGTGCCAGATGCGGCTGGCGATTTCCCGTCCGTCAGCGTCGTATTCGAGCTCCATGATCCGGCGACCGGTCACGGTTCCCAGCCAGCTTCCGTTCAAGTAACGAAGTCGCTCGCGCACGCCGCTGAGAAGATTGGTCCGGTCGCGGATCAGAGTGGTGTCGATGGGAAACTCGATGGTAACGAAGACCTGTTGAGGTTGGTTGCCATCCACGACGCCAAGATTCAATCGAGTGGCTGCGAATCGATTTCGATCGAGCCGGGCACGATCCACGACAGGGAGTCGTTCAATCTGGTCGAGCACGGCATCGACGGTGATCGAGCGAGACGCTTCGAGTTGCGATCCGACCTCGAAGTTTCCGTTGATTTGACGAACCTCATTGAGCAACACCACTCCCCTGCCCCCCGGAGCAACCCCCGTGCGCCGGAGCGCCTCGATCTCACGCCCAGTTTCAGAAGCGATGATGGTTCGCCGGATGTCGGCCAGGCTCGGAATGTGGGTCATTCTCGTGACCCGGCGCTGGCCGTTCACTCGATGCTCGAAACGAAAGGTGCTGTAATAGGCATCGACTCCCAGGAGGCAATCCCGTTCGCGGGCGGGAATGCCACGCGATTCAAGAAGAGAGATCGCCTGCGCTGCTTCACCATTGGCGCGACCTGGCGAGGTGATGCCCCAGGCTTCGCGGCGAAATTGACGGCGCGTTTCGAGCAGCGCTCCGAGGAGCGGCGAAAAGAGTTCCTCGACTGAGTTTGTGCCCGGAAGAATCCTCGCCTCAAAATCCACGCCCTTTAGCGCGGATCGGTCTTCCGCTTCCTCCAACTGCTCAATGACTGCACCTTCTTCAAGCGCGCGCTCATACAGGCGGAAACGTTCACGTTCACGTTCTATGGCCTGAGATTGCTCGGCGTAAGCTTTGAGCCCGTAGATGACAAGCGTGGGCCGTCCCGTGGTCAGCATGCGTTCGCCCGCGTGCGCAAAGACCGGCAGGTTGCTGTCGCGCCACCCGCCGCTGCCGTCCGGAATTTGAACGAACCCGAGAGGCCACATCCGATGCGCCCGGATCGCGGCTTCCATTTCCTCGCGAGTCTTGAAATGCTCGACGATGTGAGGCCCGTCTATGCCATAGGCGTAATCCTCGTTGTAAGCATTGAGGTCGTCGCGAATGAGCCCCCTCTTGTAAAAAAGGGTTCTTCGGGAATTACCTGGTTGTTTTTCACTGGCTAGTTTGAAAGGAGTGAGGAAGGAAGACAGAGAATCTTTTAGAATGGAATCCAGGATGGGCAAGTCTGGGCGAGGTGGAGCATCGTGTGCGGGAGGTGGCTGTA